>CAMDJM010000038.1 GCA_945900785.1 Akkermansia muciniphila
GGCCTCGACGTGGATGGAACGTCGCTGAACCGGATGATATCTGCCGGGTCGCGCGACATCAAATCCCATTTTCCCAGCCAATCGCGCAGCGCCAGTCCATCAGCGCCAACGGCGCGCCGCATGACAGCCTGGGGTTTCAACCCCAGGAAACGATATGCCCACACCCCCCCAGGAGCGCCAACGGCGCGTTCCATCAGGGACGATTTGGATGGAGAGGACCGGTGTTGGGAACATCGGCGTGCACCGGTGTTTCATGCGACGCGCCTTCAGCGCTGGGAATTCGGGCGGGCCGGGGTCCTGGGGTTGAAACCCCAGGCTATCATGGAACGCGCCTTCAGCGCATGGCAGCCGTGTCCGCCTGCCCAGCCATGCACGAAGACCCCGAACCCGAAGACCCCGAACCCGAAGACCCCGGGATCGAAGACCCCAGCGCGATTTTCCCGTGGGAGGATCTGGAGGCGTGCCGGAAGAAGCGGCGGCGGCGGAGCCGGGCACTTGATGAAGCGCTGGAACGTTATGGACCGGAGGCCAAGTCCTGCCCCAAGTGCAACAGGCCGGGGAAGGATTTGCGATGGATCCACTTCAGCAGCCCGGCGTGGACTTGGGACCACCTGTGCGGGCGCGAAGGTGCCACCTACCGTAAAAAGTATCCGCAACCGGCACTGGAGGCCAGTCCGGCCGGACGCAGAAGGCCGGATTAGCCAAGCTGCCGGTTGCTGGAGTATCGCGTTTGGATTTGCGCGGGGCTTGGGGGTTTTTTGTTGGCCAAGGCGGACCCTGATTCACCGGGGGTAAAGCGCCTTCCGGAACGGTCCAGATGCTTTGGCAGTTTTCATGGACTGTCAATAAGGCCGGGCCGGGATCACGGGGACGCCGCCACTCACCACGCAGATAGTGTAAACGGTTTGGCCATTGATGATGTAAGGATAGTAATAACTTCCCGCGCAGTAATAATAACGGACCCCGGCGTAGGTGCGCATGGCGTAGCCGGAGGGCAGGCCATACATGTAGCGGTGCGGATTGCGGGGATCGAAGGGGCCGCGCGGGTCAAAAACGCCGCGGGGATCGGCGATGCCACGCGGGTCCAGGACGCCACGCGGATCCGCGATACCACGCGGGTCGGCAATGCCCCGGGGATCGGCTACGCCGCGCGGGTTGGCCGGGCGGTGCCGGGGCGCGGCACTGCCGTGGGGCACGAACATGGTCAGGGCGAGGGCGGCGGCGAGGGGGAGGGAGAGGAGGGGTAAGAGCGGAGATTTCATAACAGTGAGGGAACGTGAGGGTTGGGATCAGCGGCTTTTCAGCATCTGCAATTTGGCGGAATCGGCGGCCGGGCGCTTGGAGAACAACCGGTCATCGATGGCGGGATTCAGCTCCCATTTGGAAAGGCGGATGTCCCACGCCGGGCTGCCCGTCACGCCGGTGAAGGTCAGCCGGTAACGAAGAGGGAGTTTGTCCTTTTCGGAGATCCACAGATCGCCGCTCATCCCGGGCTGTTCGAAGTGAAGCCGCTGGCAGCGGGTCCAGCCCACGCGTTCGGTGCCGAGGATCCGGGCGGAGGTGACATTCAGCAGGAGCTGGGAGGCCATGTCTTCGGAGAGCAGCTCCGCGACCGGCGGACGGAAGCCGAAGCGCTCATCCATGCGGTCGGCAAATTGCTCGATCGTCCCGGCTTTGAGCGGTTCCAAGGCATGGTGTTTCAACTCCGGGTGAATCACGCAGAGGGTTTGGCCATCGTAGGCCAGCTCGCGGGTTTCGACACCCGCCGTTTGCAGCACATGGATTTGGTTGGGCCGTTTGACGGTGATTTGGAGGGGGCCTTTTTCCAGCCTGGATCCCACCCCGAGGGCGGGATCCAGGGTGTGTTTGGCGGTGAGACGCAGAGTCTTCGCCGACTGGAGTTTGGCGGCCACGGATTCCACGAGGGCTTTGGCGGCGGGTTCGATCCCGGCTTTGACGCCGGATTGCAGAGCCAGGCCGGTCATGACGGCCCAAAGAGAAGTTAGGATAAATCGCCTTCCGGCGCGGAGGTTGGTTTTCATGGGTCCCGTGGTTCGTGGTTAGGATTGGCAGGTGGGCGAAGGTTTAGAAGCGAATTTCGAGACCGATCACCGGGCCATGGCTGATGACATCCATGGAGAAGGCATCCTTGCTGTAATCGATGCCGAGACCCCGGTAACCGATGGCGGTGCTGACATTCGGCGTGAGGTTATAACCGAATCCGGCGAAGGCCTGCCAGGTGAGATCGGAACTGACCCCGAATCCGCCGATGTCGCCGCTGTAACGGAAGAACCACTTGTCGGAGAAATCGGCCTGGCCGCGGATCCCGATGATGGGGTCGGCCCAGTCGATATCGCGGCTGCCGTTGAGTTCGCCTTCGCCGACGAAGCGGCCGGTCAGTTCGGCCTCAAGGATGGTGAAGCGGGCTCCGCCGTAAACGGCCATGTGGTAGCGTCCGGTATCGATCACCCGGTAGGCGAGGTAGGGGGTGAGGAGCCATTGTTTTTGCTCGAAACGGAAGCTGTCGAAGATGCGGTCTCCGGCTTCGATATCCTGGGAATTCTTGGAATAATCCACATCCAGTCCGAGGGAGAGGTCGCCTTTGCCGACTTCAAAAACGCCCATGAAGGTCATGTCCACGGTATCGATCACGTCGGACATGCTGATGTCCACCGGGGTGGAGAGGGGACCGATGCCGATGTCGCCTTCCATAGCCGGGACCCAGGCGTAGGGGGCGGCGCGGAACCACCAATCGCTTTCAGCGGGAGGCGGAGCCAGCGGGGCGGTGGGAATCGTAGTGCCGGCATGGGCGGCGGAAGTGAGGGCCAGCGCGGCGGAGAGGGAGGCGATGTAGCGTAGGTTCATGGGTTGGTGGTGTGATAGTGTGATGGTGGAAGAAAATGGAAAATGTGGGCGCTATTTTCATCGTGGAATCAAGAGTCCGCAGCACGGGGTTAGGATGTTTTTACAATACCTGGTGGTTTCCACGCACGTTCGCCAAGCGGCAGAATGGACGGCGCAGCGGTCCGGGGCCAATAGAGGCGCAGGACCATATAGACCGGGCCATCGGGCGAGGGCAGCCAGTTGGCTTCCTTGTCCGCTCCGGGGCTGTCTTTCTGGAGGTGGATCGTGAGCGAGCCGTCCGGGTTCTTTTTCATGCCGGGCAGCATCGGCGAGTTGATGAGGTAACGGTTGATCGGGTTCCGGATGAGGAGTTGGCTTTTTCCGTCATACATCGTGACCGACCAGAACGCCTGCGCCGGCGGCAGTTGCCCGGCAGGGAATGTCAGGGTGTAGTGGTGCTTGGCGGTGTCGATCAGGCTGCCATCCGGCAGCCAACGGGTCATCGGATAGACGGCTTCGTCGGCATTGTTGCCGAAGATGCCTGCCTGCGCGGCGGCGGCGCGCAGCAGCCAATCGCCTTTGTAGAAATCCCGGTTGCCGAACGCGGAGCCGACGGACCAGCCGTTGACGCGGGTGCCGATGGTGTCGGCGCGTTCCCGCACTTTCGCCATCCCGGCTTTCACGCCTTCGAGGGCGGCGGCTTGGTGGGTGGGCGGGAGGTTCTTGAAATCGTATTTCCTGCCGGAGCCGATGCCGATCCGCGCGAGCTTGGCGCGGATGTCCTTTTCCTCGGTGCCGGGTGGGGAGACCTGCATGACGAATTCCAGCAGTTCGAAGAAATTCGTCTTGGCGAGCTGGGCGTTGCTCTTGGGGAAATCGATGACCGGAGCGGCGGGTGGGGCGGGTTTTTTGAGAAACGCGGAGAGCGGCTCGACCTGGTAGCCGTCCTGCACCTTCGCGACGCTCGGCATGTCGTCCGGGCCGAAGAGCTGGGTGCGGAAAATGGCCAGAGTAAATTGCGAACTGGAGCGCAGCACGCTTTTGATTCCAGCGGGGATCTCCCCTTGCCAATCGGGACCGGCCACAAGGTAATCGCCGGAGTCATTTCCTGTCGCTCGGCTGCCGATGTAGCCATAGTTAAACGTGTTCCAATCGACGAACTGGATCGAGTAATAACGCTCCTTTTCGACGGCGGGCACCGAGACCACATACGGTTCCGTCCGCAGGTCGAGGCAGACGAAGGAATAGGGAGTATCGCTGTTAGGCACGATGACGGCCGTGTCCTCGTGGGTGAAGACGCGGCGGCTGTGCACCAGTTCGCCCATCGGGCTCTTGTATTGCGGAGATGATTTGTCCAACCAGAACTCGTAGCTGGCGGTGTAGGCCATGACGAGCGGCAGCCCATAAACGTAGGCCTCCTCAGCAACCGCCTTCACTTCCCCGACCGCTGGCGCTTCGGCTTGGGCGGCGCACGGATGCACCGCAGCCGTGAATGCCGCGAGGGATGCCGCGAAGAAATGAGGGAAACGATTCATGGAAAAAGTCAGGGTTTGTAGTTGCTCATGCCCGGCCCGGTTTTGTCATACATGTTGAAAAACTCGTCTGGCATGATCGTGGCCACACCCGTAACCGGCACCTCGATTAAATCCTTGTCCAGCGTCTTGATCCGGAACGTCCAACCCGGCGGGAGTTTCTTGAAGTTGGCTGCTCCTGCGGCAACAAATTCCTCGTAGATATATTGCGGTTTGACGCCCAGTTGGAATCCTTTCATCACCCAGGTGTTGCCTTCGGCATCGTCAAGGAGCAACACCGTGGTGCCCTTGTTCCAACCCAGCCCGCTCTTGCGTGCGATGGTCATGGGCTTGTAGGGCGTGCTTTCTGCGACACCGCCTGCGTTGTCGCCCATGTTCAGTTGGGCAACCCAGGAGGCCTTGATGCCGTTGAAGTCCCTTTCCACGCCCATATCAATCTCGGTCCAATCGGGCAACCAGACTTTCGGCCCGTTCAACGATGCGCCGCCGACGCTGTAATCCGATTTCATCCTGGCGAAGTCGAGGCCTTCAACCAGCGCCTGCGGTGCGGTGTCCTTCGACGCGGGGATGCCCTTGGCCGTGAACATTGAGTTGTAGCACTCAGCGGCCAACTTCCCTGTCTTCGCATCGGGATGGGCGAGGAAGATTTCGATAAAGCGGGTCTTGTGCATGTTGTCGAAACGACCGGATTTTGCACCGGCGCCGTCATCGAGCACCTTGGGAGCCGCAGCGGCGGGCGGTTGCGCGAAGGCGGGGCGGTTGAGAGCGCCGTGGAGCGCCACCACCGAAAGGGCGGCGGCACCGGTGATGAGAAGTTGGCGGAGTCCAGGTTTCATAAGATTGCTTTTGACGGGGGCATCCGCGAATGGATCATTTCTGCTCCACCGTCACCTTGATGATCTTCCCGGTGAACTCGCTGGCCGGTCCCGGTTGGTAGTCGGGCGACACGTTGGTCTCGCCGTCCATGCCCACGTCCGCACCTTCATCGCCGGAGAAGACGAAGGGCTGGGTTTTGGGGATGTGCCCCTCGGCGACTTTTTTGCCATCTACGCTGAGGATGGACTTGCCGCCGGTTCCGGGCTTCTTCGCATCGGGGATGAACTCATAGCTGATCGTGTGTTTGCCGGGGGCGAGCGGGGCGTCGGCCCCGATGTTGGTGCGTTCGAGGGCGAGGAAGTTGTATTCGTGGCGGGGCTTGCCGTCCTTCAGGTGGAGCGTCCAGCCGCCGAAGTAACCGGCCTGCGCGAGGATGACGCCATTGGTCTGGTTGTCGGGAACTTCAACCTCCGCAGTGACCGTGTGGGCCACGCTCTTAATGTTGATGAAGGCGTTCTCGGTCATGCCCTTCATGCCGGGATAAACGGTCAGGGTTTTGCGTCCGTCCATGATGTCAGGCCGTCCGGCGAGGGCGGGATTGAAGCGCTCCACGCGGCGGTCGTCGATGGGATAGACATGATTGCGCACGGCCTCCTTGTCGAAGACGGCCTGCAGTTCCTTGAGCTTCGTGGGGTTCTGCGCGGCGAGGTTGTTGGCCTGGCTGAAATCCCCGGCCACGTGGTAGAGTTCCCACACATCGTCCTTGAGCGGCGGCAGCGGCCCCATGACCCACGGGATCGAGTGCCGGGTGCAGGCCACCCAGCCTTCGTGGTAAATGGCGCGGTTGCCGAACATCTCGAAATACTGCGTCGTGCGCTGGTCCGGGGCGACCGCTTGGTCGGCGGCGTAGAGCATCGAGACGCCGTCCATGGGACGCTGCTTGATGCCGTCCACGGTCTTCGGCTGCGGGATCTTCGCCGCCTCCAGCGCGGTCGGCGCGACATCCACGACGTGATGGAACTGGCTGCGGATTTCGCCCTTCGCCTTGATGCCCTTCGGCCAGTGCATCACCATGCCGTTGCGCGTGCCGCCGAAGTGCGAGGCCACCTGCTTCGCCCACTGGAACGGCGAATTGGTTGCCCACGCCCAGCCGATGGCAAAGTGCGGATAGGTGGTGGGATCGCCCTAGGTGTCGAGGTGCGCCGTCATCTGCTCCGTTTTGCCGATGATGCCATTGAGGGCCATCATCTCGTTGTAGGTGCCCTCGGGGCCGCCCTCGGCGCTCGCTCCGTTGTCACCCACGATGTAAAAAAGCAGCGTGTTCTCCAACGCACCGATGGCTTCAAGCTGTGTCACGAGGCGCCCAATTTCGTGATCGGTGTGCTCGGCGAACCCGGCGAACGTTTCCATCTGCCGCTCGAATAGTTGCTTCTGCGGTGCGGTCATGTCGTTCCACGCCGGGATTTCCTTCGGTCGCGGCGTCAGTTTCGTATTCGCGGGAATAACGCCCATTTTCTTCTGGCGCTCGAAGGTTTCCTCCCGCAGTTTGTCCCAGCCGCCGCTGAACTGCCCTTTGTATTTCGCGATCCACTCCTTCGGCGCGTGATGCGGCGCGTGGGTGGCACCGGTGGCGAAATACAGGTAGAACGGCCGGTCCGGGGTGAGCGATTTTTGCGCACTCACCCAGTTGATCGCCTGGTCCGTCATGTCCGTGGTGAAATGATAGTCCGGCGACTGCTTGTGCTCCACGCGCGTCACGCCATCGTAGATCGCGGGGGCCCACTGGTTGGTTTCTCCTCCGATGAATCCGTAAAACTTGTCGAAGCCCGAACCGGTCGGCCAGCGGGTATAGGGACCGGAGACGGACACTTCCCAAGGCGGCGTCTCGTGGTATTTGCCGAAGGCGGCGGTGCTGAAGCCATTGTGGCGGAGGATTTGCGCCAGCGTGGTGATCTCCTGCGGTCGGTTCCCAGTGTTGCCCGGAAAGGCCGTCGCCAGTTCCATGATGGCACCCGCATTGTTCGCATGATGGTTGTGGCCGGTGAGCAGCGCCACGCGCGTCGGGCTGCACAGGGCGGTGGTATGAAAACGGTTAAACCGCAGCCCGTTGGCCGCCACTTTATCGAGCACCGGCATTTTGATCGGCCCCCCGAACGCACTGCCCGCTCCGAAGCCAATGTCGTCGATCAGGACTACTACCACATTCGGAGCGCCTGCGGGTGCCTTCAATTCAAAACGCGGCGGGGCCTTCGCGTCGCGGGCATCGAGCGTGGTGATCGGCTCGGTTTTCGGCTCCGGAATCGGCAGCACGGTGCGGTCAGTCACGGAAGACGGGGCCGGTGGCTGAGCCAAAGCCTGCGGGCTGAACGCTGCGGCGGCCAGCACCGCACTGAAACCAATCAACAGGGTGCGGGTGAAGTGGTGCTTTATTTTCATGATGGGAGGGTTGTATAGGATTTTGCAAAATTTACGCTACGCAATTCATGCGCTTTGCTGCGCATTCCGTGCGCGGCTTCTGGCACCTCAGCCGTTTTTCCGGCTACTACCGTGATCTGTTCGGAGAAAGTCCGAGCCATACCGGAGCGGGGTTTTAGGAGTTCAACCCGCACGGGGAATTGTCGTGATGCGCCCGGCGTCGGCAGCCACTGACCACAAACCCGCCGGGAATTGTTTTTTATGTGTTGGAAATGGCAATACAGGCTGGTTTTGAGAGAAGGCGAACCGCCTGGAAACGGTGGATTCACGGCGGATAAATCACTTTCCAGTCGGCCTTCATGTCCACGACGGTCCAGCCTTTGGCCGCAGCTTCGTCGAGGCCTTTGTCGAGTTTGCCGATGTGGGAGGCGCGGTCGTAGGCGTATTCGCGTTCGGCATCGGTGTGGTGGACGTAGAGACAAAAACGTGGACCGGGGCCGGCAGCGGTCCATTGCAACATAGCGAGGTCGCCGTCGGAGTTGCCGAAAGCCGCGATAGGGCGGCGCCCGATATGACGCTGGATGCCGACGGGTTTGCCTTCCTTGTCGTCGTTGAGGGCGATTTCAGGGAGCTTGACCAGCACTGGTTTCCCATCGCGGAGTTCGTATTTCAAGCCACCGCTGCTGCCGACCACCTGCTCGGGCGGGATGCCATAGACCTTTTCCGTCCATGGCCGCATGAACTCGATGCCGCCGCCGGAGACGATGAAGGTTTTAAATCCATTGGACCGCAGATAAGTGAGGAGTTCCAGCATCGGCTGATAAACCATGCTGGTAAATGGCTTGCCGGTCTTCGGATGTTTCGCGGTGGCGATCCAATCGGCGACGGCTTTTTCAAACTCCTCCGTGGTCAGCCCGGCGTGGGTGGCCATGACGATTTGCACCAGCGAGGCTTCGCCACCGGCGAGGGCGGCCTTCACATCGCCTTTGAGCAGGGAGGCAAAGGGCTCCTTGTCCTTCCATTCCGGATGTTGCGGCGCCAGGGTTTTGATGCGGTCCATCGCGAAGAAAAGCTGGAAATACAGCGGCTGCTCGGACCAGAGACAGCCGTCGTTGTCGAAGGTGGCGATGCGCTCGGGAATCGGCACGAAACCGGGCGTGCCTTCCTTGGTGACCTTTTCGACAAAGGCGGTAATGGACTGCTTGGCCGCGCCCTCATTCCAAGAGGGGAGCGGATCGGCGGCGCGGACGTTGGATGTGAGGAGGGCAAGCACTCCCAGAAAGGAGCCGGTGAGGAGGTGTTTGGTTTTCATCAGTCAGGAATTTCCCGTATTGGCTATTTCAATTTGCAGTATAGATGCTCTTCCCCTCCTTGACCGTCTCCACGACCTTGATGTCCTTGATGGCCATCGGCTCCACCTTCAGCGGGTCTTTATCCAGAATCACGAGGTCGGCGAGTTTGCCGGCTTCGAGGGTGCCTTTGCGGTCTTCCTCCCGATACCAGTAAGCAACGTTCACGGTGATGGCCTTGAGCGCCTCGTAGGCGGAGACGCGTTCATCGGGGCCAATGATTTCGCCTTCGCGTGAGATCCGGTTCACGGCGGACCAGACGACAAAAAGTTGGTCGATCGGCGCGACGTTGAAATCAGTGTGGTTGGCGAAGGTGATCCCGCGGTCGAGCGCGGATTTGAGGGGGCTCAGGAAATAAGCCTGCTCCTTGCCACGGTTCCGGAGGTGGGTGCTGCCGAAGAAAAACGTGTGCTCCGTGTAGAACGAAGGAATGACTTTCCATGCGGCGATTTTGTCGAGCTGGTCCTTGCGCACAAACTGGCAATGAATGATGCCCGTGCGGTGGTCGCCGGCTTTTGCGTCACCGAGCGCGTCCTCGTGGGCGGCGAGAAAGTTATCGATCGCGGCGTCGCCGTTGCAATGGATGATGAGCGGCAGCTTGAGATCATACACGGCCTTCACCATCTGGTTGATCGTCTCCACGGGAAAGGTCGGCTCCCCTTTCCAGTCCTTCTCGCCGCCCGGTCCGCCAGTGAGGTAGGGGGTGGTGAAATGCGCGGTGCGGCCCTGCGGCGAACCGTCGATGGTCACCTTGATGCCGCCCAGCTTGAGACCGTTGTTGTATTTCACAAAGGTCTCCGGCGGATTCAATCGCATGATTTGTTTGAACTCCGGGATGAAGGGAAAAGCGACCACGTCAATGTAGAGTTTCTTCTCCCTGGCACCCTGCTGCAGGATTTGGAGGTCGGAGAGATGCGTCGCGCCCTCCTGCGCGGTCGTCACCCCGGCAGCCGCGTAAATTTTCTGCCCGTCCACCAGCGCCTGAATCTGCTGGTCCGGCGAAGGCTTCGGCAGGCTGGCGTGGATGGGCAGGAACGCTGTTTCCATGACCAGCCCTTCGGGCTCCTGCGAACCGGACTTGCGCATGATCACGCCTCCGGGCGGCGTTTCGGTGGCCGCGCTGAAATTGTATTTTTTGAATGCCAAAGTATTCAGCACCGCACCGTGCAGCGAAACGTGGCCCACCATCACCGGATGGTCAGGAAAGTGCGGGTCGAGGTCGGCAGCGGTCAACTTGCCGCCCTCGGGGAAAATGCTGTCGTCATAACCGTAACCCATCACCACTTCGCCCGCCGGAATCTTCCGGTCAGCAATGAGCTGCTTCAGCGCGGCGATGATGCCCTCCTTCGTGTTGCCCGGACCGAACGGGGCCGCATAGCAGTTCGCCTGCCCCGCGAGACTCAAGGCATTGATAAAGTGCCCATGCCCATCCATGAAACCAGGCAACAGCGCCTTGCCATCGAGATCCACGACCTTCGTCGCGTCACCCTTCGCCTTCAGCACATCGCCCTTGGTGCCAGTGGCAAAAATCCGGCCATCCTTCACCGAGAGGGCTTCGACATAAGCCGGTTCCTTACCAGCCATCGTCAGGATGGAGCCGTTGTGGTAAATCGTGTCCACCGTCTGGGCGGCAACAGACAGGGTGAGTCCGAAGAGCGTTGCGAGGAAGTGTTTCGCTTTCATAGGTTCAATATGGTGGGGCTGAAAAGCCGCTGGAATCCGATGTTACTTCAGTTCTTCAATATCCGGCAACACCCAGGTGCGGTCGAAGTAGGGCTGGGTGGGCCCGTAAAGACGGAAATAGGTGAACCACCCTTTGCCAGGGATGGTTCGAATCCAGTTGGCCTCTGGTTTTCCAGCGGGCGGTTTTGGGCCGAAGGTGAGGTCCACCGAGCCGTCTGCATTCTTGACGATGTTATCCCGCGAGGAACGGTCAGGCTGCACGCCGGTGTCCACGAAGCAGCGGGTTTCGTTGTCATAGACGGTGAAGGACCAGAACTGCGCTACGGGCGCATCGGGCGGAACGTGCAGGGTGTAGGTTTTGCTGCCGTCGAGCCAGTGGCCGTCCGCGTCCTTGGATGACTCGAGGTAAACCTGCCCGAAGCCGACGGTGCGGCCCATCATGCCGGTGGAGACGCCCACCGCTTCATAGAACCAGGAGGCGCGTTCGTCGATCTCCGTGTAATATGGGGCTTCCTGATTCGTCTCCTTGAGGAACAGGGAGATTTCCCACTTTTTGCCAGGCCAGACGGTCACCCCTTTGAAGCGTTTTTCATAACCAAGCGTGCGGGCCATCACTTCCCCAACCTGGGCGGCTTCGATGAGAATCTGCTGCTGGCGGGCATCCGGCCCGAAGGGCTTTCCTTTTTCGATCCCCAGCGGCTGCAGCATGCCGAGGATCATGCGGTCCCGCTCGTGCGGCGGTTCCTGATTGATAAATCTGGCGACACTCTGCCAATAGGCCAGCCCCCGCGGCTGGGTGCCGCTCCACTTCCGGCCATCGGGCCGGAGGTGCGGCGTTGCGGGCGGGTGGTCTGCCTGGCTGTAAGGGTAGATCCGGATCGCCGCCATCAGTTCCAAGGCCTTGGCCTTGTCCGGATCCAGCACGCGCTGACCCACGAACACATTGACGGTGGGGGAGCGGAAGACGCGATACCCCTCGGGGTTCATCTCCGGATCATCCGGTCCCAGGATGAGATACTTGCCGCCCATGCCCTTGTCCGGTCCAGTCTGACCGGTATCCGATACCGGCCGCTGCCAGAAGTCCGTGAAACCACCCGCCGTGGCCCCTGGGGGAATTTCCAGCACCAGCGGCCCGGTTTCCTTCATATTGGGAAAGGCCATGAGATAGGGCGTCGTGGCATTGGCGGTGAGCAGGCCGAGCTTGTCGGTGAAGGTCAGGTAATCGACGAAGTCCAGATTGCCGGCGCCGAATTTCTGGCGCTGCTCGTCCTGCCACTGGACCATGCCCATCATCGGCAAGGCCCAAAGGTAAGCCTGGCAGGCCCGCTGGAAATCGATGTCATCATACATCTTTCTGACCGTGGCCTCCGTCGGATAGCCGTTTTCCAGTTCAAGTTTCCCCAGGCGTGATTCCACGCTGCCAGTGGTGGGAAGTTGCTGCGCAGAGGTATTCGTGAGAATCGTCACCCCGGCAAGCAGGGCGGCGAAGGCGTTTTGTTTTCGGGATGGTTTCATTGCTAAGAGTAGTAATTTCATAAACAGCGCCCTAAAACCGCGCAATGGGAATTGGCGATGGGGGATTGAACTTTGAACTATCGGTGGTGAAGGCAAACAAGTCCGGCTCCGCAGGGAATGCGCCCACCGGGAGGCCTGGGGTGATGCGGAAACCAACGGGCGGGCCGGGATCAGGGATTGGGAGGAGAAAGGAGCGCCCCCGGCATGATTGGGACACCTCCCCGCTTGAACCCTGAAAGGAAGTCGAGCGTTGCCGGATGAGGTTTGAGGGCAAGCATCCGAAGGCCTTTCATCAACGGGAGCGTCCCTCCTGCGGATGAATTACGGAAACCCATCAACGCCAACGGCGCACCGCATGACAATCAGCGCCAACGGCGCGCCGTATGCCAATCAGCGCCAACGGTGCGCCGCATGCCCATCAGCGCCAACGGCGCGCCGTATGCCCATCAGCGCCAACGGCGCGTCCCATGACAGCCTGGGGTTTCAACCCCAGGAAACGAGATACCCACAACCCCCGGGAGCGCCAACGGCGCGTTCCATGTGGGACGATTTGGCTGGAGAGGACCGGTGTTGGGAACATCGGCGTGCCCCGGTGATTCATGGGACGCGCCTTCAGCGCTGGGGAATCGGGCGGGCTGGGGTCCTGGGGTTGAAACCCCAGGCTGTCATGGAACGCGCCTTCAGCGCTCGCCGCCAATGCGGCCTCGACGTGGATGGAACGTCGCTGAACCGGATGATATCTGCCGGGTCGCGCGACATCAAATCCCATTTTCCCAGCCAATCGCGCAGCGCCAGTCCATCAGCGCCAACGGCGCGCCGTATGCCAATCAGCGCCAACGGCGCGTCCCATGACAGCCTGGGGTTTCAACCCCAGGAAACGATATGCCCACATCCCCCCGGGAGCGCCAACGGCGCGTTCCATGTGGGACGATTTGGCTGGAGAGGACCGGTGTTGGGAACATCGGCGTGCCCCGGTGATTCATGGGACGCGCCTTTGGCGCTGGGAAATCGGGCGGGCTGGGGTCCTGGGGTTGAAACCCCAGGCTGTCATGGAACGCGCCTTTGGCGCTGGGGAATGGGTTGCGGCTGGGGTCCTGGGGTTGAAACCCCAGGCTGTAATGGGACGCGCCTTTGGCGCTGGGGAATGGGTTGCGGCTGGGGTCCGGGGGTTGAAACCCCAGGCTGTCATGGAACGCGCCTTTGGCGCTGGGGAATCGGGCGGGGTGGGGTCCGGGGGTTGAAACCCCAGGCTGTCATGGGACGCGCCTTTGGCGCTGGGGAATGGGTTGCGGCTGGGGTCTTAGGGTTGAAACCCCAGGCTGTCATGGAACGCGCCTTTGGCGCTGGGGAATCGGGGTCACCCTCATGGGTGTTCCGTCGGCAGGGCATCCGCTCACCACGGCCGCTCCTGTTCGACGTAGGCAGGGTCGGGACGGGCGTCGTCGTAGTAGCGGTGGAAGACCGGGCAGGCGGAACCGGACATTGGCGGCACCAGCCACGACCAGTCGCCGGGCACCTTGCGGCCGCATTTTTCCTCCTTCGCCACATGTTGCATGAACTGGGCGGAGGCGGTGTGATGATCCACCATGACCACCCCGGCCTCGCGGAAGGAATGCAGCACGGCCGTATTGATTTCCACCAGAGCACGATCCTTCCACAGCGTGCTGCGCTTGGACCGATCAATCCCCATCCGCTCAGCGATGATGGGAAGCAGGTTGTAACGGCCCTCATCGCCGAAGTTGCGCGAGCCGATCTCGGTGCCCATGTAGTAGCCGCTGAAAGGTGCGGCGGTGAAACGGTGACCGCCTCCCACCAGCGCCCGGTCGGAGACGGCGGGCACCGCATGCCATTTCAGCCCCAAGTCGGCAACCCAACCGAACTCGGGGTGCGATATCGGCACTTCCAGCACCGCGCGCCTGGGCAGCGCGAACCAGCGCGGCGCGTGGCCGGGGAAATCCACCACCAGCGGCAGCACGTCAAAGGCGGAGCGGTCGCGCGGTGGCTGCCAGCCCATCTCCATCACCCGCTCGGTAAACGCGACCTCACTTGGATCTCCCAGAACGCTACCGTCTGCTGCGCGGTAGCCGGCATAGCGAATCAACTGCGTATTCCAAATGCGGATACCCTTTTCTTCGGGCTCAGCCTCCGCAAAGACGGTCACTGCAGTCCGGATACGCCCGCCATTGGTTGCATATTCAAGATGTCTGACACACGCCTCGAATACTTCTTCGGGGCTGCCGGCGGTGCGCGCATCGAAAAGATGCAGGCCTTCCCAGAACAAGCGGCCGATGCAGCGCGCGTTGTTCCGCCAGGCCAGCCGGGCCATGCGCTCAAGTGCCTCCATCGGCAAAGCACCCACCACATCCCCAACGTTTGAAGGGTTAGCGGGCGTGACGGCAAGGCACGGGTGCGTGAGAGGTGAATGATAAGCCGGTGGCATGATCATAATTCAAGGGTTGGGCACCACGCTCAATGGTTCTCCAGTCGGAAGAACGCCGCGTTGTCCGGTGAGGTGAAAAGGAACTCGAGCTTGCCTTGGGCGTTGATCGACGTCTGTGGAACGGTCATGGGAAAGGGCAGGAAACTGCCGGGCAGGAGGGTGGTGCTCTTTTCCACTCCAAAGGTGAGCTTGAACTGGCCGAGCCCGTCGCGCTGGAGCAGCGGGGTGCCCACGTTGAGGGCTTGGACTTGGGGGAGGCTGTAGAGGTCGAAGGTATTGGGCGCAGCCAGCACAGCATTCTGTCCTGCGGTGTAGTTCGCGGCGTATTGGGCCTGCGAGTAGAGGCTGAAGCTATTGGGTGAACTCGTCACCGCATTCTGTCCCGCCGTCTGCCCGGCGGTGTAGTTGGCGTCGTAGGCCGTATCCGAGTGAAGGTTGTCGATGATCGCTGAGGCGCTGGGGGTGCCATTGGCAAAAACCGTGACGCGCATGAGGCCGGCCCCGGGAACCGATGCGAGGACGCCCCTCAATCCGCCGGGCTGGATGGTCGTGGAGTTCTCGAATGACAGCCAGACCGTCTCATCATTGGCGAGGCTGCGGCATTGCACGAGGGGGTAGGCGGTCGAGGAATCCTGAGAGTTGCCACCAGAGCCACTGCTACCCATGAATCCGTTGAGCTGGTTTCCTGTGAGAGCGAGCGCACCATCCGCCAGAGTGGCGGTGCCGATGCCGGGTTGTGACACGCCACCGACGCCAGGATCAAAAACTTCCACCGTGGAAACGGCAACGCTCCCATTGAAGCCGCCGACGGCAAGGACCCGGCCATCGAGCAGCAACGTGGCGGTGTGCGATTCGCGTGCTCCGGCCAGGTCGGCGGTAATGATCCATTCGCCCTGAGTCGGATCGTAATACGATGAACTGGTGAGTGACGCCGTCGTGCCGTGGCCACCGGCGATCAGCACCGTGCCATTGGGCAACAGGGTCGCCGTGTGGCCATATTGTTGCGCGGTGACCAGCGTGCCTGCTCCCCCCCACCCCGTCCCGCCAAAGAAAGTGATATAAGCATCATAGAATCTGGCGATGCCGCTGCCTACCACCAAGACCTTGCCAAAGGGGGGATAGCCGGGGATTGCAATGCTCATCAGCGTGGCGGTGGCTCCATAGACAGAGGTGCCAAACGATCCTCCGCTGCTCCATTTGCCTGAGGCTGGATTGTAGAGCTCCGCCTTGCTGTTGCTGCCACCGACGACGAGCACCGTGCCGTCCGGGAGGAGCGTGGCCGTGTGGCCGGTATACGCGAAAGCCGTGGCCCCGGT
The DNA here is from genome assembly GCA_945900785.1 of Akkermansia muciniphila. Classification (GTDB taxonomy): domain Bacteria; phylum Verrucomicrobiota; class Verrucomicrobiia; order Verrucomicrobiales; family V1-33; genus CAIZWU01. The sequence continues at coordinate 15,911 of CAMDJM010000038.1, forward strand.
CGCTTGCCAACCGCCTGTGGCCGGATTGTAGAGTTCGGCGGCACCGGCGCCTCCGCCAACGACGAGCACCTTGCCGCTGGGCAACAGGGTGGCGGTATGCCGGGAACGCGCAGAACTCAGCAGGCCAGTGGTGGCACGCCAGGTGCCCGTAATCGGATCGTAGATTTCCGAACTGAAGAGGCTGCCGAAAGCGCCCTCCCCGCCGGCGACGAGCACGGTCCCATCCCGAAGCAGCGTGGCCGTGTGGAAACGACGGGCGGTGGCGAGTGCGCCGTTGGGGCTCCAGCCGTTCGTAGCCGGGTCAAAGAGTTCTGTTGTGGCAAGCTTGTTCGAGGTCGCACCGATTCCCCCGGCTACCAGCACCTTGCCGTTGCCGAGCAACGTGGCCGTGTGGCTGCCGCGTGCCGTGGCCAATGCCGGGCCGGAACTCCAGGCGGCGGCATCCGAGTCGAACAGCTCGGCACTGGATAGATAAGAGGTGCCATTGAAACCACCGACCATGAGAACCTTGCCGCTGGTCAACAAGGTGGCCGTGTGACTGGCGCGGGCGAAGCGCAATGAACCCGCGGCCGTTTCAAACTGGAAACCATTGATACCTCTTACCGAGGTCTCCGCCAAAGAGAGGTAGGCGCTGCCATTGAAGCCACCTGCGAAAAGCATACTACCATTGGGCAGTCGCGTGGCCGTGTGGAGCGAACGTGCCGAAATGAGGACACCATTGTTACTGCCATTCTCCACACTGGCGAGCGAGCCACTGCTGCCTATTCCTCCAGCAACGACGATTGTTCCCTGATCCATGAGGGTGGCAGTGTGACCCGAGCGTCCCGTGGTGAGGGTTCCTGCCGCTTGCCATGTTTTCGTGGTTAAATCGTAAAACTCCTTGCCCGTCGGAAAAGTGGCGCCACTGCTGCCGCCAACGACGAGAACGCCTGCAGGGTAGCCAGTCGCCGTGTGGGACGAGCGCGCCGAGGTGAGTGAAGCCGCTGCGGTCCAACGACGCGTCTCTGGATAGTAAATCTCCGCGCTGGCGAGATCGCCACTGACGCCGGTGCCTCCCACCACCAGCACGGTGCCGTCCGGCAGCAAGGTGGCGGTGTGCTGGTAACGCGCGGTTGCCAGTGACCCGGTGCTTGCCCACTGCTGCAAGTGGGGATCATAAATCTGCGCGCTGCTGAGGATTCCGGCGTTACGACCACCGACGACGAGCACCGTGCCGTCTGGCAGGAACGTCGCCGTGTGGTTGCGGCGTGCCGTGGTCAGATTGCCTACATTGGACCAGGTGCCCAGTGCCGGATTATAGAGTTCCGCGCTGGCGAGATACCCCCCGTTGTAACCGCCAACCACCAGCACCGCCCCATCCTGCAGGAGTGAGGCCGTATGATCGCGGCGCGCCGTCTGGAGCGCGCCCGTATCCACAAACACGTTCACCGGGTCGTCGGTGGGACCTGCGGCCCTGGCGGTTGGGACGAGCAGAAGGATCGCCGAGAATACGGCGAATAGTGCCGGGAAGGAGCGGATGGATTGCATAACTTGGTTAGAACGGGTTGGAAATAGGAGAGAAAGGGAGATGGCTAATGGGAAGTTGATTCAAGGGCTGGGCGTTACAGTTAGGCGCAGGAACTTCGCGGCGGTGTCCATGGGCACGCGGAAGCGGTGCTCACCGGGCGCAGTGCCGGTGTCGGTGACGGGTTGCCAGCTACCGGTGGCCCCCAGGGTGGCGCTCCACTCGGCGCCGTAGGTGAGACCGCTGACGCCTGCCGGCTCGGTGAATTGGTAGGTCAGGAAACCGGTGCTGGCTGTGGCCTGCGGCAGCTGGCTGATCTGCGCGGTGGCGGGGTTTTGGTTTGAACCGATGAAAGCGTAAACCAGAATGTTCGGGACGCCGGTGCGGTAGGGATCAGCGGTATTCGCGGCGTTGCCGGTGTTGGTGGCACCGGGGCCATACCAGGCGGAGCGCCAGGTATCGATGGTGTTGGCTGGCGCATCGTAGGTGAAAGTCACCACGTTGGAACTGCCGCCAGACGTCGTGACCACGACATTGACCGCGCCGCCGGCGTGCGCCGGGCTGGTGGCGGTGATGCTGGTGTGGGAAGTCGAGACGATGGTCGCGGCGGTGCCGCCGAAGGTGACCGAGCTGGCGTTGAGCAGGTTTGCACCGGAGATCGTCACGCTGGTGCCGCCGGTGGTGGGGCCGCGCGCGGGCGCAATGCTGGTGAGTATCGGCGCATCGTAGGTGAAGGTCACCACGTTGGAACTGCCGCCAGGCGTCGTGACCACGACATTGACCGCGCCGCCGGCGTGCGCCGGGCTGGTGACAATCACGCTGGTGTGGGAAGTCGAGACGATGGTCGCGGCGGTGCCGCCGAAGGTGACGGAGCTGGCGTTGAGCAGGTTTGCACCGGAGATCGTCACGCTGGTGCCGCCGGTGGTGGGGCCGGTAGCTGGCGAGAGGACATTAATCACCGGCGCATCGACCAGGAAGTTGGCGGTCACGCTCAGGTCGGCCGTCACGTTGGTGTCGGTGCGCGGGTTGGCGGTGGAGCCGTCGCTCCAGTTCACGAAGTGGAAGCCGGTCGTGGGCACGGCAGTGACGGCGGTGCCGCTGCCAGAGCCAGAGGATGACACCAACTGAGTCGTGTTGCCGGACAGGGTGCCATTGGTGCCTGCAGTGTAGGTCAGGGTGTAGGGGGTGATGACGGAGTTGGAGGTGCCAGTAGTCAGGCTGGTGCCGGTGGCATTGCTGGCGGCGACCGTGAAGGTGTAGGCGGTGCCGTTCGCCAGACCAGTGACGGTGATAGCGGTGGCCGCTCCTGCCGAGGTGCCAGTGATACCGCCGGGATTGGAAGTGGCAATGTAACCGGTGATGGCAGAGCCCCCATTCTCGGACGGGGTGGTGAAGGTGAGGGAGGCTTGCCCGTTTCCGGCAGTGGCGACGACGTTCGTGGGAGCCGTGGGCGCCGGAGCGGTATGAGTGTGCGCGGGCATTTGTGCGGTGGTGAGGGTGATCGTTTCCTCTCCCCATCTTTCTCCAATTGCTCGGTTGGTTAACCCAAGGCCTTGGCCAGTGCTGACGGGCCTGCGGCCTTGCAGGTCAGGGAGACCGAAATTGGCGCGGCCATCGCCGCCAAAGGTCGTGCCAAACAAGGAAAAAAGGGCCTGATTTTGGTTAATCGACTTCAATGCTCCATCGCAGTTCACAAAGCCAGTCGCGGTTGAAGTTTGGGCAAGGAAGCGCACCTCGCCGAGGGCTGGCTCAAAACCAATAGCACCATAATAACCTTGCATCGCAATCATGGCCTTCAGCGCCAGGGAAGCCTGGGTCTTGTTCAAGGCCGTGTCGCTGCCGGAGGTGCCGGTGGTGCCGACTGCCAGAGCATGACTGTGGGAAGGGAGCTGGCTGGCGGTCAGGGTCAGACTGCTGGCTCCGTTTGATTCGCCGATTTGGCGGGAGGTCAGGCCGGCGCCCAGACCGGTGCCGACGAGGGCCCGTCCACGCAAATCCGGCAAACCAAAGGTATCGATTCCATTGCCGCCAAAGGTGGTGCCGATTTGCGCAAAGAGGGTCTGATTCGCGCCAATCTGCTCCACCCCACCCGTGCTGGGGTAAAATCCCGCGGGGGTGAAATCATAAGGGAAAACATGAATCCACCCGATGGAATTGAAACTACCGCCTCCCTGCATGCAAATATTCAGGGCGAGGTAAGGCTGTTGGTTGCTAAACGCTTGGCTGGCGCCGGTGGCACCGGTGCTATTGGGGGCGACCGTGATGCTGTGGCTGTGACTTGGCAGTTGGGAGGAATTCAGGGTCACTGATTCTTGACCACCGGCGACACCCAGTTCGTATTGGGCATTTCCGGGCGAGACCCCGACGGGCACCCGGCCACGCAAGTCAGGGATGGCGAAAGTGGTGCGGCCATCGCCGCCGAAGGAGGTGCCGAGCAGGGCAAAAAGGGCGGTGTTTTGCCTGATGGGTAAAAGTCGGCCATCACAGGGCAGAAAGTCAGTAAGTGAGTCAAAAGTGACACAACGGATTTCGCCAAGGTAGGGATCGTCCGCTGAACTGACGGCACCCCCGCCGTCTCTGCTTGGAAAAACGCCCGCTCTGCAAATCATCCAATTGAGAACGAGGCTGGGATTAGTGGTGTCCACTGGGGCGGGGTTGTTGGCCCCTGCCGCAGCGGTGAGGGTGTAGCCGGCGGCGAAGTTGGCTGTGACGCTCTTGTTGGCCGTCACGTCGGTATCGATGCGGGGATTGGTGGTGGAGCTGTCGCTCCAGTTCACGAAGCGGTAGCCGGTGGCCGGGATGGCGGTGACGGCGGTGCCGCTGGCGTTGTAATTGACCGTCTGGGGCGTGGTGCCGGTGAGCGAGCCATTATCGCCTGCCGCGTAGGTCAGCGTGTAGGTGTTGATGGCGAAGGTCGCGGTGACGCTCTTGGTGGCGGTCACGTTGGTGTCGGTGCGGGGGTTGGCGGTGGAGCCATCGCTCCAATTTACGAAAGAGTAGCCGATGGCCGGGGCGGCGGTGACGGGGGAACCACTGGCGTTGTAGTTGACGGTCTGCGGCGTGGTGCCGGTGAGCGAGCCGTTAGCGCCTGCCGCGTAGGTGAGGGTGTAGGTGTTGATCGCGAAGTTCGCGGTGACGCTCTTGTTGGCCGTGACGTTGGTGTCGGTGCGGGGGTTGGCGGTGGAGCTGTCGCTCCAGTTCACGAAGCGGTAGCCGGTGGCCGGGACGGCAGTGACGGCGGAGCCGCTGGTGCCGTGGCTGACCGTCTGAGGCCTGGTGCCGGTGAGCGAACCGTTGGCGCCCGCCGTATAGGCCAGAGTGTAACCACCGGTGGCGAAATATGCCTTCACCGTCAGATTCTGCGTCACATTCGTGTCGGTGCGGGGGTTGGCGGTGGAGGCGTCGCTCCAGTTCACGAAGTGATAGCCGGCGGCCGGGACGGCAGTGACGGCGGTGCCGCTGCCAGAGTAGAACACCAGCTGAGACGTGGTGCCGGAAAGGGTGCCGTTGGGGATGGTGTCCAAGACGTAGGTGAGCTTGACCTGGGCGGTGGCCTGGATGGCGAAGTTGTAGGGGTTCTCGTTGGAATCGTTGTTGGCGATCGAGAGGGTCGCGTTGTGGATCCCGCCAAAGGTCGGAGTCCAGGTCACGGTGAAGGTGATGGAAGCGTCCCCGAACAACGAGGCCACCGGTGGCGTGGTCACCACGAAGTCCCCCGGATTGGCCCCGCCAATACTCACCAACGGGGTTCCCGTTAGAAAGAGAACGTCAAAGAGGGTGCTGAGGTTTTTGATCGTGAACGTCCGGGTGAGGTTTCCCGCACCGACCGTCTGCACGCCAAAGAAGGTGAAATCTTCCGTGCGGGGAGTGGAGTCACCATCGACAATCTCGAGGCTATTGCCGAGGACCTGGATTTCGGCCGCGTGGGCGGACGGGCTGAAGTGAGGCAAGAGACCCGCGGCCAGGATGGCGGCGGAGGTGAAGAGGCGGCGGAGGGAGCTTATCATTTTGTGAGAACGGGTCGGAAATAGGAGAGAAAGAGAGATGGCCTGGACGCAGGTGCCTTAAGGGCTGGGCGGTCATTTCACCTGCGGCGCAGCAGCGTGAGCAGCCCGGCTGCGAATATCAGGCTGGTGATCGCCGGCTCCGGCCCATCATGAGGTTCGTTGTCGGAAACCTTGTCCCGACAATCGTCCACTTTGGAAAAGCCAAGGCGTGGACGATTGCTGCAGCCGGAAATTGTATGAAAGTCACGCAAAATATATAATCATACACACCTCGCGGAGATCCGCATCGGGGGTTCACCCTGAAAATGAGTAAGGGTCACCCCTTAGGGCCCTTAAGGGGCGCGCGCCACTTGCTCACCCCTTCAGTCGTGGGGCGGCAGCATCCTCCGTCTCCAAGCGGCCGGACTCCACCCAAAGCGTCGCGGCACGCAACAGCGCCGGAGCATCCGCGAGGCCAAGTTTGTCCTTCAAATGCTCGCGATAGGTCTCGACGGTCTTGGGGCTGATTTTGAGGTGCCTGCCAATCTCCACGGTGCTCAGGCCGCCCCCCAGCAATTGGAAGACCTGCAGTTCGCGATCGGTCAGTTTTGCCAGATCAAGCGTTCGGGATGCGGGGTCAGGGAAAATATTCTGCAGGAGCCGGGCCGCCATGCGGGGGCTGAGGTGGATCCCCCCTCTCAGCACGGTCCCGATGGCGGTGAGCACCGCTTCGGTGGCCTCGGACTTCATCAGATAGCCGCGGGCGCCAGCCTTCAAGGCGCGGTGCGCGTAGATGTCTTCGTCAAACTGCGACAGGGCGATGATCCGGATCAGCGGATGCTCCCGCATCACCTCCGTGATCAGTTCGAGCCCCTCGCCGTCGCCCAGGCGCAAGTCCATCAGGATCACCTCGGGGCGCGAGGCTGCGACCGCCAGCCGGGCTTCGGCGACCGAGCCGGCTTCGCCGCAGCAGATCACCTCTTCCTGTTGGTTGAGCCACTGGGCGAGGCCGCTGCGGAAGAAGGGGTGGTCTTCGACAATAAGAACGCGGATTTTTTTCATGAGTCGGATTTCAGATTTTCGTTAGCGGCACCGGCGGAAGGAAGAGGCAGGCGGCAGATGACAGCGGTGCAGTCGGCGGAGTCGGATTGCATAGTAAAGGTTCCGCCGATATTCACGGCGCGATGACGCATGATGCGCAGGCCCATGCCACGGGCGCGCTCCAGATCCGGACTCCAGGGTTTGCCGTCGTTTGAAATCATCAGGATCAAGCTGTTCGGCTCGCAGCGGATCGAAATGGTGACGAGCCGGGCCTTGCCATGCTGGATGGCGTTGCGCGTGGCTTCCTGGGCGATGCGGTAAAGTTGCATGCTTTGTTCCGGAGTGAGCGGAGGAAGCGCTGGCTCCACCTCCACCCGGCACTCAATGCGGAAGGCGGTTTCCATTTCCTTGCCAAGCTGGGATAATCCGGCTGGGAGCCCGCCGGCGTCCAGATCCACCGGGGCGAGCAGGCGGGCGAAATTCCGGACCTGGTCAATGCCGTCATTGACCAGCCCGACCAGTTGCTGGGCGGTGGCCGCCTCGGGGATGGCGCGGCGTTCCAAAGTCTCCGCCAAGGACTTGAACCGGAACGCGATGCCGGCCAGATACGCGCCCAGATGGTCGTGCAACTCGTGGGCGATGCGCTCCTGCTCGTGTGAACTGATGCGCGCCACTTCCTGCTCCAGTTGAATGCGTTCGGAAACGTCCCGCATGGCGGCAGTGAACAGCGTGCCGCCTTCCACTTGCACCGGGCTGAGGCTCATTTCCAGAGGAAATTCCGAGCCATCCTTGCGTCGGCCCGGAAGGCTGGGTTTCTCACCCGTCTCGGGAAAACGGCCGTTCTTCGCGGGGCTTCCGGCCTGAAGCGCGGACGGCAGCAGAACTTCCAAGGATTGTCCCCGCAGCTCCGCAGGGGTCCAGCCAAACATCCGCTCGGCCTGATGGTTGGCCATTTGAATGATTCCCTCCGGATCTGTCATCACCAACGCGTCCGGCGCAAACTCGAACAAGTCCTGGAACTGCCGCTTGGAATGCTCGAGTTCTGCGGTCCGCTCAGCGACCCGCCGCTCCAAGGTGGCGGAGTGCTCTTGAAGTGCCTCCAGGCGCTCGCGCTCCACGCGGCTGTTCTCCTCCAATGCGGCCGCCAACTCGACTGCCCGGACTTCCAGATCCAAATTCAACGCCTGGATCCGGTGTTGGTCGGCCTCTTGCTGCTTCGCGAATTGGAAGCCCCGAATGATGGTGCCGTAGGTGGAGAGGAGCGGCTCGATTTCCTCGACCAAGGCTAGATCGTAGCCGCCCGGTCGATTGGACACGCCAATCATGGCGATCATTTCACTGCCCTGTTTGATGGGCACACCGAGGAAAGAGTTCATCGGGGGATGGCCCGGGGGCAGGCCACCCCGGCGGGGGTCGGTAGCGGGCGAATTGGAGATCACCGTTTCACCTGTCACAAGGGCAGCTCCGAACAGGGTCTTGAGGTTGCGGAACTCCAAGCCAGTCGCCTTGTGTTTCTCATAGAAAGCCAGCATTTCCTCGTTCCAGGAGATGTCCGTGATCGCGTGGGTCTTGAGATAGGGCTGCCCCTGCTCATCGCGGAGCACCTCGGCCACAAAGCCGTATTCACTGCCCGTGAAGTTCAGCAGGAGCTGGAGCAGTTCTTCGAAAGTCTCCGCAGCGTCGATCTTGGCTCTGCTGATATAACCGGATTGCAGCCTCCCCACCGCGCGAAGCAAATCGCTGGCACGGGCGAGTTTGGACCCGGACTCCTTCAGCTCGGAAAGATCCCGGATGAACGCGCTGAAGTGCGCCTTACCGCCCACCATTACCTTGGCGATCGTCAACTCAACCGGAAACTCCGCCCCGTCGTGGCGCAGGGCGCTCAACTCGATCCGGCGGTCCAGCACCCTCACCTCGCCCGTCTGGATCAAGTGCCGGTGGCCGCGTTCGTGCGCCTCGCGGTAAGCCGGAGGAATGATGACTTCCGACATTTTCCGGCCGATGACCTCGCCGGCGCTCCAACCGAAAATCACTTCCGCCTGAGGATTCCAACTGGTGATGAGCCCGTCCAGATCCATGGTGACTACAGCGTCCAGTGCCGAGTCGATGATCTGCTTGGTGCGCTCGTTGCTCTCGCGCAACGCCTCGGAGCTCTGGATCAACTTGGTATGATTGATGCGGGATTCCAACTGCCGCATGACCTGGCGGGCCAGCCGTGCGAGGCCGTCGCGCTGCTCGCTCGTAAGATGTCGGGACGCGTGATCGATCACGCAGAGCGTTCCGAGTCGATATCCATCCGGGGTGGTGAGCGGAGCCCCTGCATAGAAGCGGATGTGCGGTTCTCCAGTGACCAGCGGGTTGGCACAAAAACGTTCATCCTCGCGGGCATCGGGAATTTCCATCACCTCGGCTCCCTGGATGGCGTGCTGGCAGAACGAGAGGTTCCGGTGGGTCTCACAAACCTCGAGGCCCACCCTGCTCTTGAACCACTGGCGCGCTCCATCCACCAGCGAAATGAGGGCGATGGGCGTCTGGCAAATCAGTGAGGCAAGCTGCGTGAAGTCGTCGAACTCCGGCTCCGGCGGCGTGTCGAGGATGTCGTAACGCTCGAGCGCGGCGAGGCAGTTCCGCTCGTTGATGGATTCGGGTTCGTTCACAGGTACGCACCATTCAATAGACGAATCCCAGGCGTTTGTGAAGCGCAAAATACCCACCCACAAGGCAAACAGAATTTAGTTTACCCCGGGCTTCCGGTAGGGTAACCGTTTTCCAGTCCGGGTCTCCCCTGGCGGGAATCGATGCTGCCAGTGGTGGGAAGTTGTTGGCCTGAGGTATTCGGGAGAACCGCCACACCTGCCATCATGCCCGCAAACGCGTTTTGTTTGCCGGTTGGTTTCATTTCGTGCGGATTCATTTTCGTCAATCGCGCTCTGCTGGAACGGCGCAATGGGAATTGGCGGTGGGGGTCATGAAGGCAGTAGTAAAATGAGTAAGGGAGCCAGGGCGTGGGAAACAAGGCAACTCCGGTGCATAACAGGCGGAACTATCCATTGCACACGGAAAATGTGGCGGCGGCCGCCAAGCGATGGCAAGCCGGGGGAAAGAAGTGAGGATAAGAATCGGGGCACCCCGCCCAGCCATGCTATCCGCCGGGTCACGCGATATCAAATTCCATTTTCCCGCCAAATCGCGTAGCGCCAGTCCATCAGCGCCAGCGGCGCGCCGCAGGACAATCAGCGCCAACGGCGCGCCGCATGACAGCCTGGGGTTTCAACCCCAGGAAACGAGATACCCACACCCCCGGGAGCGCCAACGGCGCGCCGCATGACAGCCTGGGGTTTCAACCCCAGGAAACGAGATTCCCACACCCCCGGGAGCGCCAACGGGGCGTTCCATGAGGGACGATTTGGCTGGAGAGGACCGGTGTTAGGAACATCGGCGTGCACCGGAGATTCATGGGACGCGCCTTCAGCGCTGGGGAATGGGTTGAGCTGGGGTCCTGGGGTTGAAACCCCAGGCTGTCATGGGACGCGCCTTCAGCGCTGGGAATAGTTTGCGGCTGGGGTCCTGGGGTTGAAACCCCAGGCTGTTATGGGACGCGCCTTCAGCGCTGGGGAATCGGGCGGGCTGGGGTCCTGGGGTTGAAACCCCAGGCTGTCATGGGGCGCGCCTTCAGCGCTCGCCGCCAATGCGGCCTCGACGGGAATGGAACGTCGCGGCACCGGAGAACTATCCGCCGGGTCGCGCGATGTTAAATCCCATTTTTCCGGCCAATCGCGCAGCGCCAGTCCATCAGCGCCAACGGCGCGCCACATGACAGCCTGGGGTTTCAACCCCAGGAAACGAGATACCCACACCCCCGGGAGCGCCAACGGCGCGTTCCATGTGGGACGATTTGGCTGGAGAGGACCGGTGTTGGGAACATCGGCGTGCCCCGGAGATTCATGGGACGCGCCTTCAGCGCTGGGGAATAGTTTGCGGCTGGGGTCCTGGGGTTGAAACCCAAGCTGTCATGGCATGCGCCTGTGTTTGGTTTTCATACGGTGGATGGCTGGGAAGGATTGGTTCTTTCTGATAAAGACGCGAGCCGCCCATTCGACGGCCCGCGTGTTTCACGATCAAATCAGGATCATTGCAAGGTGAGCGACCGCACGCTGCGGGTGGTGGTGCCGTTGGCGTTGGTGACGCGGGTGCGGAGTTTCACCGTCTGCTTGGGCGGGCGGGAGATCGAGCCTCCGGACGACGGGTGGGATGATCGGGCTGAAGGTGTTACCATTGTAGAAACAGAAAGGTGCCATGCGGTGACAATGGCGGCAAAGGTCCACCGCAGCATTTTGGCAAAGAACCGGCGGGACCGATGGGGACGGGCAGTAAATCAAGCTCGCCCCGATAGTGGCGCGGGCATCCTGCCTGCGCGGCAAGCAGGCTTCCAGCCTGATCATTGATCAGGGTGTCCGGCCTGGAAGGCCGGATGCCGCGCAGGCTGGAAGCCAGCGTTGCCTGCGCTCTGTAGCGATCCGTTAACTTGTTAATAATGCTCAACCTGCACAAGCGTTATTCAGGAGTTTTGCTTCCTGGCGGTCCGGGAAATCGAAGTCCCAACTGAAGCGTGTTTTTAAAGACTTTGCCGTCTTTCACGACGGGTCGCGATCCACCTGCCAGGGATTTTCATCTCTTGCGGGACGGACGGTCGTGAAGTCGCGGGTCGCCCCCCTTCTTTGGGAATTGGGGACGGCCCGCGTGTTTCACAATCGAAACGTCTAGGCTTATTCCTTGCCGCTGCCCTCTTGGAGTTTCTTCAACACTTCATCGAGGCCGAAGGTGCCAGCCTTCTGGCGGGGAGGATAGGCTACATAAGTGGACAGATGCTGGCCTACGTAGTTGGCAGCCGGTAGGATGGCATAGGCATGTTCAATACGCCATTTTGGATAACCGATGGCCTGGTGGTCGGTCCGTTCGAACGGATCGGCACGCAGGTCGAACAGCTTCGGCAAGCGTAGGGTCACCATGGGATCCTGCCACACATCAAAGCCTTTGGCACGCTGCTCCTGGAAGACGATCTTCCAGCGGTCGTGGCGCAGGCCTACGACGTTGCCTTCGTCGCTCCAGTAGAAGAACTCCTTGCGCGGCCATTCCGCCTTGCCTTGGAGCGCGGGTATGAGGTTGTAACCGTCGAGATGCACCTTGAAGGTCTCGTCGCCAGCCTTGTGGCCGGTCAGTAACTTCGTCTTGATTTCCGGTTCGCCCGCAGCGGCCAGAAGGGTGGGCACAATGTCCTCATGCGAAGCGACGTCGTTGATCTGGCTGCCGGGCTTGATGACACCGGGCCAGCGGATGAGCGTCGGGACGCGATAGCCGCCCTCCCAGTTGGAGTTTTTCTCGCTGCGGAACGGGGTCATGCCGCCGTCGGGCCAGGAGAAGACTTCGGCACCATTGTCAGTGGAGTATATGACAATGGTGTTGTCTTCGAGGCCGAGTTCCTTGATCTTGTCGAGCACCTGGCCGACCATACCGTCGTGCTCGGTCATGGCATCTGCCCCGAGGCCGAGGCCTGTCTTGCCCTTCGACTCCGGCTTCAAGTGCGTCCAGATGTGCATGCGGGTGGTGTTATACCAGCAGAAGAAGGGCTTGTCGGCCTTCTTGGCGCGTTCCATGAAATTGAGCGTCTTGGCAGTGACTTCCTCGTCGATTGTCTCCATGCGTTTCTTGGTCAGCGGGCCGGTGTCCTTCACGGTCTGTTTGCCGATCTTGCCATTGCGGCCATCCATCGTCGGGTCGTCTTTGTCGCTGGCGAAAGACTCGATGACACCGCGTGGGCCGAATTTCTTTTTGAACTCCGGGTCCTTTGGATAGTCGGCATCCTCCGGCTCCTCTTCCGCATTCAAGTGATAGAGATTGCCGAAGAATTCATCGAAGCCGTGCACGGTGGGCAGGAACTCGTTGAGGTCGCCGAGATGGTTTTTGCCGAACTGGCCGGTCATGTAGCCGAGCGGCTTGAGCAATTGCGCTAGAGTCGGATCTTTCGGCGAGATGCCCTCCTTGCCGCCGGGCATGCCGATTTTCAACAGGCCGGTGCGGAAGCCGCTCTGGCCCGTGATGAATGCCGCACGTCCGGCGGTGCAGCTTTGCTGGGCATACCAGTCGGTGAACATCGCGCCTTCCTTGGCGATGCGGTCAATGTTCGGCGTGCGATAGCCCATCATGCCCTGATTGTAGGTGCTGAGGTTCCACAGGCCGATGTCGTCCCCCATAATGACGAGGATGTTGGGTTTCTTTTTGTCCTGCGCTTGTGCGGCAGGGCAGATCAGCGCCAGCCCGAGAAGCAGCGTGAGCAGTTTGGTTAATTTCATGGTGTGTTTTTGTGTTATTATGTTTCTGGGTTTCTGTGTTGGGGACGGCGCCCAAATCAGTGTGGACTCAGCTACCGTCAAATGGGTCAGCAGGGGCACCTGCCCCTTGCCAGGGCCTTGCCACATTCGAAAGAAACGGGCTTCAAGGCGTGGCAGAGGCCGCTTTTTGCAGGACAGTGAGGGCGGCAGCGAGCGGGGCCAGTCTGGCACGCTCGGCATTCAAATTATTGTAGGTGCCCGTCAGGGTATTCTGGTCCCGCCGGATTTCGGCGGCCGTTTCCTTGAGGCGGAGGTTGATGCTCTGCGCTTCCTTGCTGCCCAGGGCGCGGAGGTTTTGGGGGGAGGGAACGAGGAGGTCCACCCGTTTGCCCTGAAGGGTCGCGATCAGGGCTTCGTTGCGGGTGATGTCCGACTGGAGGCGTTCCTGCCCGGCCGCAGATTGTCCCGCCATCCGGGTTTTGAGGGAGCGGTTGAAAAATTCCAGGCGTTTGATGTTCTCATCAATCGCGCTGGTTAGTTTGCCCCTCGCCTGGTTTGCCCTCGTGGTGGCCTTGCGGTTCTGGACATAATCCTCGTTCAGCTGGTAGCTGGTGCCCCCATACCAATTTCCGTTGTCGTGGACGTCATATTTGTCGTAGTCCTGATGGGTGGCAAAACTCCCTCCCAGGGCAGCCACCTGCCCGATGCGGTGATCAATGCGTTGGTCGATTTTCTGGATATCAGCCTGAACCGTTCCGGCAGGGATGACAGATCCAGGATTGTCCAGAGACGCCCGCAACTGGGCCCGGCGGCGGCTGTAGTCGCTGATCTGCCGGCGCATAAAATCAATCACCTCCATTTTGAGATTGGTCACCTTGTTGCCGGAGTCCCTCGAGTCCCCCAGCAATTTCAGGGTGTCGACAGCCTTGGTCACCCGCTTCTCGATGCGGGCATCCACCTCCCGGAGTCCGGACTCCAGTTTGCGGATGCGGTCCTGACTGGAGGCGACCTGCTTTTCGATGGATTTGAGTTTCGCGGCCGTGGCTGCCTCCACGGCAGGGGCAGCGGAGGCGGCTCCGGAAAAAGCGATCATCACCAGCACCCATGCCGCAACACGGGTCAGAATATAGGGTCGGCAAAAGTTGTTCATAAGCCAAAACCGCTCCCATTGGTTTTGGAAAAAGCAATAGCTATCCCGGGTGTCAAACCCGTTACTGTATTGATCATAAACAGTCATCCTTTAGTTTAATTCATCAGGGATTTACTGGATCCGGAACGACTGCTTTCACGCAGCGAAAGCCAAGGTGATTGCTGGCGGTATTGACCTCCCCCTTGCCCCGAGTGCCCACCATGTAGCGGGTGCAATAAAGCGAGGTGCAGAGGAAAGACCCCCCGCGGTGCACCCGCTTTTTCTCGGTGGGTTCCGCTGGATCATAAGAGGAGTCCGGGCCCTGCGGGTTGCGCGCCACCCCTCCGGCGAGCTTCAGCCGGGCGTAGGTGTCCACCCGATACCAGTCGCTGCACCATTCCCAGACGTTGCCCGCCACATCATGGAGACCATAGGCATTCGGGGGAAACTGGCCTACCGGGGCAATGCCCTTGAATCCGTCCTCTCCGGTGTCCCCTTTTTCCACCGGGAAGGCTCCCTGGTAGATGTTGGCCTGAAACTTGCCATGAGGCTTGAGTTCTTCCCCCCAGGAATATAACTGCCCGGCCTTGCCACCCCGCGCCGCAAATTCCCACTCGGCTTCGGTGGGAAGGCGTTTGCCGGCCCATTTGGCAAAAGCGGCGGCGTCCAGCCAGGCGACCTGCACCACGGGATCATTCTCCCGCCCCTTGATGTCACTTTCCGGTCCGGCAGGGTGCCGCCACTGCGCCCCGGGGACATAGGACCACCATTGGAAATAATTGTCCAGTTTCACCGCCACCGGGGTCGGGGCAAAGACCGTGGAGCCTGCAATCAGATTTTCCGGAGGAGCCGTGGGAAATTCCTCCTGGGTAGGCTTCGTTTCAGCGACAGTAATGTAGCCAGTGGCCTCCACGAATTTGGCAAATTGGGCATTCGTCACCTCTGTGGCATCCATCCAGAATCCATCCACCGCCACGCGGTGAATGGGGGCGGCATCCCTTGTCACGCCAGCCAGGCTGCACAGGGAATCACTGGCCGTGTCACTCCCCATGCTGAATTCCCCGCCGGGAATCCAGACCATCCCCTGAGGAGCCGGCACCGGTGTGGGTGCGGGGTTGGCCACGGTTGGACCGTATTTAGGATTGGCAGGGGTGCCTGCCTGCGCCGGAGCCACGGCGGGGGAAGACTTTGTTGCCTCCCTGGGAGAACAGGCGGCCAGTCCCAGCGCCAGCAGGGCGCAGACGGCGGAGGAGGAAGCCGCAGCGGTTCGGCCGCCGGTGGACTTTTGGGATGGGGTTGGTTTCATGAATATGAGAAATGCTTCGGAATAAACCCCCGCAAGATGGGGATTTTGGATTCCTGACATAGGTTATTGTGTGAAGGTGTCCACCGGGGACCAAAAGTCACGGACTTGCCGGAGGGAAACGGACCGCGACCACGGGTCGGTCTGGTGGCCGGGGTCTTTTTCAGGAACGACCGGCTGGATGGTGATAGTTTCCATCGCTCCAGCGGGAGTCTGGGCCTTGATAACGTTCCGGGATGCAACGAAAGTGACGAGGAAAATAAAAAGACTCAGAATTTTCATGTTGTTGCGGGAGGCGCAGCCTGAAGTGGATTCTTCCCGTTGCCAAGTTTTTTTGGCTGGGAATTCGTTTCCCAAGGGGTTGCATGGAAGCCGCCAGGAGCAGGCGGAGGGATGGTAATCGAGGTTCCATCGTGCCAGTCGATGGTGTCATTGATGGATTCAATTTCCGCATTCCGGGGACCTGCCGGACAGGTATGGCGTCAATGAAAACCAACCTGACCATCCTATGAAAACATCCTCCATCATGCATCATTCTTTACCTGCGGGCAGTCCGAGGGCTGCTGAGTCTGTAACCCTGGGCGGCAGTCCGGCTTGCGGTGACAGGGCTTCCACCCGGATTCCGGTTTGGCTGAAATGGGCTTACACGGCGTTTCTGACGGTTATGATTCCGGTTTACTGGTTCAACTATGGGCCAACGAATTTTCTCTATTTCTGCGACGTGGCGCTGCTGCTGACGCTGGTGGGGATTTGGCGGGAGGATGCGCTGCTGGTTTCACTGCCGGCGGTGGGCATCCTGATTCCGCAGGCTCTGTGGTGCACCGACTTCGTGGTGCAGCTCAGCGGCGGCCACCTGACGGGGATGACGGGTTATATGTTTGAGGAAAACCGTTCGCTGTTCCTGCGGGGGCTTTCCCTGTTCCATGGCTGGTTGCCTTTTTTGCTGGTTTATCTGGTGCGGAAAACCGGCTATGACCGCCGCGCTCTGGCGGGGTGGTCCCTGATTTGCACCGGCCTGTGTCTCACAGCTTACTTTTTCCTTCCTGCGGCCGGTGCGGTGCTGGCTGATCCGAAGATTCCGCGGAATATCAATTATGTCTTCGGGATGGATGATGCCGCTCCACAGCAGCTTCTACCGGCCCCGGCTTACCTCGTGGCCTGGATCACGGCGCTGATCAGCCTGGTGTTTGTGCCCACTCACTTCCTGCTGCGGAAGCTCTGCCCTGCTGCTCCCGTTGCCAGTCCTGCCTGAAGTGTATGGCGTGACGCCGATGGGCAAACCGATCAGGCTAGGAGCTGAGGAGGAATTGGAAGTCGTCCAAGGTGAGAGCTTTGGCGAAGGTTTCCTCGCCGAGGATATCGCTGGCGAGGGCGCTTTTGGATTTTTGGAGCTGACGGATTTTTTCCTCGATGGTGTCGCGGGTGATGAGGCGGTAGGCGATGACTTTGTTGACCTGGCCGATGCGGTGGGTGCGGTCGATGGCTTGGTTTTCGACGGCGGGGTTCCACCAGGGGTCGAAGAGGACGACGTAGCTGGCGGCGGTGAGGTTGAGACCGGAGCCGCCGGCTTTGAGGGAGATGAGGAAGAGGTTGGCCCCTTCGGATTCCTGGAATTTTTTGACGAGGGCGCCGCGGTCCTCGGTGGCTCCGGTGAGGATGAGGTGGGGCCAGGTGCGGGCGGTGAGCTGGTCGCTGATGAGGTGGAGCATTTCGACGAACTGGGAGAAAATGAGGACTTTCTGGCCTTCTTCGACAAGGGGTTCGAGGAGTTCGAGGAGAGTATTGAGCTTGGCGGATTCGGCGTCGGACTTGCCTTTGCCGGTGAGGCCAGGGTGGCAGCAGATTTGACGGAGGCGGAGGAGGGAGGTGAGGATGTTGAAGCGGAGTTTGTCGAGCTGGGCGGAGGTTTTGGCTTTGAGGAGGGTGGTGCGGGCGAGCTTGAGTTCGGCGAGGTAGTGTTCCTGCTGGGGGCCTTCGAGGGTGCAGATGAGGTCCTCTTCGATGCGGTCGGGGAGGTCGTTGGCGACTTCTTTTTTCGTGCGGCGGAGGAGGAAGGGGCGGACGCGGGCGCTGAGGCGGCGGCGGGCGAGCGGGTCGTCTTTGGCCCCGAAGGTTTTGGCGAAGTGGGTCCGGTTGCCAAGGATGCCGGGCATGGCGAAAGCCATGATGGACCAGAGGTCGAGGAGGCGGTTTTCGATAGGGGTGCCGCTGAGGGCGAGGCGGTGGGTGGCCTTGAGGGCGCAGGCGGTTCTGGCGGTGAGAGAGGTGGGGTTTTTGATGTATTGGGCTTCGTCAAGAATAACCGTGGACCATGGGATAGCGGAAAGGGTGTCGGCGTGGATGCGGAGTTGGCTGTAGTTGATGATGAGGAGCAGGGGCGGGGTGGCGGCGGCTTTTTGGGCGGCGGCGGCAGTCTTTTTTGGAGTGGTTTTTTTGGCAGGGTTTTTTTCAACTTTACCGGAGTTTGGCGTCAGGGCGGTGAGGTCTCCGGCGGTGGCGCTGGTCCATTGCTGGACGGGGAGGGCGGGGTAGAATTTGCTGGCTTCGCTGGTCCAATTGTCCTGGACGGATTTCGGGCAGATGACAAGGATGGGACGGCCCTGCAGTTGTCCGGTATCGTGGAGCCAGGCGAGCCAGGTGAGGGCCTGGAGGGTTTTGCCGAGGCCCATGTCGTCCGCGAGGATGCCGCCAAAGTGGTTGGCGGAAAGATAGGCGAGGAAGTGATAGCCTGCGAGTTGATAAGGGCGCAGGGTGGCAGTGATGCCGGAGGGCAGGTCCGGGGTGACGGCGGTGCGCAGGTCTGAGGCGCGGCGGGAGATTTCAGTGCTGCGCTCTGCGGGTAACAGGCTGGCGGCGGCGGGGTGGGCCAGCTGGAGGACGTGGAGGCGTTGTTTCTCGGGCTGGTGGAAATCGGCCTCGCTGAGGCCGAGATCGGCTAGCTGTTGCTGGTGTTCCGGGGTGATTTCGAAATCCATTTTCCGCCAGCCCTTGCCCGGGAGGCGGACCCAGGAGCCGGCATTTTTCAGGAGGAGGTCGATGTCACGCTGGGTGAGTTCGATATCGGAGACCTGGAGGTTGAGGGTGAGATCAAACCAGTCGATGCCGGTTTCTTCAAGATCGAGCTGGAAGTTGGCGCTGACTTTTCCTTTGTCGCGGAGGGCGGCAAGGTCAGGGTCAAGATCGACGGCGATGCCAGACGGGCGTTGGTCTAGCCAGGCGAGGAATTCGTCAGGGAAAGTAACGTGGTCGGATTTGGCGAGGGGGCGCTCCATCCAGGTGTTGTCAGCGCTGTAACCGGTGGGGGTGCTGAGCCCTGCCAGAGCGAGCCAGGCTCCGGCGGGGGACTGGAGTGAGCGGTCGAGACGGGTGATGGAATCGCTGGTGGGTGGAGTGGTGGCAACAGACTGGCCAGGGGCGGATTTCCAGGCTCCGGATTGCCAGATTTCATCAGGGAAGAGTCCCTGACAGTAGCTGCGGGCTTGAACGCGGAAGGTTTCGGTGCCCCATTTGAGTTCGAGAACGCAGCGGACGATGATATCGCATTTTATGGTAGTGACGCGACGGGCGACGCGGGCGGGCAGAGGGATCTGGAGGCGGTCGAGGGCAGAGAGGCCGGCGGGGCTTTCGATCGCGGCGACGGGGATGCTGGAGCCGGGACTGACAAGATCGTTGCGGTGGGGCGGGCCGGGGAGAGGATAGGCAAGATGGGGGGTGAGGACGAGATTGGGGTGTCCGGGCAGGATGGTGAGAAGGTTGGCAATAGGGGTATTGGCGGAATCGTGGAGGGCCAGGGTGTAGTCGCCGCTGGCAGTGGTGTCTTCGTCAGGATTTTCAAGGACGGGGAAGTGCGGTCCCTGTAGAGTCCATTGCGCGGGGCTTTCGGCGATGGGGAGAGGCTGGCCCTCCGGCGTGAGGACGGCACCCGCTGCGAGGGCAGCAGGGGAGCGGAGCAGGGTATTGAGGGCGGTGATGAATTGCGGCGAGTTTTTTTCGAGGAAGGCTTTGGAATTGTAGGATTCGTAAGGGCAGGTGGCGCGGAGGAACCGGGTGGCGTTTTCGTCGAGAATGAGATCCGGGGTGCCATGGTATTGGTGGGCCGCTTTGGCATAAGGGCGGAGAGGGGTGACCTTGATCGGCGACCAGATGGAGGAGTGGGGGAGGCAATGCTCGATTTGGGCTCCATCCGGATGCAGGCGGAGGCGGAATTGGGGGCTGGCGGGCGGGGGGAGTTGCGGGCTTTGGATCAGGGAGGTGAGTTGGGCTTCCCAGCGCTGGATGGTTTCCTCACGGATCCACGGGGCGATGAGCCGGTCGACTTCGGGCCAGGGGATTTTCGAAAATAACGGATAGCGGGCCTGGTGCGGATATTTTTTCCGGAGAACATCTGCGACGTAAAACCATGCCTCCAGGACGGTGGCGGGAGGGCGGTGACGTGGCCAGAGGGTGACAGGCGGGTCGTAATAATGCCGGTAGGATTTCGATTCGCCGGCGATGTTCATGAGCAGGTCGACGCTGGCTTTGGGCGTCTCATCCTGGAAAAGTTTGTCGATGAGTTCGGACCGGGTTTTCTCGGCAGCGGTCAGTTTCTGGCCGTAGTTTTCCTTGAGGAGATGGGCCAGCCCAAGGTGCGCCGGCGCTTTGGCTGGCGGTGGGCTGGGCACCTTTGCGGGTTTTGACTTGGTTTTGCTGGTGCTGCGGGTGGTTGGCGATTTGTGTTGGGAGCGGCCAAAAATCGTGACGATCGGCTGCGGGCGGCTTGGTTTGGTTTCCTCTTCGTCCTCATCCTCATCCTCATCCTCATCAAAATCGTCGTCGTCGTCGCCGCTATTATTATTTTCATCATAGTCGTCATCCACACCTTCGGTATCCTCGCCGGGCCCGGTCCAGGGCCTCTGCAGGGCGAGGAGGACGGCGGCGACATGTTTGCAGTCCGAGCCGATGGGGCAGGAGCAGTCGGCAATAAAAACCTTGTTTTGCAGGAATTCGATGCTCTGGGAGTAGAGATAGGTGCCTTGGGTTTTGGCTTCGAGACACTCCGTTTCTTCATCCCACCAGAGGCGTTTTACGGCTTTGGACCGGAAAAGCGAAGATCCTTTTGCCAGAGTGGTTTTGTTCAATACCCGGAGATATTTCAAGGTGGCATGCAGGTGCCGGGGCTGGAGTTGGAAAGGTGGCGTGGACATGGGCCGGAGCAGCGGGGCAGAAAATTTTTGAGCTAGGATTGTCCGAGCCGTTGGCCGATGGCTTTGAGATAATCATAGCCGTAAAGTCCGGTCTTGTGCCCGTCGCTGAAGGCGAAGGCGATGGCGTAGCCGCCCACGGTTTGCCATGCGGTGGCACGCACGCCGGGGAATGCCGTGCGTTCGTCGCCGCCGATTTTCTGGCCCAGGAGATCGCGCTCGCCGGCGGTTTCGGCACTGGGGGACCAGGCGCGCAAGCGCTCCATCGGGTAGTAATTTTCGCTGCCATCACTCCAGCGGATGGCGATTTCATCTCCGATGGCTTGGATGTCGGTGGGAGTAAGCATGAAGCCAGTTGCGCCGGGATGGCCTGGCCCGCAAGGGAAAGGGCGGCGCGGAAAGTGGAAAGGGGGACTTCAATCCGGTGGGCTGCTCACTCCACATAAAGCAGCGCGCTGGAGCTGAGCAGGGCGTGGGATAAATCGGTCAGGGCGTTCAGCGCGGGATCGGTGGGCGCTTCGGCTGCCGGGGGGTGGATGGTGTCGCGGCCACTGACATGGTCCCGGCGGAACTGGCCTGGCTCAAACTGCCAGCAGGCGAGGGTGCGGCTGGTGATTTCCGGGTGCTGGAGGGCCAGGTCACTTTCGGTGAGGGGGCCCTGGTTGAAACGCAGTTCATCAATGAGCCCGTCCCAGAGATGGTCGCGGGTGGTGCCATTGGGAGCCCCGATGAACAGGGGCCCGGCGGGTGGTGTCAGGGAGACGATGGGATGAGGGACGCTGGCGGTGCGCAGGGCTTCGTCTTCATTGGCCAGGTCCTTTATAAAAAAAGTTACCGTGCCGGCCTGGGAGGGCTGGGCGGGGGTGATGGAAACGCCGAGATAGTAGCTGCGGTCCAGTTGCAGCGGCAGGTCGCTGAAGATGGTTTCGGTAGCGGGTTTTCCCTCACGGTTCAGGCCGCTGAGGGTGAGGACGGGCATTTTGGGTTTGCGCCGGGATTCCATGCCGGTGATGCCAAGGGACCAGCCGGGCTCCCGGGGCTGGGTGCTCCATTGCCCGGCGAGGGTGCGGATGCTCCCATTTTGATAGACGGAGCGCAGGAGGGCGATGGTTTCGATGGAGAATTCCCCTGGCAGGGGAGGCAAGTCGGCGGCGAGGCGGTCCAGGCTGCTGCCGGGCGTGAGGGTGGCAGCCTTGCCATTCCGCTGCGGCATGGGCACGGATGAAAAACTGTCAGAATTGGCCGCAGGGGGAGCGGAGGGTTCTGTCAGGGAGGCAGCGAGGAAGGCGAGGGATTCTTCCCGCTCGTCCGTGGTGGGGGCGCGGCCGGCGGTGCACCACCAGGCGTCTTCGACCTGGGCGGCCGGGGTGTTGAGTTTCATGAGGCGGCGGGCCATGGCGGCGGCACGCTCGTTCATGAAGCGGCTATTGGCGAGGAAGAGGGACTGGGTAGGCGTGGTGGTGGTGTCGCGGCTGGCGGTGCTTTGGAAGTTCTGCGGGGCATCGAAGACATCTGTCAGGGGATCGCGGCTATTGCGCAGGACCTTGGTGTAGATGGCGCGGCGCGGCTTGCTGCTGTCCACCCCGGGCCCGCCGGCGGTGAGGTCCAGCTCGCCGGTGGCCTGGAAGATGGCATCGCGGATGGGTTCCGCTTCCAGCCGGCGGGTATTCCAGCGCCAGAGGAGGCGGTTTTCAGGGTCGGTTAGTTTGGCGGCATCCACGACGGGGGAAAGGTGGCTTTGCTTCCAGGTGGCGCTGGTCAGGATCTGGCGGTGGAGTTTTTTCAGACTCCAGCCCTGGGAGACAAATTGGTGGGCCAGCCAGTCGAGCAGTTCCGGGTGTGAGGGCTTTTCCCCAAGGCGCCCGAAGTCGCTGGCGGTGCCGCTGAGGCCCCGGCCAAAATGCTGCTGCCACACGCGGTTCACCATCACGCGGGCCGTGAGCGGGTTCTCCGGCGAGGCCAGCCAGGCGGCAAGGGCACTGCGGCGTCCCGTGCTGTGGGGCAGGGCCGTAATGGATGGCGGGGTGCGGGCGAGTAAAGCCGGGAAGCCAGGAGCGATAGCTCCTTCCGCTTCCCGCCGGGGAATGGTCAGGGGCGGGGCTTCCGGCCCGATGTCTGCCGCCGTGGCTGCGGTGGGCAACAGCGGAGGCTTCAGGGAGTCGAAGGCCGCCAGTTCCCTGCGCAGGGCGATGAGTTGCTCCTTGGCGGTGCCTTTGATGCGGGAGTCGATGCGGTCCCATTCATAAAGCACCTGACGCCAGGCGAGGGCGGCCAGTTGTTGTTCCTGGGGGCTGCGGCTGGCGGCGGTTTTGGCCAGGAGGGCCTTGGTCTCCGGAGGAAACATGGAGATGGCCTTCTCCCGGGCTTCTGTCAGGGCGGGCTCCTGCAGGGCGGCGATGCGCTGGCGCACCCCGGCGGTGGCGGTTTCCCAGGCCTCCTGCTGGAGCTGATGGCTGGCCTTGCCGGCAGGGGTCAGGACGGGGGTGCCATCGCGTGCATCCAGCGGGGCAAAGAAGGCCTGGAGCCGGTAATAATCGGCCTGGAGCAGGGGGTCGAATTTGTGGTCGTGGCAGCGGGCACATTGGAGGCCGAGACCCATGAAAACATCTGCCGTGGTATCGGTGATATCGTTTAAAATCACGGCCCACTGGCCAGCCACGTCCCGGTTGTTGTATTCGTAGATCCAGTGGCGGAGGTAGCCGGTGGCCGTGACGGCGGCAGGATCGTCAGGGAAGAGTTCATCCCCGGCGAGCTGTTCCTGGAGGAAGCGTGCGTAGGGTTTGTCGCTGTTGAAGGCATCAATGACGTAGTCGCGGTAGCGCCAGGCGTCAGGGCGGTAGTCGTCGGATTTATAGCCATCGCTGTCGGCATAGCGGACGAGGTCCAGCCAGAGCCGGGCCTGACGCTCGCCGTAGTGGGGGCTGGCGAGAAGGCGGTCCACCAGTTTTTCCCAGGCGTCCGGTGCGGTGTCCCTGAGATAGGCTTCCACCGCCTCCTTGTCCGGGGCGAGGCCGGTGAGATCAAAGGAGAGGCGCCGCACGAGCACGGAGCGGGCCGCTTCCGGGGCGGGGCGGAGGCCGGCTTTTTCCAAGCGGTCGAGGATGAAGCAGTCCACCGGAGTGCGGGGCCAGGCGGTGTCTTTCGTGGGCGGCACGGCTGTCACTCTGACGGGCTGGAAGGACCACCAGGCGCGGTCTTCCGCGTTGAATTCCTTGGCGCGTCCCGCCCATGCCGGGCTCGTCCACGGCAGGAGAGCCGTGAGCACGGGGAGGAGGAAACGTCTTTTCATGGATCCTGGAAACGATGGCATAAGAGTGACACGGTTCCTGTAAATACGCG
Source organism: Akkermansia muciniphila (assembly GCA_945900785.1). Lineage (GTDB taxonomy): Bacteria > Verrucomicrobiota > Verrucomicrobiia > Verrucomicrobiales > V1-33 > CAIZWU01. Next base: position 39,722 of record CAMDJM010000038.1, read on the forward strand.
ACGGAAGCGACCGCTCTTCGCAGAAATCCGCATGCTGGCGCTCTCCGGCCTGCCGCGCATCCAGCAAATCCAGCCACCGGCCGGAAGATCCAGGCGGCCTCAGGCAGGGCTGATTTTATCTTGATCATTTGACCGGTGTCGTCCCCAGTGTGGGGCCCCGGTGCCAAAGCCTGACGCGGAGCCGGCATCGATTGCCACGGTGGCCCCAACACTGGTTTTTCCAATTTTCAAGATCCCCACCGAATGAAGACTGCCCCGTCCATTTCCTTCTGCCTGATCCTGCTGTTGCTGGCCTTGTTTCCTTCCTGTGCCCGTGTGAATCACTTGATGAAAGCGAAGCCCACCACCCCTGGACCTGATTTCCTGGACTTCCGGGTGACTCCCGATAACCAAAGTGCCCGTTCCCCCTTCCACTACGCCGCTTACACCACAGATCAAACGACCCTGAGGATCGCCTCCCACCGGCGGCGCATCTGCATCGCTCCGGTGCTCACCCAGGCGCTCCGCCCCATCTCGAAAAAACTGGCGTCTGCCGAATACGGGGCGCTGCGGCCACAGCAGACCCGGGAAATAGCCCATGCCCTGCGGACCGAATTCGCCCGTGCCCTCACTGCCAATCCCGGAGCGCCCTACCAACTTGCCCTGCGGCCCGGAAAAGACACCCTCGTCCTGCAACTGAACCTGATCGAACTTGATCCGACCAGTGCCAAAGGGAACGTGGCCAAAACAGTCGTCAAATACACGGTAGGTCCCATCGCCAGCATCGGGGTCGGCTTTTTCACCGGAGGCCGCATCGCCATTGAAGGCCGCCTCCGCGAAGGCAGCACCGGAGCCACCCTGTTCCAATTCGCCGACCGCGAAAAAGACAAAGCCACCATCTACAGCGCCCGCGACTATATGGCCCTCGGCCACTCCACACGCACCATCCGCGAGTGGGCGCAGCAACTCAGCACCTTCCTGCGCACCTCCGGCCCGGTCAAAGATTCGTTTTTCCTGACTCCTCTGGTCTACTGAGATGCTGCATAAAACCCGTCCGTAAATCATGAAAGAAAAATTCCTTCGGGCAGGCAAATTTTCTGTTTCTCCCGGCGGGTTCCGGGATGTGGTGCAGGCGTGAGTGATTTTCATGAATTGTGGCAGCGGGTGACGCAGGCGGGGGCGGCGGCGCAGGGAGCCCTGTTGGCGGAGCGCAGGGCTTCGGGGTGGTGGGAAGGGGAGCTTTCTGAAAGCGCCCTATCCACGGCGGTGGCGGTCCTCGCGTTGGGGGCGGTGGAGTTGGATCAGGGGGAGCAATCGAAAGAGAACGGTGGCCATCGGGACCTGATTACCAGTGGGTTGCGATGGCTTCGGGAGACCCAGCTAGGAAACGGAGGCTGGGGGGATACCGTGCGCAGCAGGGCGAATGTGGCTACGACATTGCTGGGCTGGGCTGCGCTGGGCATGGGGGAACAGTTAGGACTCCTGGCGGGGACGGAACATGCCGCAGTAATGGCCAGGGCGGAAGGATGGATCCGCCAGGAGGCGGGCGGCTTGAAAGTGGCGTCTTTAAAGGCGGCGCTGCGCCAACGGTATGGAAAAGACAAAACCTTTGCCGTGCCGATCCTGATGGCCTGTGCGGTGGGCGGGAGACTGGGGCCGGCTCCGGCCTGCTGGCGGGAAGTGACGGCGCTGCCCTTTGAACTGGCGGCGTTTCCCCGGAAGTGGTTTGCCGCGCTGCGGCTGCCTGTGGTGAGTTATGCCTTGCCGGCGCTGATCGCCATCGGTCAGGTGCGGCATGCCCAGGCTCCGGCCTGCTGGCCCTGGCGCTGGCTGCGCCAGGCCGTGGTGGAGCGCACCCGGCGTCTGCTGCGGGAGATTCAGCCAGAGGGAGGCGGTTTTTTGGAAGCGGTGCCGCTGACAGGATTTGTGACCATGGCACTTTGTCAGGCGGGGGCCGGCACCGATGCCGTGGTGCAGGAGGCGGTGGGGTTTCTCAGAAAATCCGTCCGCCCAGATGGCAGTTGGCCGATCGATACCAACCTCGCCACCTGGGGCACGACGTTGTCCGTCAAGGCGCTGGGACCGGACCTGCCGGAGACTTCCAAAAAGGCGCTTCGGGATTGGTTATTGGGACAACAATATCAGGTCAGGCATGCCTATTGTCTTTCCGCGCCAGGCGGCTGGGCGTGGACAGATTTGCCAGGCGGGGTGCCGGATGCGGATGATACCGCCGGGGCGCTGCTGGCGCTCGCGGTCTTGTCAGAAGATCAAGGGCCGGCAGGCGCTGGGGAATGGATCAAGCGGGCTGCCGCCTCCGGGGCGCGGTGGCTGGCAGGCCTGCAAAATGGCGATGGAGGCATGCCTACCTTTTGCAAAGGCTGGGGTGCCCTGCCCTTCGACCGCAGTGCGCCGGACCTCACCGCGCACGCTCTGGCGGCCTGGCAGGCCTGGCGTGGGCAGATGGCTTTTGAGCCCTTGCCAGCGATGCGCCGGGCGGTGGCCTGGCTGGCCAGGATCCAGCGCCCGGACGGGGCCTGGCTGCCGCTTTGGTTTGGCAATGAACACGAGACCGATGAGGGAAATCCAGTCTATGGCACGGCCACAGTGCTGAAATACCTCTGCCGTCTGGATCCACTGGAGTTCCCCGCAGCCGGATTGCCCGGGATGTTGAAAAAAGCTGCCGTTTTTCTCCAAAACGCGGTCCTGCCCGATGGGGGCTGGGGCGGCGGTCCGCGTCAGGCATTACCCCATACGGTCGCTTCCAGTGAGGAAACGGGCGCCGCGCTGGAAGCCCTGCTGGCCTATGAAATGACAACGCAGGCCGGTGCCGTCCGCGAGGAAATCCTGACGGATGGCCTGGAGGCGCTGCTGCGGTTGACCTGCGGTGGCACAGTGTTTCCCGCCGCTCCCATCGGGCTATATTTTGCCAGGCTGTGGTATTATGAGCGGCTCTATCCACAAATTGCCGCCGTCGCGGCACTGTCCGCAGGCCGCCGCTGGCTGGCCGGTGTTTGTTGCTAGCTTTTGACCTTGCACCATGTCCCGCCGCCGCTCCCCTGCCGATTGGAAGTTTACCCTGCTCGCCCTGGTGATGGTTGGGCTGATGGGCCTGGCGCAGTGGAAAGGTTGGCTGCCGCAGGAAGGCCGCCCGCCTGGATCGCGGCAGCCTGCCCCACCGGCGGAAGCGGCGGTAACGGTGAAACTGTCAGGCGGCTGGGTGGAAATGCGCGGCTGCACCCTGGCCGAAGACTGCGGGAACGATGGGGACAGTTTCGAAATATGGCATGGCGGGCAGCGCCAGGTGATCCGGCTGTATTTTGTGGATTGCCCGGAAAAAGCAAGGCACCAATACAACGGCCCGCGCCTCGCAGAGCAGGGCCGGTATTTTGGCGGCCTGACGGAAGAGGAGACCGTGGGCATCGGGGAAAAGGCGCGGGATTTTACCCTCGGTCTGCTGCGGGCCGGCTCCTTCCGGGTGCTGACCCGCTGGGAACAGGTTTTTGATAGCGAGCGGAACTATGCCTTCGTGATGATCGGTCAGGATGACCTCGGGGAATTGCTGGTCCGGGAGGGGCTGGCCCGCATCTACACCAAAGGTGAGGACCGCCCAGGCGGCCGCCGCGCCAACGCGGAAAAACAGCATCTCCTCGCCGCAGAACGCCAGGCAAAATCAGCCCGCCAGGGGGCATGGGGACTCCGCCAGCGTTAGCCCGACTTCGCAGATTCGCTGGGATATTTTCCGTTTTTCCCGACGGCGGGGTCAGAATCAGGCGGTATTTCCGTAGTTTCCCTGCGATTTTAAAAGTTCCCATCCAGCGCCAAAGGCGCATTCCATGACAGCCTGGGGTTTCAACCCCAGGGTTACCATTGCCCCCCATTCCCCAGCGCTGAAAGAGCGTCCCATGAATCACCAGTGCGCGCCGATGTTCCCAACACCGGTCATCTCCATCCAAATTGCCCCTGATGGAACGCGCCGTTGGCGCTCACGGGGGTGGGTTGTGACGTTTTCCTGGGGTTCAAACCCCAGGCTGTCATGTTG
>CAMDJM010000039.1 GCA_945900785.1 Akkermansia muciniphila
TCGCGATCACCTTCAGCGAGGCCATCAACGAGGCCGTCTGCGAGTCTATCTGCGAGGCCAGTGAGATGGAGGTCGAACCGGTCGAGCCAGTCGAGCCGGTCGAGCCGGTCGAGCCGGTCGAGCCGGTCGAGCCGGTCGGGCAGGTCGAGCAGGTCGAGCCGGTCGAGGGGCGCGGAGAAGAGCCAGCCATCAGGAGGCCACGGGGAGCTTGATGCTCCACCAGCGTTTATCTTTAGCGCGGTGGCTGAACACTACGTTGGGCATTTCATCCGCCAGCCGTCCCAGCAGCCTACCGGTGATTCTCATCTTGCGGAAAAAGCGGGTGGCGGATTCCGAGACGGAGTCTGAAGATTCAAGCTGGCCTTCAAGGTCACTGGCGGAGCCAGTCCATTCCCCCCCCGGAGCAAGCCAGCGTTGTATCAAATCCAACAGTTCCATTTCCGGGGCATCCTCCCGGAGCCGGGCGGCAAGCTCCGGGTCGGCATACTCACGCAAGCCAAAGCGCCCGCCGAAAAGGTGGGGATACTGATTCCGTAGGTCATCCGTTTCTGTCAGGTCATAGAGCAGGGATGGCAGTTCCGCCGCCAGCGCCTTACGGAAGGCGAGCTTTTCAGCTGAGGTGACTGTGGGCATAGGCATCGGAACCTTCATGGCTCGGAACAACAGCACTTTATCAGCGAGGTCAGGGGTCAGGGCGGGGAGCATGAGTATGGTCTCTTGCTGGTCATTCACTGTAATGCTGGTTCGCCAGAACGGGTCAAGATTTGCAGCTTCTGAAAATTTGCCTTCCACGCTGAACGTGTCACAAACGCATAACATCTTAAGCCTTTCCTTCAAAACCGCCCTTGTATCTCCTCTCATAATTGCCGGGAGTTCTTCAACTGCTAAATGTTCGCTGCCCGCCAATTGGGAGTTAAAACGGTCCACTCCAAACAGCCAATTGGTTGGATTAGCCACCCGCCCGCCGAGAACCGGGGTCAGCAGATTATTTTGCAGGCGGCTCTTTCCTCCTCCCTGAGGACCGCATAAGATGCAGATTTGCCCACGGTCGCGGGAGCCGGTGACTAGGGCTTCATATGCCAGCTTCACGTAGGCGAGGAAGTGCCACTTTTGCGTGCCGAGGATGCCGTCAAGAATTGCGTTCCAGATGGGCCATCCTTCGCCTCTTTCCGGTTTGATGATGATCGGGCTTCGCCGCACCAGCACCCGCCGCCCGCCGATGGTGTGACAGCCTGCAAAGGATCCTGCCAAGGCATCTATCGTCAAATCCACAGCGCGATGCTCCCGTGCGAATAGCAGCAAGCGGTCACAGTCGGAAAGCGGGCCATCTTTCGGACGCTTGCCCTCAATGCCATCGGCCAACAAAGCCGCGCGGATGTTCCCCGGGTTCAGTTCCAGCCATCGGCCATCAGGGCCAGGCATGTGATAGGCTCCATCTTTGCTGTTTTGCCACCAGATGCCGAGCCGTTCTGCCACCGCGCCCGCATCGAAGCAGTCCGCGCTTGCCATAGCGGGAGCCATGGGGCCGGGAGCGGGCGGAGGAGGGGGCAGGAAATCGGCCGGGATAAATTCCGCCGGTGCGCCGCTGTCCTTGCGGGCAATGCGTCCGGCGCGTTTTCTGGCAGGTGCGGGGGCGGGGTTTTGTGGGTCTTTTTTGGGCATCTGAAAAAGGGGGGGGGAGGGAGGTTTAGAAGTTCATGCAGTCGGCTAGTTCGGCATCTTCCGCCGCCAGCCGGGGCCATTCCTTGGCCACGTCGTTTAAGTCCTTCAGGGGCTGGCCATCTGCGCCGGTCAGACCGGAGAGGTCGAAGGCATCCACCACCGCGCCCGCTTCTGTCAGGGCGTCCTGCCAGCGGGCCGCGCCATCAATGCCGGGGGCGGAGCCATCCAGGCGGGGCGGGTCGGCATGGGGAAAGAGGCGCACCCGCTTCCCCCGAAAGAGCGTCAGGGCGTCCGGCAGGATGCGGCATCCTGCGCCAAGCATGGCGCACACTCCCACGTCAGGCAGCACGCCAGCCGCGCGGGCGAGGTGCAGCGCCGCGAGCAAGTCCGCGCCACCTTCCACCAGCACCACCCGCAGGCGCTGGCACGCCTCAGCCGCTCCCACAGGCCACCCGGCACGCGAGCCGGGCAGGGTCCATGCTTTCACGCCGGGGCCGTCATCCTTGCGGGGAAAGAGCAGGCCATCCATGCGCCGCGCCTGACAAATCCAGCCGCTGGCATCGGTCAATGCCCACGCCGGAAAAGAGCGCCAGACACAACGCCAGAGCAGGCCGCGCCGTGAGGCTTCCGCCAGAGCGGCAGGATGCAGGCCACGGAGCGCCGCCAGCGCGTCCATGTCCTCCGGGGTCATGGAGACAAGGCGCGGCAGGGCGGGCTTGCGTGGGGGCGGCTCCGGGGCCGCTGGCAGCACGCGCCGCATTGGAGCCGGGGGGCGGGCGTCCCCATGGCGCACGCCTGCCACTTCCAGAAAAAGGCGGCAGGCATCCGCCGGGGTCAATCCTTCCACCTTGCCCAGCAGGGCGGGGGCATCGAAGGTTTCACCGCTGGAAAAGTCGTGGAATAACTGCCCGCCCGCCAGCAGGGAGCCGGAAGGGGACCGATCTTCCCGCCATGGCACGCGGCAGCTTTTGGCGGGGATCCATTCCCACCCACGCCGCGCCGCCAGCAGAGGGATGCACACGCGCTCCTTGGCCAGCGCCAGCATGGACGTGTCAGGCTTGGCCATGAGGCGGGCGGGGTTGTGCCACCAGCGCGGCTAGTTCGGGCGCAAGCGGCAGGGTGCGCCATTCTGCATCAGAGATCAAATCCAGCGCCGGACTGCCCCGCAGGAAGCTCACGCGCAAGCCCGCCGCCTTCCATCGCCGTTGCGCTATTTGAGCGAGGGCATTCCAAAAATGGGCAGGCTCTTTCCGCGCTTCCTGGATAAACCGCGCCAATTCCAGCGCACAACGCCCCCGGAGCGGCACGCCGGGCGCTTCTATCAGCATCCGCACTGCTGCACGGTCGATTTCCCAAAGGCAGGAAATCCTTGCGCGGGCCATCCTGACTAATTCCGCCGCTTTCAACGCGTCGGGGCTGGCATCCCTACCGGGGCCGATGTCTCCGGGAAAGAGATCGCCTTGCCCTCCATGAGTGATGGGCGGGCTCATTCGGCGCTGGAGTGCTTGAGAATGAAATTCGTCAAGCTGTCCCGAAAGACCAGCCGGACGCCCCGGAGCGCCCCCCGCCGCCGGATGCAGGCGGATTTGATAGCGCCGGTTTTTAGCAGCTCGTAAAGGTGCGAGCGGGAAAGGCCGGAGTATTTGGCCGCTGCGGGAACGCGAAGAAATTCCGCTTCGATGGATTCAGCTTGTGATGGTGCAGCAGGCGCACCTTGGACGTTGTGATGTGTTTTTGATTTCATGTTCATTTGATAACGGATGCAGATTGCAGCGGTTATATTAGCATGAAGGTCAAAATCCAATTCTTACTGGATCTCTTAGGCTCTACTTGACTTCCAAGGACTGAGCCGCTTATTAAAGTGTTGAAAATCAATACAATGCGCAGAACGGCAGATTCTGGCCAGGACTTGGGGGGGCGGAGGGGGGGCGCTAGCTGAATCAGGAGCTGCCCGCTGGCGCGACCACCGCTATAAGTCAGGAAATGCGCATGGATTCCGCCGCGCGTCGGAGGCTTTCTTTTTCAACGTGGACATAGTGATGGCTTGCGCCGATGTCTGAATGCCCCAGCAGCTCCATGGCCGTCTTGAGAGGCACGCCAGCCGCTTCCAGCAGGGAGCGGGCGGTATGGCGCAGGCTGTGAAAGGAGAGGTCGGCTTTCTTGCGCGGGGCGGAGCGTCCCTTACCCTTCCCATCATGGGCGGATGCCCCGGCGGGTAGTTCCGCCACGGTGCGCAAGCCGGCCGATTCCAGCAACTCCCCGAAATGCCGGGAGAGGGTGGAAACCTTACCCTTTGCCCCAGCCACCAGCGCCGCCGCGCGGGGATGCACCATGGCCTTGGGATCATCCGCCGCCGGGAGCGTGGCCAGATGCTCCGCCAGCGCGGTATTGATCGGAATCGCCATTTTCCGCCCCGTTTTTTTCGTGATGATAGATAGCTCCCCGCGTGCGATGTCGATTTGCGACCACCGCAGCGCGGCGATGTCTCCCAGCCGCTGCCCCGTGTAGAGGCCGAAAAGGATCAGGGAGCGCCATTCCGCATCCGCCGCCGCCAGCAGCTTTTGCAGTTCCGGCACGGAGAAGGGACGCCGGGCGTCCACCGCGTCCTTGTCCTCCTTGAACAGCTTCAATCCCACAAAGGGATCATCGAAGGAATACCCTTCCTCACGCGCCGCCTTGAGCAGCATCTTGATCAGCTTCAGCCGGTGATTGCCGGTGACCGGGTGGCCATCCGCGAGGGCTTTCTTGTAACGGGTGACATCGGCACGGGACAGATGCAGGATCGGCTGGGCTGCCCGCTCCCCCATGGAAGCCAGGAAATGATTGATGCCGTTGGAATAGACAGAGAACGTGGAAGGCGACACGGAGGGCTTGAGTTCGTCCAGCCAGGCGCGGGCGAATTTCTCCACCGTGGTTTCCGCCTGCCCGCCTTCATCGAAGATTTCAGATAGGACGCGGTGCGCCTGCCCCCGTGAGATTTTCCGCCGGGAGGCTTCCTCCCATGTATCCGCGATTTTTTGCGCTTCAGAGCGCTTCAGTTTTTTGGTGGAACGCTTCCGCCGCCGTCCGGCTTCATCCGTGAAACAGGCGGTCCAGAAATTCGATTTGGGATGCTTCCAGAGTGAGGCCATGGCAGAAAATGGAGATGTGAGGAAAAACCAAGGTAAGAACGTGGGTAAGAACATCAAGCGGTATTAAGGAGGTCCAAGGAGGTCCATTCTACGGGGGAATTCGCCTTTCCAAGGGGCATTTATTGATATGTGGGTTCGATTCCCGCTGGAGCCACTTCCTTAAGGCTGAAGGGGTTTTGGTGGGCAGGGGCTGAGGGTAGAAACCGGAGCGTGAAACCGCTGGGGGCGGTGGCGATGTCCGGGCGCGGGTGGTCTGAGTAGAAGGAGGGGCAGTGAAGGGCTAGTTGTCGTTGAGTTCGTCCCAGCCGGCTGGCAGGCGGAGGCCGATTTCGCGGAGGTCTTTTTCGGCGGCGATACGGCGTTGCTGGCGGGCTTCCTCATATTTCTGCAATTGGTCAGGACGGAGGACGGAACGGATGGCGTCGTTGCGGGACTGACCGGCGGGGAGAGGGGAGGTGTCGCCGCTGAGGCCTTCAAATTGCATGGCGGGATCGAAGTCCGGCGAACTGCGGGCCATGAGGGCGAAGACCTGATCCTGCTGGCCGGCATCCAGTTCCACGAGGCTGTTCAAGCGGGTGACGCGGCGGTCGGCTTCGGCTTGGACCTGCTCCAAGCGCTGGGCCATGCGGTCGGCTTTGTATTGGGCGAGATCCTTTCCGGTGAGGGTGGCGGTCATGGCGTCATCCAAGCCTTCATTGCGTTTGAAGCGCTTTTCGCCTTTCATCATGTCCTCCAGGGTGACGTTGTCGCTGGCATTCATGGCCCGGTAGGCGGCGAGGTCGCTTTCGAGTTTCTTTTCCTGCCAAGCGCGGATGGAGTCCTGCTGGGCGGGAGTCAGGGCGTATTTGCGGGTGAGTTCCTGGAGGGTGAATTCCGCGTCCTTTTTCAGGTTTTTGCGGTGAATGCGTTCGAAGAGGGGGGAGAGATCGCGCATGGCGGGGCGGACGGCGCGGTAAAGGTCATCCAGGTCCACTTCGCGTCCGGCTTTGATGTCTTCCATGATGGAGCGCATGCCGCGGGCGAGCTTTTGTTGGGTGGAGGCTTCGGGTTTGGGGGCGCGGGCTTCTGCGGCAGCGAGTTCGATGCGGGTGCGGGCGAGTTCGCGCTCGGTGTCGGCCAGTTTTTCTTCGGGGCTGCCCGCAGGGGGCGGGAAGCTTTGCTGGAAGAGGATCGCTCCCGCGATGCCGAGGACGCAGCCGGTCAAAATGAGTAAGGGGGCACGCATGTGGCAGGCATATTAGCCGGCGGAGGGAAGGCGGGGCAAGGCTTCTTTTTGACAACAGCTAGCGCCGGGATGGATTGGGATTGTCAATTCCGGGGGGCGTGCTTTGATGGCAGCGACATGTCCGCTGTGCTGCACCCGGTTTCCCCTGCGATCCAGATCCAGGATCTCCGGGTGGATTACGGAAAGTTCGTGGCAGTGGATGACTTGACGATCTCGGTGCCGGCGGGAGAGATTTTCGGGCTGGTGGGGCCTAACGGGGCGGGGAAAACGAGCACCTTCAAGGTGCTGGCCACGCTGATGGAGCCTACCTATGGGGAGGTGAGGCTGGCGGGAATTGAAATTTTCGAGCAGCCGGAAGCAGCGCGGCGGGTGATGGCCTATATGCCGGATCTGGCCCCGGTGCCGTCGGATTTGAAGGTGTGGGAATTTTTGGATTGTTTCGCGGAAGCCCATGAGCTGGGCAACGCGGCGCAGCGCCGGGAGCGCATCGAGGAGTGCCTTGATCTGGTGAGTTTGGCTGACAAAAATAACGTTTTTTGCAAAACGCTCTCAAGGGGTCAGACGCAGCGCCTGGTGCTGGCCAAGACTCTGCTGCACCGGCCGAAGGTGCTGATTTTGGATGAGCCGGCAAGTGGCATGGATCCGATGTCGCGGCGGCAGTTGCGTCTGGCCCTGCGCAATCTGGCGGCAGATGGGGCTACGGTGATCGTGAGTTCCCACATTCTCAGTGAGTTATCGGAGATGTGCACTTCCATCTGTGTGATGAACCGGGGAAAGCTTCTGGCAGCGGGTTCCGTGGAGGAAGTGAGGCGGGTGCTGGGCCGGACGGAGCGGATCCTGACGTTGGGGGTCGTGGAACGGGTGGATGAGGCGGTGGGCTGGCTGCAGGGGCGGGAGCATGTGGCAGAGGTGCGGCTTGCCGGGGAACGCATTGCCTTCAGTTTCGCCGGCAGTGCGCGGGATCAGGCGCAGTTGGTGTCGGATCTGGTGCAGGAGGCATTTTTAATCCATGCGCTGGAGGAGCAGCGCTCCACGTTTGAGGAGATCCTGCTGGATGTTTCCGGGTCCAATGCTGCTGCTGCCCCTAACCTGCCGCTTTCATGAGTGATACCCCGCCAGCCTTTCCCCCATCCAGCCCGCGGCACTGGTGGTCGAATCCTATCTTCCGCCGATACGCCCGTTCGCGGCTGCGGCCGCAGGCTCTGATGGCTGGTCTGCTGGTGGTGGGCATTATTGCGGCGTTTATTTATTTTGGGGTGCGCACGGGTTTCCGCTACCAGGCGCACATGGTGGAAGCGGATGCGGAGCGCGCGGTGCTGGTGCCGCTTTTGATTTTCCAAGCCATCATTTTATTCCTGGCAGGCACGGGGCAAGTGGCGGCGGGGATCACGGCGGAGGCGGATGAAGGCACCCTGGACTATCAACGGCTTTCCCCAATGACGCCTTTGGCCAAGGTGCTGGGCTACGTCACGGGCTTGCCGGTGCGGGAGTGGTGCCTCTTCGGTATTACCCTGCCTTTTACCGGTTGGGCGCTGTGGAAGGGGGAGGTGGAGGCGGCCTCCTGGGTGCCGGTCTATGCGGCGCTGCTTTCCTCGGCAGTGCTCTATCACCTGACCGGGCTGGTGGCAGGGACGGTGGTGAAAAACCGCCGCTGGGCGTTTCTGGTTTCCATCGGGGTAATTTTTTTGTTGTATACGGTGATCCCGCAGGCAGCGAAATTCGGTCTGGTTTACTTCAAGTATCTGACGCTGTGGCCAGTGGTGGACGAGAACATCGCCGGGATGATGCCCCGGGAGGCAGGGGGGTTGATCCGCCTGGCAAAATCGCTGGAACCGGATGTCCGGTTCTTTGGGCTGCATTTTTCGGAGATCGCGTTCACGCTGTTTACCCAGATTTTTCTGAGCCTGACATTTGGCATGATGTTGTGGCGGCGCTGGCGCCGGGCAGAGTCGCATTTGCTGGGCAAGGCCTGGGCGCTGGGCATTTTTGCCTGGATGCAGCTGATGCTGCTCGGAAATGCGCTGCCGCTGATCGCGCCTGGACTGTTGTTTCCATCCCGGCAGTTCAACCGCCGGTTCTTCCGTGAGGAAAATTGGCAGCCGCAGGTGAGCGAAGCGGTGGTGATGATCGGGGTGTATGGGGCGGTGACTCTGCTGCTGATGGTGGTGCTGACCCTGATCATCACTCCAGGGACAGAGCAGCAAATTACCGGTCTGCAGCGGGGACGGAAGCTGGGATGGAAAAGGCTGCCTCCTTTGTCCGATCCGGCGTCGTCGCTCTGGATCGTGGTCCTGATGGCGGTGGCAGGAGCGGCGGGCTGGACCGTTTTCTCGACCCAGCTCCTCGGGTCTGAGTGGTTTGCCGGGCATCAGTTGGTGCCCTATGCCAGCGGGGCCTTTCTGCTGGTGCTGCTGGGCGGTGGCTTGATTTGTCAGGGGGTGCTGGAGGCCTGGGGTGGCCAGCGCTTTTTCCTTGTGTGTGTGTTTGGCGCGGTCCTGCCGGTGATGGTGGGCGGGATCGTGGCTTCCGTAGGCGACCGCTCCCTGACGGCAGCGACCTGGCTGGCAGGAGTTTTGCCGGTGGCGTCGCCAGTCTATGCGGCGGTGGTGCTGGTGCCCACCGTGGATGTGCCCCGGGATGTGGTGCGGGCGCTGCCGCGGGCGTTTTGGTTTTGGCAGGTGGTCACGGCGCTGGCAACCGGCTGGGTGGTCTGGCGCCTGCGGGAGATCCGGCAGGCGCGCCGGGCCCTGGTCTACAAGGAGGACGGGCGATCCTGACGGACCCTGGGGTTCTTCAGGCGGCGGCTTCCACGGGCGCGGGGAAGATGGCCTTGGGTATGAGGCTGACGCCTTCCAAATTGCAGGGTTTGGGCAGGAATTCTCCGGAGACTTCCATAGTGTTGGAGGAATGCAGCAGGTGGAGGATGGTGCAGAGCATGCGCCGGATGGCGGGTTAGACTTCGACGACGAGGATTCTCCAGCCGCTGCCTGCGGGGAAGGCACCAGGGCGCGGGCGGACCAAACTCCAGAATGGCGGCCTCGGGAATCGCCAGGGTGGTGGGTGAGCTTTCGAAGGCCGGTCCCTTTCCTCCATACCGGAAACGCCAGCGGAAAATAGCAATTTCTTTAATCTTCCGGGCGGAATCCAACGGGGGGGAGAGTTAGCGGGTCCCGATTAGCGCGGCGAAAGCACCAGTTCCTCCAGCCGGGCCCTGCGTTCCGGCTTGGGCTGGGCTTCGACGGGAAACAGGTCTTCCAGGAGGGCCGCGAGTTTGTTCAGGTCGTAAGGTTTTGGCAGGTAATTCCGCTCCCCCGGCTGAATTTCCACGGGGTGGAGCATTTCAGAACTATAGCCGGAGGAATACACGATTTTCAGCTTGGGGTGGCCGCTCTGCAGGCGCTGGCCGAGGCCCAAGCCGCTCATGCTGCCAGGCATGACAATGTCAGTGATCAGCAGATCGATCCTTTCCCCCAGCCGTTCCTTGTCCCACAGCACCAGTGCCTCATCCGCACTGCTGGCGCTATGGACGGTAAATCCAAAGCGGCGCACCATACCGCAAAGCATGCGTTGCAGCGGAAGATTATCCTCCACGATCATCACTGTGCGGTTTTGGCCAGATGGCGCGCTGGGCCTCCGCCTGGCATGAGGGGCTGACACCGGCTGCGGGGCCGGCGCACTGGCGGCGGGCAGGAAAATGCGCAACTCTGATCCCTGGCCAGGGCTGGATTCCACCTCGATCCAGCCGGAGAGCTGGGCGACCAGTCCATACACCATGGGCAAGCCCAGGCCGCTGCCTCGACCAAATTCCTTGGTGGTGAAAAAGGGTTCGAAGATACGGGAGCGCACTTCCTCACTCATTCCGCAGCCTTCATCCCGGATGCTTAAACAAAGATAGGAGGCGCCAGTTTTCAGGCGGCTGTCTTGGCGTCCTTCATGGTTTGGAGAGGACATATCCCTCACCTGCACCAGAATGCGCCCGCCGTTAGGCATGGCATCCCGCGCATTGAGGATGAGGTTCATCACGATATGGTGCACCGCCGCAGGATCAGCCATCACGGCTCCCAGGCCGGGTCCGCCATGCATTTCGATGAGGCAATGATCGCCAATCACCCGGGCCAGCATCGTAATCTGGCTTTGCAGGGTTTGCTCCAGATTGATGGGCTGGAGGGCCAGCACCTGCTGCCTGCCAAAGGCGAGCAACTGCTGGGTCAGTTCCGCCGCACGCCAGCCTGAGGTAAGGACTTCTGTGAGGGATTCCCGACAGGAGGAAGGCAGGGTGGTATCCGCGACCTGATCACTGATCCTCCCCAGGATAACCGTCATAATATTGTTAAAATCATGGGCAATGCCCGCTGCCAACTGACCGACCACTTCCATTTTCTGGCTTTGGCGGAGTTGATCTTCTGCCGCCAGACGGTCGCTGATATCATCAGCAACCATCAGCAGATGCCGCTCCCTGCCAATCATGAAGGATTCGCGCGAAACCAGTAGCGTGCTTTCCTGACCGTTGGCTTTCCTGATCCGGCAGGTTTCCCCCTGCAGGGGACCTGGGGCCGTCAATTTCAGCATCAGAGCCGGATTTGCCGCCAGCAAAGTCGTGACGGGCGAGTTTCTTCCAGCAACATTGTCCGGAAATCCCTGGGCCAGCCGGAGCAAAGGGGCATTGGCGTTGCTGACGGCTCCTGTGGTGGCATTCAGAATGGCCATGGGCAGAGGTGTCAGATGGAAGGCCTGGGAAAAGCGCTCCTCTGTGGCCCGGGTGAGTTCGATCTGGTGCTGCAGGTGCTGCGTGCGCTCCAGGACCAGGGCATCCAGCTTCGAGCGTTCCTCCCGCAGATGCCCGGATTCCCGTTTTTCTGCCCGGTGTTCCAAGGTCAAAATCCAAAGACCCAGCCCAACGATAAGGGATAGAAAGAGAAAGGCTCCGATGAGAAAACTCTGGAGGGCAGAAGTGCGTCCCAACTGCACAAGGTGGATCCATTCCTTGGCGTTCAGGTCTACGCCCAACATGGCCTCTGTCCTGCCCTGGGCATCCCGCAGGGGATAGTAGAAAGTCACCCAGGTGCCCCACCGGTCGGATTCCGGCTCATCGCTGAAACTGGCCTTTTCCGTCAGGGCGGCCGTCAGGGCGGTGCCGGTAACCTCGTAGATTTCGCCAATCGGCACTCGGGCTTCATTGGTTCCGTCGTAGGTCCCGTTATGGTTGTAATCGGTCTCGCAGGCGGCGACAAAACGCAGTTTTCCAGCTTCCAGCCGGTAGGTGTAGAGACTGGCGAGGCGTGGATTGGTGGCCAGCCAGCGTTTTTGGGCCGCGATGATATTGAGATAGGCGGGATCCGTGTCAGGTGTGGTAAAAGATAGGCCGGCGTGACCCATGCGCTCGATTTCACCCGCATAAGTGGGGGCGATGCCGGTGAGGGTTTCCTCCAGGCGCATCCGCTCACGGTGCCCGGCTTGCCTGGCCCCGAACCAGGCGGCAATGATAATCCCCAGCATCCCGGCTGCTGCCACCAGCGTCAGCCGATGCAGCAGGCCCCGGCAGATCAGCCAGCCCAGGACAGTTGCCGTAGCAGCCAGCGTGACCGTGGCGAAAATTATGAAATCATGGGGCAAGTGAGGAGAAGGGGGGTGGTTCGCTAAATTTTATGGAAAATACTTAAAATTATGGATAATGTCAAGCTTTTTTGAGCCGGCCACGGGTTCACTACAAAGATTTCCCTTAAATGCGGGTTTCCTCCTGAACCCGGAACCACGCTGCTGACATCCCTGGCTGGCCTGACTGGCCTGCGTTTACTCCAGTGGAAACGGGCCTTATTAAAATTGGCCGGTGCGTTGCCTGCGGCGGTGAAAATGGGGAATCTCGGAGATTTTTCATGGGAAGACAAGGATGGTTCTGATAAAGTGGGACTGCGTGAGATCGTGTTCCTCCCTCTGTTGGCTGAAGTTCCCCGCAGGCTTGTGCCTGTGCTGGAGTCCGGCGGCCTTGTGGGCCCAGACCGCAGGCGTGGAGATCCACGAAATCATGGCAGATAACCGCAGTGGACTGCGGGATGAGGATGGAGCGGCCTCCGATTGGCTGGAACTGCACAATGCCACGGATCTTCCGGTCTCACTTGCGGGGGCTTTCCTGACGGATTCTGCGGACCAGCCGGGGAAATGGCCCGTGCCGGCGGTGGTGCTTCCGCCGCAGGGGTATCTGGTGATTTTTGCCAGCGGGAAGGACCGCCGGGATCCGCAGGGCCGGCTGCACACGAATTTTTCCCTCTCCAAAAATGGGGAATACCTCGCCCTGACCTCGCAGGGCCAGGTGGTGTCAGGATTTGTCCCGGCCTATCCGCCACAATTTGGGGACGTCTCCTACGGCTACGCTGCCAGTGGCAGCAGCATGCGGGTCTATCTGCAGCGGCCCACCCCAGGGGCGGCGAATGATGCCAGCTCCGGCCAGCCGGATGGAGTGCAAATCGCGCCGGCCAGCGGCACCTTTACCGGCAGCATGACTATCACCCTGAGCACGCCTGCTGCGGGAGCGGCGATTCATTTCACCCTGGACGGCACCCTGCCGACGGCCGCTTCCCCCATTTATAGCAATCCCTTGCCCATGAGTGCCACGACGCAACTGCGCGCGGTGGCCCGGCGGAATGGAATCACCAGCCCGGTGACGGGTGCCTCGTGGATCCGGCTATCCTCCGGGCTGGCGGCCTACCATTCGCCGTTGCCTATCATGGTGGTGGAAAACTTCAATCATGGGCCCGTGCCTGCCAAGGGACTTTCCACCCAGCAGGTCGCCCAACAGTCGGCAGTGTGGCAAGTCATGGAGCGGCGCGGCGGCACGGCGGGCTGGGAAAATCCGCCGCAATGCTCCGGGGACATCGGTATCCGGGGCAGGGGGTATTTTTCCAGCACCTGGTCGAAGATGCCTTATGCCGTGGAATGCCGCGCTCCGGACGGCCAGACGGTGGAGAGCGCTCCTCTCGGATTGCCCTCGAATGAGGATTGGGTGCTTTACTATCCGGACCCGGCGGACTTCCGGGATCCGTCGATGCTCGCCAACACCTTCATCTACGAACTGAGCCGCCGCCTTGGCCGCTACGCGCCGCGCTTCCGTTTTGTGGAGCTGTTTCTCAATACCGATGGCGGGGATCTCACTCCGGCGGACCGTCAGGGCGTATATGTGTTATTGGAAAAAATTTCCCGGGGTCCCCGCCGCCTGGACTTTGAGGCGCTGAGTCCAGATGGGGCCAGTGGCGGCGCGTTGCTTTCCATCAACCGGCCGGATTCCATTCCGGAGACGGGTTTCCCCACCGCCAACGGCGCGGCGAGGCCCCAGTTTTTCCGCGCTGCTGGTCCTGACCGGATCCTCCAGACCACCCCGGATGTCCTTACCTTGGCTGGCGATGACCTGCCAAACAACAGCAGCGCAGCCCTGAACTTCGAGCAACCGGGCGGCTATCGCATCCTGCCGGCGCAGCGGACCGCGCTGGAAGCCTGGTTCCGGCAATTTGAAAACGCGCTCTATCATCCCGTCGATTGGCGTGATCCGGTGTCAGGGTGGCGGAAATGGCTGGTAGAGGAGGATTGGGCGCAGGGCTATCTCCTGCAAAATTTCACCCGTCATTTCGATGCCCTGCGGCTCAGCGTCTACCCCTGGCTGGGGGATGACCGGAAGCTGAGGCTGGGGCCGGTCTGGGACGTGACTCCGGACAGCTTCAGTGGGGGGGAAGCCCCGGACCATTTCCTCTACTATCGGGCCGGCCAATTGTGGTTCCCCAGGCTTTTTGCCGATCCCGATTTCAAGCAAACCTATCTGGACCAATGGACCCGCTGGCGGCGCACCGGATTCAGCGATGCCGCCATGGAATCCATCATTGATGCCCAGGCGGCGGAAATTACGGCGGCCAAGGCCGTGGCCCAGGGGATTCCCAATGCCGCCGCCTGGGCGGCACGGCTGGCGGTGATGAAGCACTGGGTGAAAGGCCGGGCCGCCTTTTTTGACAATAGCTTTGTCCCTTTGCCTGTGTTCGGAGATCCGGGCGGCATCGTCCTGGCAGGGAGTGCGGTCAATATCACTTCCAATGCACCGGAGTGGTGGGTGACCACGGATGGCAGCGATCCACGCCTGCCGGGGGGAGCCGTGTCGCCGCTGGCTTTACCCAATGCCACCAGCGTGGTGATCAGTCAGGATGCCAGGCTGACCGCCCGCAGCCGGAATGGAGCGGAGTGGAGTGGTCCGGTGACTGCAGTTTACGCGGTGGGAGCAGAGCCTGCCACGGCTTCCAATCTGCTGATTTCCGAGATTCACTATCATCCTGCTGCGCCCACGGCTGCGGAAGCGGCAGAGGGATTCCGGAAGCGGCGGGACTTTGAGTTTTTGGAACTCTATCATCCCGGACCAGGGAAAATCAGCCTGCACGATGTGCGCCTGATCCTGAATCCCGAGGCCTTTGCCCCGGCTTGGGAGGGGGCTTCGGCGGATCAATGGACGCTGCCGCCGGGAGGGCGGATGGTGTTGGTGGGCAACCGTTCGGCCTTTGTCAGGCGCTATGGGGCGGCAGTTGGGCCGCTTGGCGGAGTTTTTCAGGATTCCCTGGAGGATGATGGCGGCGTGGTTCGCCTGCAAAGGACGGACGGCAGCCTGATTTCGGTCCTGGAATATGGCACCCGCGCCCCCTGGCCGGCGGCGGCAGACGGGGCGGGCTACAGCCTGACCCTTCGGGAAGGGGCCGCCCCGGGCAGCCCAAGGTCCTGGCGCAGCAGCGTGAGCGTTCACGGCAGCCCAGGCAGCAGCGATGCGGTGCCTTGGTCAGGATCAACGGATGCGGCATGGCGGGCTTACGCCTTGGGACCGGAGCCTGCGTTGATACTTTCCGGCAGCAGCTCCTCCCGTCAGTTGTCCCTTATAGTGCCCCCCGGGGCGGACCAGGCGCGGTATGGGGTGGAGGCTTCGGCGGACCTGCAGAGCTGGCAGCCGGCTGACTGGAGCGGGCCCACCGAAGGCCGCTCCTTTGCCGGTGGATACCTTCTTTACTGGACATCCCCGGCCACTTCCTCACGCTTTTTACGGATCCGGGCGGTGCCACCCTGACGTTCCCGTTCAGGCCAGCAGGCCTTGGATGACGTGGCCATGGACATCAGTGAGGCGGCGCTCGATGCCGTTGTGATAGAAACTGAGGCGCTCGTGATCGAGACCGAGGAGGTGCAGGATCGTGGCGTGGAAATCATAGACGGTAGCGGTATCCACGGCGGCTTGGTAGCCGAATTCATCCGTAGCCCCGTAGCTGGAGCCCCGTTTCACGCCTGCTCCGGCCATCCATGCCGTAAAGCCCTTGGGATTATGGTCGCGGCCACTGGCTCCTTTTTGGAAGGTCGGCATGCGGCCGAATTCCGTGCACCACACCACGAGGGTGTCCTCGAGGAGCCCGCGCTGTTTCAGATCAGCGAGGAGCGCGGCGGTGGGCTGGTCCATCACTTCGCCGTGTTTGACGTATTGCTCCTGGAGAGTTTTGTGGCCGTCCCAGTTGCTGACCCCTTCGCCTCCGGTTTGATAGGCCCCATTGAAAAGCTGGACGAAGCGCACGCCCTTCTCCACCAGACGCCGGGCGAGGATGCAGTTCCGGGCGTAGGCGGCTTTGAGATCCTTGACCGGGTTGCCGCCCTGGTCTGCTCCATACATTTTCAGAATGTGGGCCGGCTCGGAGGAAATGTCAGCGGTTTCCGGCACGGAGAGCTGCATGCGGGCCGCCAGTTCGTAGCTGGAAAGCCGTGCCGCCAGTTCGTTATCGCCTGGCAGGCGCTCCATTTGGTGACGGTTCAGGGTGGCGATAAATTGCCGGGTGGCGTGGTCCGTGGGCTGGGAAAAGACCGGCGGTCGCTGCAGATTGCGGAGGGGCGTGTTGGCGTTGAAGTCGGTGCCCTGGAAGGCGGCAGGCAGGAATCCGGAGCCCCAGAAGTTGCCTGCGGATTGCGGGGCTCCCCGGGGATCCGGGATGGCAACATAGGCGGGCAGGTTATCGTTTTCGCTGCCCAGGGCGTAATTGGTCCAGGCTCCCATGCTGGGAAATCCGTCGAGGGTGAACCCGGTGGCCATGAAGTTTTCGCCAGGACCGTGGGTATTGGTTTTTCCGGTGAGGGAGTGGATGAAGCACATCTCATCCGCGTGGGCACCGAGGTGCGGCACCAGGTCTGATATCATTTTGCCGCATTGGCCATAAGGCCGGAATTCCCACGGGCTGCGGTTCAGATTGCCCTGCTCCCCCTGAAAGGTGACCAATCCTTCCGCCCCGGGCATGGGTTTGCCATGGTGCTGGATCAGGGCAGGCTTGTAATCGAAAGTGTCAATCTGACTAACCGCTCCGGAACAGAAAATCATCAGCACCCGCTTCGCCCTGGCAGGATGATGGGGGGACCGGGGAGCGTTGGGGTTGGCAGGATTAATGAGGGGCCGGACCGGAGTGGCGGAAGCCTGGTCCTGGGCCAGCAGGTGAGTCAGGGCGATACCCCCCAGCCCGGTGAGGGTTTGACCCAAAAAGCGGCGGCGGTCGAGGAGTGGGTTCATGGCTTTATGTTAGAAAACGAAGAGGAATTCGCTGGTGTTGTAAAGGGCGCGGGCAAAGGCGTGGCTGCCATGGAGCTGGATGAAGTCCCGGGACCGGGCGTCTTCGAAGACGTCAGGCAAGCGGGCGTAACACAGTTGGAAAGCGAGGCGGGTCTGTGCCGCCGGATCTGGTCCGGCTTCCGCCTGGAGCCGCTCTGCGAGGAGCCCGGCCTGCTGCACGGAGAAGCTGCTGTTGAACAGATTCAGGGCCTGCAGCGGAGTGTTGGAACGGCTGCGCCTGGAAATGATCGAGCCACCATCCGGGCAATCGAAGGATCCAAAGACGCCATCCTGCGCGGCGCGGATGCGGAAAAGATAGACCATCCGGCGATACTCTGCCGGAGTATATTTTTCCTTGGGGAAATAGTGCATCACATTCTCTTCGACCACATCCATCAGATAGAAACCAGGGCCGCCCATTTTTAAATCCAAGGCCCCGGAGACGGCCAGCATGCTATCCCGGATGGCTTCGGCCTCGAGGCGGCGGGGGGGGAAGCGCCAGAGGAAGCGGGCATCGGAATCCAGCACCGCCATGTCAGGACGGGGAGTGGAAGCCTGCTGGAAGGTGTCTGACAGCAGGATGAGACGCTGCAGGTGTTTCACCGACCAGCCATGGGTTACCAATTCGCCGGCCATCCAGTCGAGGAGTTCCGGGTGGGTTGGCCGCCCGCCGTTCGCTCCGAAATCGCCCGGGGTATCGACCAGGCCGGTGCCGAAAATGTAATGCCAGAGACGGTTGGCGATGACGCGGGCGGTGAGGGGATTCTGCGGGCTGGCGATCCAGTTGGCCAGAGCCAGACGGCGCTGCTGCTCGGGCTCGTTCACGCCCAGGCCCAGGGTGCCGATCACACTGAGGGCGTCCGGCGCGATGACCTCTCTTGGTTGGGCCGGTTCCCCGCGGTAAAGCCGGTGGGTGGGTCCGGGTTGGGAAAACCCGGGCAGCCAGGCGTTTTCGCCTTTGGTGAGGGTGGCGATGCGCGACTTCAGCGAAGCGCTTTCATCCAGGAGTTTCCTGGCCTCAGCGGCCTCCAAATCCGGCAGATGAACCACAAAGGCGGCCGGATCCTGCGCTCCCTGGTAAGGCTGGCGCTGGTCTGAGCTGGCGATGGTATGCCATTTTTCAGGCGCGGGGGAGGCCTCAATGCGGTAGTTCACCGCCAGCCGGTCCTGGAACACCCCTTCGCGGTCCCGGCTCCAGTGGATACGTTGGATGCGCGTTTTGGCAGGTAGATCAATTTGGATCTGTCCGCTGCCGGAGGTGTTGGAAATCCAGCTGTGGCTGTTGCCGGTTTTGCCATCGTTGATGTGCTCCAGGCGATGGATAGGATTCCCCTGGAAGGTCCCGGTGGCATGGGCCTTGCCGGCAGGGGCGATGTTGACTCCAGCCTCGTTGTAAATTTCCAGTTCATCCAGGCAGGGTTCCGCACCCGTGGTGGCGAGGCAGGTGAACCTGACAGAAAGGGCATCCTCCGCCGGGAAGGTTTCCTCATTCAGCCGGGCGTTCACCGGGGGCCGCAGGGCTGCGGTAACAGGGTGCCTGCTGGCGATTTGACGGAGGCCTTCCAGGCGGGCTTCCGCAGCGGCGAGCTGGGAGTGCAGGGCGGTGACTTGCTGACCGGTGGCGGGATCCGGCTTCTTTTTCAGGGCGCGCTCCCCATAGCTGACTCCGGCGAAAACGGCCTGCATGGCATAGTAATCCCTGGCCAGGATGGGGTCGAATTTGTGATTGTGGCAGCGGGCACAGCCCATGGTCAGTCCCAGAAAGGCAGTGCCGGTGGTATTCACCATATCGGCCAGTTCGTCCTGACGCTGCATCGCGGTCAGGTTGTTGTCAGGACTTTTCACAATATCATACGGACCGGCCGTCAGGAAGCCGGTGGCCTCCTCCGCCTCCAGAGCGTCTCCGGCGATTTGTTCCCGGATGAATTGGTCGTAGGGTTTGTCCTCATTGAGGGAATGGATCACCCAGTCACGGTAATGCCAGGCGGTTGTCCGCTGGCGGTTGGTTTCGAAGCCATTGGTGTCCGCATAACGCACCACATCCATCCAGTGGCGCGCCCAGCGTTCGCCATACCGTGGGCTGGCTAGCACGCGGTCCACCATCCGGGACCAGGCCTCCGGGTGGGAGTCGTTTTGAAAGGCGGCGGTTTCCTGCAGGGTAGGCGGCATGCCGTGCATGACGAGATAGAGCCGGCGGATGAGGGTGGCGCGGTCCGCTGGAGGGGAAAGGCTCAGGGATTTTTCCCTGAGCTTTTGCAGAACAAAAGCGTCGATGCCGTTGCGCGCCTGACTGTCAGGAAACGCAGGCACCGCCGGCCGCTGAACGGGCTGGAAGGACCAATGGTCCGTCTTGAATTTCAGGGATTCCCTGGCCGCCGCCATGTCAGGCAGCGCGGCTCCGGACTGGATCCAGGCCTGCAGCACCGCCACTTCCCCGGTGGATAGCTTTGCGCCATCCGGCGGCATGACTTCCTTTTCATCCTGGCTGGTAATACGTTTCACGAGATAGCTTTCGCCAGGTTTGCCGGGAGTCAGGAGGGATTCTCCGGATTCCCCGCCGCGCAGGATGCCGGTGGTCGAATCCAGGCGCAGCCGGTGTTTTTGTTCCTTTTCCCCGTGGCACTTGAAACAGTGTTTTTGCAAAATTGGCCTGACATCTTTCACGAAATCGAGGGATGGTTCTGCTGCCTGGGTGGCAGGCGACGTGCTGAGGGCCACCGCGCAGGCGGCAGTCAGGAAGGTCTGGAGGCGCTGGGCATTCATTGGTCAGGTTCGGGCGGTCTGGCTATACTTCGTCCAAGGGATTCAAAGCATCGCCGAATTGGGTGGGACGGACGTTCATTTTATCCATCATGGACAGGAAAAGGCGGCACATCTGGCGTTCCGGTTTGCCGGAATAGTCCAGGACGCGCCCGCCCTGGATGCGGCCGCCGCCTCCACCGAGGACGATGATGGGAAGCTGGTCATTGTTATGGTTGCCGGTCATCATGCTGGAGCAATACATCAGCATGGTGTTATCCAGCAGGGTGCGTTCCCCCTCCTGAATGCCTTCCAGTTTCCGGGCGATGTAGGCGATCTGCCCGACAAAGAACGCATTGACCTTCAACCAGTCCTCCCCGTCGGAGTGGGAGAGCAGATGGTGGATCATGTAATCCACGCCGAGATTGGGGAACCGGAGGGAACTGTGGTCGTTGTTCAGTTTGAGCGTGGTGATGCGGGTCGTGTCCGTTTGAAAGCCGAGCACCATAATGTCCGCCATCAGCCGCATGTGTGCGGCAATGTCCTGGGGAATGCCATCGGCGGGGCGGAGCATGTTTGGTTTGTCGAGGGTGGGCCGCCAGCCCTGCAGCTCCCCTTTTTTTCCGGCATTGCCGATGCGTTGCTCGACATCGCGGACGGAGTCCAGGTATTCGTCCAGCTTCCGCTGGTCGCTGGAACTGATGTTGCGGCGCAGGTCGCTGGCATCCTCCATGACCGCATCCAGCACGCTCTGGTCGCCCCGGGAGACCTCGTCCTTGAAAAGCCGGTCGAAGGCCAGGGCAGGATAAACCTCCAAGGGCGTCGGGGTCGTTGGGGAACTCCACGAGATGTGGGAGCTGTAGAGCATGGAGTAGTTTTTGTGGACCGAGGGATTCGATTTTTCACAGCCCAGGACAAGGCTGGGGACCTTGGTGGAGTTCCCATAACGCTGCGCCAGTAACTGATCGAAGCTGGTGCCAGAGCGGATATCCCCACCGGAGGCGAGGGGGGCCCCTGACAGGAGATTTCCCGTCTGGGAGCTGTGGATGTTTCCCTTGGTGGCTTCAGCATGATAGAGGCCCCGGACGAATAGCATTTTTTCCCGGAAATCATGCAGGGGGGAGAGCACCCGGCCCAGTTCCATCGCTTTGCCTTCCCCTTTCGCCCACCATTCTTTGCTATGGAAGCCGTTACCGGAAAACAGGACGCCCAGCCGCACCGGTGCCCCGCTGGCCGCACCTGGCCCGCCCGGCTCATCGCCCCACACGCGCACGGATTCCATCCAGGGCAGGGCCATGGTGACACCCAGGCCGCGGAGAAAGGTGCGGCGGGAAAAATGGTGGGGATTCATGGGGAGTTGGGTTCAGGATTATTCTTCAAACGCGGCGCCGCGGCCCCGGATTCCGGTAAATTGCGGGCTGCTCACGATCATGGAGATGGCACTTTGGATGGGGTAGCCGTCGGCTGTGAGTTGGCTTTGCATGGCGGTGAGCAGCGGTTCATCTGATAGCTGCACACTGCGTCCGAGCGCATAGCCGAGCAGCTTCCGGCAAAATTGGGCGAGGAAGGCGCTGCGCTTTTGGGTCAGGAGATAGTGGCGCAGACCATCCAGGCCGGCCAGTCCGGTGCCGTCCATGGTTTTGGCCTGGGAGTCGATTGGCGTCCCATTGGCATCCTGGAGCCGGTGCCGGCCGATGGCGTCGAAGTTTTCCAGGGCATAACCAAAGGCGTCGATCCGCTGGTGGCAATGATAACACCGCGGGTCGCTGCTGTGTTTTTCGGTCAACTGACGGATGGTCAGGGCGCTGCCGGTTTCCTCGCTGGGGAGTTGGGGCACGTCCTTGGGTGGTCGCGGCAGGCGGTCGCCGAGGAGCGCTTCTGCAACCCAATTGCCGCGCAGGATCGGGCTGGAGCGGGAGGCGCCGGATTGCTTGGCCAGGGTGGCGGCGAAGCCGAGAATACCGCCGCGCGAGACCGCCTGCATGCCATTGACGCGCCGCCAGGCGGGGCCGCTCACGCCGCTGATGCCATAGTAGCGGGCGAGAGCTTCATTGAGGAAGGTGTGATCGGCGTCGAGGATGCTGGTGATCGGGCGGTTTTCCTGGAAGAAGTCCGTGAAAAAGCGGATCACCTCCTCATACATGTCCCCCCGCAGGGCCTTGAACTCAGGGAAGTGGCGCTCACTTTTTTCATCCAGGGCATCGAAGTCCAGCAGATGAAGCCAGGCGCAGGAAAACTCCACCGCCAGCCGCCGCACCCGGGGATCGGCCAGCATGCGGCGGGTTTGCCCGGCCAGCACGGCCGGCTGATGCAGGACTCCGGCGGCCGCCAGGGCGGTAAGTTCCGCGTCCGGCGAAGACGACCAGAGGAAATAACTGAGCCGCGCCGCGAGTTCCCTGTCACCGAGCGGGTGGGCGGCGGGGCCGGGTTCCTGACGCTCCATTTTGTAGAGAAAATCCGGTCCGGTGAGAATGCGGGCGAGCGTTAGTCTGAGGGCTTCATCATGGGGGAGTTCCTGACTTTTCAGACGCTGGTAAAGGGCCTGGAGTTCCGTCTTGTCAGTATCCGTGAGGGGGCGGCGCCAGGCGCGGCTGGCAAAGGCCACGGCGGCTTCCAGGTGGCGGGGCTCCGCATCGGCCAATTGCTGGCGGAAGAGGGCGGCGCGTTCCCTGATCACGACCCCGAGCGGCTTCAGACGCTCATCCCCGTTGGGGGCGTTAGGTCCATCCTGGGTGGAATACTGCCAGATCTGCTCGAAGGCATCCACCAGCAGCAGACTGTCCCGGCTGACAAAATGGAGAGCCGCCCACCATTGGTCCAGCCTGGCCGACTGCTCCTCATCCAGCATAAGGCGGGAGAGCTGCGCGTCTTCCCGGTGGAAGAGGGTCAGGGTGACCGCTTCGTCCACGGGGACAATTTTTTCATAACATAGCGCCGCTGGAAAAACCTCCCGGAAGGCATCAAAGGCAGAAGCAAAGCGCTGGCGTGCCGCGCTGCCTGCCCGGGCGTGGACGGGTTTGTCAAAGCTGACCGGAGCATTGCTGGAATTCCATGAACCGCTTTCTGCCGACGAGGAAGCACCGCAAAATTGAAGCCCGGACAGGGAGGCCGGTTTGCTGGTCAGGACCTGAAGCTGCACGCTGCCTTCCGCCCCGCTGGCGGGGTCCAGCCCGGCCGTGATGCTGAATTCACAGCCCTCAGCGAGTTCCGAAGGCAGGTTGATTTCCAGCATGGAAGGGGCCTGAACGCAAAGACTGGCGGGATCCAGCGGGCTGCCTGCAGGGTGCTTGCCGAAGCTGACAGGATCCAGTCCCCAAGGGCCTTCCTCCAAGCTGGAGGCAGGCCGTTTTTCGGGATTATCTCCTGACAAAAGAGGGCTCTTCAGGGAAGTTAAAAGACGATGCAGGGTTTTGTCCGGGCCATCCGCTGCGGGGCAGGGGGAGGTGAGAAGCTGTTGGATCGCATCTGCCAGGAGCGCTTTTGCGGCGGGCTGCTTTTCTGCCTGCCATTTGGCGAGAAGTGAACCCTGGGGAATGGCCTGATCATCGGTTTTGCCGGAAACCGGTTCCCTGTAGAAATGCCAGACGCCGGCGTGCCCGGCCTCGTCCGCGTGAGGGTTTCCACTGATAGCATCTCCGGCCACTTCCCGGGTCAGGGACCAGTCCTGGGGTTTGGGCCCATCGCTGGTGCTGAGTTTGAATTCCAAGTCAGTCAGATCACAAACGTGGTCGTTGTCCCGGGGACGGATGATCAGACACACCAGATCCCCGGCACTCACGCTCAGGTTTTCCAGCGGCTCAAGGCGGGAGGGGGTGTTCCCCTGGGTGATGCCTTCGGCCAGCCTCCGGCGGATTGTGCCGCGCCTCCATTCCAGGGACCATGCCACGCCATTGCCACAGGCGGTGTGGGCATCCGTCACGGTGGCTTCGATGCGGAGTGTTCCGGTGTGCGGACTTTGCCAGCCCACCGCCACGGCGTGTTCCACCGATGGATGGACGGCTACGCCATGGGCCTTGATGGTGCCAGGAATCAACACATCCTTGTCAGAGGAATTCGTCCAAAGGGAAGGCAGGCCGGGAGAGCCCCAGCCTTTCACGGATGGGGAGGCCGTATCGGATAGGGGGATGTTGAGGTGATCCAACTTCATTTCGCCAGCGGCAGCGATTCCCAGAAACGTAAACCAGGCATTGAGGGTGGGGATATCCAGACCTTGGCGCCCGGCGATTTCCGGCAGGGTGGGCGGGTTTTCCGAAGCTTCTGCTTCCTCTGCGGCGGCGAGGGCCTTGCTGGTGTGGGTCAGGACGTGATTCCGCCAGGCGGTCAAGCTGGCGATTTGCTGGCGGAGATCCCGGAGCAGGATGGGAGGCCGGCCGGGAAGGATGATTTTAGGCTGATGCCAGATGACGTAGTCGCCTTCCGGGCCATCGCCGGCATCGGTGGCCACAAGGTAAATGGAGGACGTGCCACCGGCTGCTGCGGGAGGACGTTTGAGACGGAATTCCTGTTGCTCGACCAGCGGGGTGACCGGCTCCATCCAGGCTTTTGGGCCGCCGGTTTTGCCGATATGGCCTACGGGGCTGAACTTCCATAACGTTTTTTGCCATGTGCTGATGGTGGTGGCGAGGGTTGGCACATCGGCGGCCAGGGCGGACGCCCATTGCTGGCGCAGGGAATCCAGCAGGGGGGCTGGGGCTCCACTGGCCAGAAACCCGGTGAGGGTTGTCAGGTATTTTGGGCTCAGGTGAAGCCTGGCGGCCAAGGCGGCAGTATCGCGGCTGCCGTCGCGCCATTCCAGGGAGGCGTTGAGCCAGGGTTCCAGAGGAATGGTGCCTCCTCCTGCGGTGAAGTCATGGTAGAGGTCCTTGATGTGTTGGAGGATTTCATTGGTCCAGTCCTGCTGGGTATGGCCGGCGGAAAAGCGGATGCCATCCGGCACCAGCACCGCATGGCTGGCGATGGATTTGGCTGCGTTGAGATATTTCGTGATCAGGGAAGGGGACATCACGAGGGCTTGCCCGGTATTGGAAAATCCCTCGCCGGCGGCTCCATCCACGGGGAACTCCCGGGCAGGGTCGAGCGAGGGCACGCCGGTCAGGTCCCGGATGGTCCAGGTGTATTCGGCATTGGATAGACGCCGCAGCACCACGGGGCCAGGATCGCCCGCCCGTTCCATGGCGAGCGCATGAAGGGAACCGCGCACCCAATTGGTGAGGCCTGCTCTTGCGTCAGCTGGGGGCTGGGGTTTCTCCTTCGGCGGCATTTCGCCTTCTGTGACTTGTTGGAGGACCTGCTGCCAGATTTTGGGATGCCGGCGGAGGCCTTCCGGGGTGGCGATGGATTCCAGGTCGAGGTCGCCTTTTTGTTTTTCAGTGGAATGGCAATCCAGGCAGTATTTTGCCAGGACGGGCTGAATGGCGCTGGCGAAGTCCGGAACGCTGCCTCCGCTGTTTTCAGCCTGGGCAGTGCCGAGACTGAGGATAGCTGGCAGAAGGAGGACGCGTTTCATGCAGAGCAGGAGCTGCGCAGAACGGTGGGAGCGGGTTCTGCCATGCCCCTGATACGCCGGACCCCGGATGGGTATTTCGTCGGGATGAGTGCGGCAACGTCAAGGGGCGTCGCCCAGGGTAGCGGAGGATTCCGCGAGGCCGTAGGCGGCATTCGCGGTGTGGCTGGGCAGGAAGGGGCCAACCAGGGCATCGCAGGGAAAGAGGAGGAGGGTATCCGCGTCCGTGGGATGCTGTTTGGCCGGGGTGAAAGTTGTGGTGTAGCGGGCGGTGGAGGAGAGGCGGACTTCGTCGAGGGCTCCGGTGAAAAATTGCACGGGCTTGGATTTGGCGTCAGGATTGGCTCCCAGATAGAGCGGCAGGGGATTGGTGGAGCGCTTGCCGCTGGCGCTGCGGTTGGCGGCCTGATTTCCGTTCACGTAAAGGCTCAGAGCGGTGCCGTCGTAGACACCCGCGAGGTGGGTCCATTGCCCGGCTGGGACGGGGGTGGTGGCGATGGCGCTTTCGTATTTTCCTCCCAAAAACACGTGGCAGCCGGGCACGTTGCTGGCAAGATTCAGGGCGAACTCGGATTGCTCGGCTTTGGAGATGAGATCGCCACTGCCGTTTTCCGCTGCCGGGCGGACCCAGGCTTCGACGGTGAAGGGGCCCTGCGGCAGGGTTTTGGCCCCCATCTCCACGCGGACGGCCTGCTGGCCATTCAGGCTGATAGACCGGTTAGGAGAGCTGGCGAAGAAGGCTTCGTTGAGGGACTTCAGGGCCACGGGCAGGGTGATGCGGCGTGGGGGCAGGGGCACGCGGAGACCGGGCAGCAGGAGATCCAGATTGAACTCCACGGCCGGGACGGTGAAGCCTTCCTCAAAGCCACGGCGGGTGCGGATCAGGGAGAAGGATCCCTGGTGGGTTTGGCCAGGAGCCAGGGAAACGGTGAGGTGATCGGTGGAAGGAATCCATTCCTTCAGGGCACCGGCGGGCAGCACGGTGACTTCAATCGGATGGGAAGCCGGATTGGTGATGGAAAATTCCATCAGGCCAGCCCCCAGTCCGGTTTCATCCAGGGTGATAGGCGAGGGGGTGAGCTGGAACTCGGTATCGCGCAGGCGTTCGATTTCTGCAATGTAATCCGGGGTGAACTCCTTCGGATCCATGACCTGGCCGACGGGGACGATGCCGACCTTGATTCCGTCAGGGCGGACGGTGACGAGATTCATGTGGTGCAGGTAGCCGGCATGGGGATAGGTCCCGGGGATGGAGCCGCCGGTGGTGCCCAGAGTGATATACTGGATGCCATCGCGGTCGCCATCATAGCGGAGCCGGTGGACGTGGCCGGCGAAGACAGCGCGGACCTTTTGGGAAGCTTTGAGCAGTTGGTGCACCTGATCCCACTTCGCGCCAGGATAGGTGCCGGCCACCCACCGCGGGTGGTGCAGAAAGACGAAGGCATGCTGCAGGGAGGCGGTTTCCTTCAGCGTGGTTTCCAGCCAGCTGAGCTGGGCAGGCGAAAAGTTTTGCTGGTCGGGACTGGTGTAGTCCTTGGGGGTGGTGGTGCCATTCCCCTCGTCGGAGAAGAGGACGATGAAGGCGCTGCCCTTATGCTGGAACCAATACCAAAGCGGGCCGAAGTGCTTTTCGTAAAGGGGTTCATGTTCCCCGACCTCACGATTGGGGCCGCGGGCGTAGACGTCGTGATTGCCCGCCACGGGAAACCATGGCATCCGGAGTCCGGTCATGATGGTTTTGTATTTTCCGAAATCCTCCATCCATTGCCTGCTGTTATTGTAGCCTGGCAGGAGATCGCCCACGGTCATGACCAGATCAGGATCCATCAGATTGGTTTCGGTGACGGCTTGCCTGAGGACTTCCAGGCCGGATTCCGGACCGCCGGTGCGGTCTCCATAGACCAGAAAGTGGAAGGAATTTTCACTTTTGGGAAGAGGGAGGGCGACGGGATCCGGCCGGTTGGTGTGGATCTGCTGGGCGGAGGCTGGCAGGAGCCAGGCGGCGGTGCAGCAGCAGCAGGCGGTAAAAAAGCGGTAGGACAGGGTCATGGTAAAAGAGCGGGCAGAAGGAAAAAGGGGGGCGGGGACAGCCAGTCTATTCCGGAAGGACTACTCCCGCCAAATCGGGAGCTTTGACAATTTTGTCATACAGGAGGGCAAGGATGGCCTGTTCATTTTCCGGGGCGGAATCTTCGATTTTTTTGAAGGCCAGGAGACACTGTTCATGGAGTTGGCTGGCGGCTGGTTTTACGATGGCCTGCGCTTTGGCGAGCGCAGCGGTGAGGGTTTTTTGGAGGGTGGCCAGTTTTTCGTTGGAGGAAAGGCTGCTTCCTGCCAAGCCGGAGGGATCCCGGGCGAAGCGGGTGATCTCGGTCTGGACGGCCAGAGCGGTGGGGGCGTCCGCAGCCTGGGTGAACTCCGCCTGAAGCTTGGTGAGGGCGGCAAGATAGAGTTTTCCAAGACGTTCGTGCTCCGGACCGACTTTGTCCGTGACCCGGCTTTTCCAGTCGCTGCGGTAGGTTGTCAGCAGGGCCGTGATTTTTTCCGCAGTGGCTGGTGAAAGGGCCGGGCCAGCCGCGGGGAGGGGCACCGTTGGGGCCGCCTGGGCGGGGCCGGGGGGAAGCGCGGCAGCGGGAGCCGGTGGGGCGGGGAGGACAGTGGGCATCGGGCCGGTCTCCGGGGTGGCCGGGGACAGGGCCGTGGGGGCCGGGGTGTCTGAACTCCGGAGGATGAACCACGCCCCGGCCCCGAGGGCTGCCACTGGCAATAACCAGAGCAGCAGCCGCGGCGGGCGGGCAGGCTTTTTGACAGGACTCCGTTTGCCCTGGGGGCGGGCCGTCCGGCGCAGCACCTTGATAGGAGGCGCCAGCATCGGGGTGGCAGCCGGGCTCTGTTGCAGGGTTTCCAGATCGTTTTTGATGCCGAGGGCGGATTGATAGCGGAGGTCCGGTTTCTGCTGCATGCAGCGGACGATGATCTGATCCACCAAAGGATCCAGTCCCAGCGCCTTCGCGGGAAGGTCAAACTTCCCCTGGGGAATGCTGCCGGTGAGCATTTCGTAAAAAACGCAGCCAAGGGAATAGAGGTCCGCCCGGTGATCCATGGCGGCTCCGGCCTGCCAAAGCTCGGGCGCGGCATATTCCGGGGTGCCCATGGGAGCATAGGATTCCGCTTGGGCCGCCCCGGCGCCAGTGAGCTGGGCCAGCCCGAAATCAGCCAATTTGACGATGCCATCCTGGGTGACCAGCAGATTAGAGGGTTTGATATCCCCATGCACGATGCCGCGCTGATGGGCAAATTGCAGGGCATCACAGACCTGACTGACCAGCCGGAAGGTCAGCTCAGGATTCAATTCCTTGTGGGAAATAAGCTGGTGCACGGTGCAGCCATCAATAAATTCCATGACCAGATAACAATAGCCGGACGAGACATCAAAATCGTATACGGCTGGAATATTGGGATGGATGAGGCGGGCCATCGCCTTGGCCTCGGTGCGGAAGCGACCGATGGATTCATGGTCGCGGGCGGCATCCGGAGGCAGGATTTTGACCGCAACCGGCCGGTCGAGGGCACGCTGGATCCCGGCGTAGACGGCTCCCATGCCCCCGGAGGCGATCAGATGACTGATTTCATACTGGGGCAGCATGGCGGAGAGTGCCTCCGCGCTGGGGGGCAGGAAGGACTCAGGAGGCTCGGGAGCAGGTGAACCGGACGGTGAATTCATGCGTGGGAAAAAGGACGGCTGGAACGAGGGGCTTTCCAGCCTGACACTCAAGCCGGAATCGGGTGCTTTGGCAAGTGTCATAGCATCTGCCCGGTGGAGCTGCCGGAACTGCCCGGAGGGGCGTGGCACAACTCAGAACCTGCCAGCCGGTCCATCCCCCAGGGTGGCCCCGCTGAAGAGGATGCCGGCCGGGCGGCTGCCGGGGAAAGGGCCGGTGCTGATGACGGCTTCTCCCAGCATGATCATGGTGGCGGCATGACCGGCAGCATGGGCAGCGGCGATATCCGCAGTGACCGCCGGGCTGGCCAGCAGACCCGAGTTGTAGGCAAAGGCATGGGAGTATTCAAAAAGCGTCTGCATGTCCAGGGCGGGTCCGGCGGCCGTGATATCGGCGAGGGCGGCATGGCCGGCGGCATTGATATGGAAGAGTTTTTCCGCGCTGTTGATGATCCCGCTGGTGAGGATAGGCCCGTGAATGCTGAAGTGCAGGACCTGGGGCCGGATCGGCAGATGATCCACATGCAGGGGCTGATGCCGTCGGGTTTTGATCATGATGCCGCCATTGTATTGGCCTCCTACATCGCCCAGGCCGGTGGCGTTGCCGACTTCAGCCAGGTGGGCGATCATGCCCAGGGCCGGCCGTCCGTGGCCCAGCCCCAGCAGTTCATTGGTGGCGAGGGCAGCCGCCAGCGCGCTGGCCCCGCTCATGCCGAAGCCGCAGCCAAAAGGAAAGGCGGCATCAATTTCCACCCGGAGGGAAGTGGAGGTGAGATTGGCCAGGACACTGCGCACGGTGGGGAATTCCCAGACCTCGCCGCCAACGAGGATCATGGAGCGCGGGGCGAGGGTCTCCCGGCTGACCCGCACCGTGACGCCCTCGTCCAGGGTAATGCCCACGCCGAGGGAGCCGCGCCCGTGGGGCGGCTCGGCAGGGTAGGTTTTGAAGACCAGTGAGATATTCGCAGGACAAAAAGCAGTCGCGTAGAGCATCAGGCGGTGCCATAACCCTGGAACCCCAGGTTGCGCAATCCTTCTTTCCATTCCCCGGGGAGCGGCGTATTCAAGCCGTTACCCATTTGATGAAAACCTATGATTTCCTTGTTGTCGGCAGCGGCATTGCCGGCCTGAGCTTCGCCCTGCGGGCGGCCGCCCGCGGTTCTGTAGCCATTCTAACCAAACGTGGGGCGGAAGCGTCAAACACGGCCTGGGCCCAGGGGGGAATCGCAACGGTGATGTCTCCTGACGATTCCATGGACCTGCATGTGGCTGATACCCTGGATGCGGGAGCAGGGCTTTGTGACGAGGAAGTGGTGCGCACTATCGTCAATGAAGGCCCGGAGTGCATCGGGGAACTGATCGCCCGCGGGGTGCAGTTTGACAGCCATCTGGAAAATGGCGTGCCGGAAATCGATCTGGGCCGGGAAGGCGGCCACACCCGGCGGCGCATCCTCCACCACGGCGACACCACGGGGAAGGAGATTGCCACCCGCCTCCTGGACGCCTGCCGGAGCACGGCGGGGATTACGTTTTACGAAAACCATTTTGCGGTCGATCTCATCACCACCGCCCGGCTGGGGCTGGCCACGGGCGACCGCTGTCTGGGGCTCTATGTGCTGGATGAGGCCACGGGTGAAGTGGAAACCTTCCGCAGCGACCGGGTGGTGCTGGCCACCGGCGGCTGCGGGCGCGTCTATCTTTATACCACCAATCCGAAAATCGCGACCGGTGACGGCGTGGCCATGGCATGGCGGGCGGGAGCCACCCTGTCGAATATGGAGTTCATCCAGTTCCACCCCACCTGCCTTTATCATCCTACCATCAAGAGCTTTCTCATCACCGAGGCGATCCGGGGAGAGGGCGGGGTGCTGGTAGGGGCGGACGGGCAGGAATTCATGCAGAAGTATGATGCCAGGAAATCGCTGGCTCCCCGGGACATTGTGGCCCGGGCCATCGACCGGGAGATCAAGAAAACCGGTCATGCCTGTGTCTATCTCGATATTACCGGCAAATCCCGCGAGTTTCTCCGCGAGCGCTTCCCCAATATTTATGAAACGTTATTGAACGCGGGGATTGATATGGCCACGGACCGCATCCCGGTAGTGCCGGCGGCGCACTATCAATGCGGGGGCGTCCGCACCGATGTGAACGGGGCCACCAGCCTGCGGGGGCTCTACGCCGTGGGGGAAGTCGGCTGCACGGGCCTGCATGGGGCCAACCGTCTGGCCAGCAACAGCCTGCTGGAAGCGGCGGTGGTGGCCCGGCGGGCGGCGGTGGATATTTTGCGCCGCAGCCCCCTGGGGCAGACGGTGCTGGAGGATTACAGGCTGCCGCCGTGGAAGACGGGCAATGTGACGGATGTCGATGAACTGGTGGTGATCTATCACAACTGGGACGAAATCCGCCGTCTGATGTGGGACTACGTGAGTATAGTCAGGACCGGCAAGCGCCTCCAACGCGCCGCCACCCGCCTGAGGAATCTTCAGCGCGAGGTGCAGGACTTTTACTGGAATTTTAAAATCACCAGTGAACTGCTGGAACTGCGCAATCTGGCCCAGGTGGCCGCGCTCATCGTGGACAGCGCCACCCAGCGCCACGAAAGCCGCGGCCTGCATTACACCCTGGACTACCCCGGGCCCGACGGGCGGGAAATGCACGACACCCTGCTGCGGCGGGTGTTGTAACCCACTCCCGGTTAGGCCAGCGCCTCGCGTCGGCATTTTAGAAGAAATGGACAACAAGACCTGACGTTGACAGCAATGGGTAAATTCCCTACGGTCTGAAAAAATTCCGCCATGAATCCTGCTTTTCACCCATCCGTCACCAGTCAACGCGTCTTCCAGGGCGCGTGCGCGGTGCTGACCCTGGTGGCCTTGGCCCAGGGCGTGGCGGTGGCGGTGGCAAGGAAAGAAGTCCCTGCGGGCGTGCGGTTTCCGGCAGCGGCATCCGCTGCGGCGGAGGGTCCCGCTTCCCTGGCCAAGCCGGAGGCGCAGCCCGCGTCAGGGCCAGCAGCCCCAAGGAAGGCGGATCCCTTTGATGCCACGTCTCCCTTGCAGGACGAGGACCCGCATCCGGAAATGGCCGGGCCGGTGGGAGAAGATCCCCTGCTGCCTGACCCGGCGGAGCCCGTGCTGGTGCGTCCAGCTGTCGTGATCCCGGATGCGCCCTTGGATGTGCCCATTACCGATGAGGCCTGCCTGGGGCATTTGGATGAAGGAATTTATCTGCGGGACCGGGGGGACATGGTCGGTGCCGTGACCCACCTGCGGAAAGCGCTGGAACTGGCCCCGGAACATCCCAGGCTGCTCTATCAACTGGCTTCCGCTCTGGATGGTATGAGCCAGCAGCGCAAGGCCGCGCCGCTCTGGCGCCAGCTCCGGCTGCTCGGGCAGGATGCAGGGAATTACTATCATTTGGCGGTGGAACGGCTGAAGGAAGGCGGCAGCCTGCCCGCTCCGGACGAGGCCACGGCGGAGGCCGATGAGCAGGTGAAGGAAGGACGGTTTCTGGTCAGTCAGGTGACGGTGCACCGCCTTTCGGATAGTCTGGATGCGGAGGTGCTGCGCATCGAAGGACAAATCGACCGCAAACAGGTAGCGGCCGCGGAGGTCTCCCTCGTGGATATGAAATTGCACCTGTTTGATGAGGTGAATGGCCAGCGCATTGACCGGACTACAGCTATCGCCCCGGTGATCGAATGGCTGGATACACCGGTGGACTGGACCCAGGGGAGCGAGCGCTTCCGTTTTGAATACCGGCAGCCGCCGCTTTCGCCCGATGAATTGCTGAAGCTGGGGCAGCGCAAATATTATGGATATGCCATCGAGTTCCGCTATGACGGGAATAAGCTCCAGGACATCGCGGCAGAGCCGTCCATCCTCGCGGACATGGCACGGGATCTCCCGGAAACCGCGATCGCCCATCCGGAAGGGGAAAACTTTGATCCGGGTGCCGCCCTGATGCCTCCGGGGCAACCCGATGCGGTGCTGTTCCCCGGAGATAAAATGGACCGCTAGGGTCACACGCTGTATGCCGGTTTCCCCTATGGTTATTCTGATTGCCAGTGATCAATCCAAAATCCGCCGGGGCTTGGCGGACCGGCTGCGGGAGGGAAGTCCGCACCGGATCCTGGCGGCGGCCACCGTGGCGGAGATGGAGGCAATGCCGGAGGCGGAAGGGGCCCTGGATTTGCTGCTGTTCTCCCCGGTTTTTTCCGTGGCGGGCAAGGAAGCCCGGACCCGGTTGCGGACCCGGTTTCCCGGGGTCCAGACCCTGGCCCTGGAGGATGGGCTCAGCCTGGATCAGATTCTGGCCCTCGTCCAGCCTTGGCTGCCGGAGGCAGCGCCCGGCGGTGGCGGCCCAGTAGTGGAAGCGGGCAAAGCCCCGGCGTCGCTGGGCGATTATGATATCAAAGCCCTGCTGCGGGAGACGGAACGCACCCTGATTTACAAGGCGGTGCAGCATTCCGTGCAGCGGGAGGTCGGCCTGGAGCGGCTGCGTCCGGAGCTGGCAGCGGATCCGGAGGCGGTGCGGGATTTCCGCCGCATGGTGCGGGCCCGGGCGCTGGTATCCCATCCGGCCATCGCTGCGGTGTATGAGGCCCAGGAGGTGAATGACGTGATTTTCTACACCCGGGAACTGGTGCGGGGGAACAACCTCGTGGAATGGGCCGCCAGCGGCAACCATTTTCCCCAAGCCACCCTGCTGCAGATGCTGCTCACGGTGGGGGATGCTTTTGAGTGGATGCTGGAACATGGCATCGCCCACGATCCGGTGGTCCCAGCGGCGGTGTATCTCGGCCCTAACGGCACGGCGCGGGTGGCCAATATTGCCCAACCCGGCGAACCGGCGGCTGGTCCTGTGGAGACGATGCCGGACCTGGCAAATATTTGCCTGCGGCTGGCAGAGCAGCGGGGCGCCCCTGTCCGGGAGCTTTCCCATCTGCTGGGCCTCATGAAGACCAGAGGGCCCCATGCGGTGACGACCTGGAAACAACTCGCCCGCGGGGCCCGCACCGGCCTGCAACGCCTGACCGAGGCTCATTCCCCGCTCCTGCCGGAAAGCCGGGACCAGGCCTTGGCCAAAAAGCGCCTGCTGGTGCGGCAGGTTTCCCTGGTGGGCGGCTTGCTGTTGCTGGGAGCCGGCGTCTGGCTGGGCTTGAATTGGTGGCGCCAGTCCTCCCGGGCCAGGGTGCGCGATGTTTCCCACGTCATCACCATTCCCGCCGGGGAATTCATCTTCCGCGATGGCCAGGTGCGGCGGTTGCCCGAGTTCAATGTCGACCGGTATGAAGTCACCCTGGCCGAATACAACGCATTCCTTGAAGCCTTGCCGCATGGGCCGGCGAATCGCTTTGACCATCCCGATCAGCCGCCGGCCAAAAAGGATCATCAGCCCAAAGACTGGGCGGAAGTCTCCGCCGCCGCGCGGGCTGCCGGGGCTTGGAAAGGCCACCCGATCACGCTGAACGCTCCTGTTTTCAATGTCGACTGGTGGGATGCCTGGGCCTACGCCAAGTGGAAAGGCCGCCGCCTGCCCAGTGAGGAGGAATGGGAAAAAGCCGCCCGTGGTCCCAAAGGAAATCTCTGGCCCTGGGGGAATGATCCCGACCCCAAGCGCGCTAATACCGGTGTGGACTACATGGAAAAACCGAACGCCGGCGGCAAAACGGATGGACATGTGTGGTGGTCGGATGTTGATGCCATGCCCTTGGATATCAGTGCCTACGGCGTCTCCGGCATGGGAGGAAATGTCAGTGAATGGACTGGCACCCTCGTGCCGGATCCGGATTTACCGGACGTCCAGGTGCCGGTTTTCCGGGGAGCGGATTTTCACCAGACCCAGCCTGTGCCCTTGAAAGCCAGTCCGTGGTTGGCTAAGAGTGCTCTTTACGCCCAGCCCTTCCTTGGTTTCCGCACGGTCTCCCTGCCGTCTTCCCCCTAACGCCACAGCCCCCCCATCCACCCCATGCGCGCTTCCTCCTGTCTTTTTGCGGTTCTCCTTTGTCTGGCCGCAGCTCCGCGGGCTTCCGCCCAGTTGGAAGTCACCCTGGCCCTGGAAAAGGACACCTTTGTTTCCCTGGAAAACATTGAGGCCACCGTCACCGTCAAAAACAACGTGGGCAAGGACGTGGTGCTGGGTGGTCCAGGTGGCAGTTCCTGGGTGAATTTTCAAATTCACGACACCAGCGGCGTGCCGGTCAACAACATCCGGCCCCCCTCCGTGGCGCCACTGGTCCTGCGCAATGGTGAGACCCTGCAACGGAAGTTCCAGTTGGACCGGCATTACTATCTCAGCGAGAGTGGCACCTACGTCATCCGGGCGGCGGCTTATTTTCCCGAACTGGAAAAGCATAACCTGTCCAAGCCCCTGCGCTTCATCGTCCAGCAACCCAGACCCGCGCGCTGGCAGGAAGTCTTCGCGGTGCCAGGGGAACCGGGCTACCGCCGCTTTCTTGTTTCCACAGCCAATGACACCACAAAGTCCTATGTCTACCTCAGCGTCGTGGATGAAGGCACCAAAATGGTGATGTCCCGCACTGCCCTTGGCACGGTCATGATGGAAAAAGACATTCAGCCCGCGCTGGACCGAAGCAAGCACCTCCACCTCATTTACATGAGCACCCCGCTGCTTTTCGTCTACCAGCAAATGGACACCAGTGGACGCATCACCGACCTGAAATACTTCCTTGCCTCCAAAGGCACGCCGAAACTGGTCAAGGAAGCCGATGGCTCAGTGATGATCGAAGGCGGCACTATTTTTGACCCGGACGCCCAGCCGAAGTCAGATCCTTTCCGCAAGCTTTCGGACCGGCCCGTGGCGCTGCCGGATTGATGTCCGCTTCGAATCCGGTGCCGGAATCTTTTTTCAGATGGCAACTTCCCCCATTTGTTTGGATAGGGGTGGGCAGCAGGTGTGGTAGTTTTGCCAAAAGGTTCAAGTGCCATTTCAACATATTACAACTAATGAGGCGAATTTAATTGTGAAAATTATGGTTTAGATTATAATTTAGAATCCCCCACGTTCACGTCTGAGATTTCGCAAAAGGTTTTCCCGTTTCTCCTCGTTTTATGCTTATGTGTTGTTATAAAGCCAATTTAAACGCATTTCCCCCCATTTGAGGGGGTTTATTTTGCGGGTTTTCTCAATAAGGTATCTCAATAGGCAAAACCTTGATAAATTCTAAAACATGAACCCTAAATCCCTTTTTATTACCCTGGTTCCAATTGTTCCTGTGCTGCTGCTGGCCATGGTTCCCTTGACCGCATCTGCAAACAGCAAGTCTGATCTTGCCAAACAGGAAGCTGAAGCAAAAGCTGCGGCAGAGGCTCAATCTGAAGAGGCAAAAAAGGCCGCCGAAGCTGCAAAAGGTGCCGCAGAGGCGAATGCGGAGGAAGGCAAAAACCTGGCCGAGGCAGCAAAAGCCGAAGAAGCCAAAAAAGCAGAAGCCATAACCCCATCCGTCCCCGCCGCCCCGTCCGTTCCGGCGGTCCCTACCGGGGAGCCAGTGCCTGTGGACATCCAATCCCCCGGCCCGTCCCTTCGGATTGGATATCGCGGGGAAGGTGATGCAGGCAGGCTCTGACGAAAAATCAGCGGCTTTCCAAAAGGAGGTTCTGCCGGAACTGAGCAAATTTCTCCAAGGCAACCTCAGCGAGCAAACCCTCCTGGACAATTCCCGCGTCCTGCTCGATTTTGACCAGCTGAAATTAAAAACAGACTCTGATGTCAGGGTTTACTTTGCGGGGGATGGTTCAAGTTATCAAAACACCCTTGGCTTCAATCTGAATGGAAAAGGCATTTCCGATGCCTCATCCCTGATTTTCCCCAACGTCTCCAGCCCGGTTTCCACCTTCGATCCCTCCAGCAACCCGGACCGCCGACGCTCCGCGCCCCTGCTGCCCGGTGATTTTGTCAGCCTGGGCAAGCTCCCGGGTGGCAGCCTCCTCGATTTCTTCCTCATTGCCAAAGGAGCCAACGGCGGCACCACCGCATTTTCCACCGGACGCTCGGCCAATCCTGACGGGATCAACCATGTGGTCGCCTTTGCCTACCAGAAAACCAACAGTCCTTATCTGATCATCGGATTTGAGGATCTCCTGAGCGGTGGCGACCGGGACTTCATTGACCTCTTCATCGCCGTTGAAATGGGTGCGGGGAATGTGGAGTTCCTCACCGCTGCACCGGAACCAGCCATGGCTGCCACCCTGCTGACTTTCCTTGGTCTGACCCTGCGGCGCCGCCGCACCGTTTCCCACTCATGAAGCGCAAACATCGCATCCTTTGGGGGCTTGGGTGCATCGCAGTCGCCGCCGCCGCCGCCACCATGGGATTCCAGTCCTGGCGCACCGCAGTGATGCAGCGCACCGGCAACCGGGTGCTGGCTTCCGCCCAGTCAGAATTGAAGGTGGGCAAAGGAGCCGCCGCTTTGGACATGCTGGATCAGGCCCGGCCTGCACCGGATCAGTTGGAGGCCTGGCAGCGGACAGAGGTGGAAGCGGCCACGGCGGCCCTGAAGTTGGACCGGCTGAATGCGATTTACGATCAGGCTCCGGAACGCATTCTGGAGAATGAAAACGCGGCGCTGCTGGTCTACCGTTCCCTCGTGGTGCAGGGCAGACCGGATGCAACTGCCACCGTCATGGCGGTCTGGTCCGGAAAATCCACCCGCCCGGCCACCTGGACGGTGCACCAGGTGGACGCCCTGATCGGACAGAGGCAGGGGGCCAAAGCCCGCAAGCTCCTCGAGACCGCCAGCGGCTGGGCTCCGGCGGACGAACTCCAGCGTCAGCTCCGCCCCGCCCTCCTAACTGCTACGGAGGATCTGAACGGAGCCTGGGCCATGCTGGAAAAAGCCTATCAACTGGATCCCCGCCATGCCGATGTGCGCTCCTTCCGCGCCCAGGTGCTGGAATCTGCGGGCCGGCCCGCTGAAGCCCGCGTAGAATACGTCGCCGCCCTGCTTGCCGAGCCCGATAGCATGCTCCGCCGGGATCAACTGGCGGCCTTCTACCTGAGGCAGGGCGATTTTGACCATGCCATCCCCACCTGGCTGGAGGCTCCCCCTGGTGGGCAGACCGCCTTTATGGAAGTCAAAGGCCGCTTCTGGGCCAAAGTCGTCTCCCCGCAGCCTGCCCAAAAATTTCCTCCCACCCGCCGCTCCACCAGCAGCCCGGATGGCAAAGTCCTGGATGCGATGGAACTGGCTCCTCCCGGCCGTTGGATGGCACCGGTTTCCAGCGGGATGGCATCCTCCACTATCCGTCAGGCAGAGTTATGGTGGCTGAGCCTGCTGGATCTGCTCCAGACCGGCGATGAAGCTGAAGCGGTCAAAACCCTCGCCACCGCTCCTGGCAAAGCCATGGCCATGGCTCCCGATCTGGCCGCTGCTCTCCGCACCGTATTGGCCGTGCGGGCCAAGCGTCCGGTCGATGGCGTCTTCTGGCCGGAGGCAGATGAAAAAAGCACCCGTCATTCCTTTTACAGCAAACTGGCTGCCCTAACCCAGGCGGCACGCAGTGGCATGGATCTCCCTGAAGCGGAACCGCTGATGGCGGAATGCCGTCATCCCGCCGCGCTGGCCTATGTCCTTGGTGCGGCCGGATGGCGCGAGGCCGCTCTCCGGCTCTGCCCTTGGGAGTCCACCGCCGGCCTGCCGGAGTCCATGTGTTATACCGGGGCGATGTGTCTGAAATTGAATCGTGGTCCGCAAGCGGTGGTGGCTTTTCTCAGGGACAGCACCAGTCCACTGCTGCGCGGCCTGCGGGCGGAGTCCCTCATCGCCGCCGGCCAGGCCAGTGAGGGCCTGCCCGTCCTGGCAGAAGTTTCCCGGGATGATTCCGCTGCCGGCTGCCGTGCCGGT
The DNA here is from genome assembly GCA_945900785.1 of Akkermansia muciniphila. Taxonomy (GTDB): domain Bacteria; phylum Verrucomicrobiota; class Verrucomicrobiia; order Verrucomicrobiales; family V1-33; genus CAIZWU01. The sequence continues at coordinate 38,435 of CAMDJM010000039.1, forward strand.
TGGCTGCTTGCCCTGGCCCACCTTGAGCAGCGCGATTTCCCCGCCGTCACCCGCGTTCTGAAGGAGACCCCCGGGCTGGCGGAAGCCATGGAAGGCCTGGAAATCGCGGCCAGGCTGGCCTTGGCAGAACAGCGTGAACCCGAGGCTTCCGCAATCTACCGGAAAGCCGCCACCATGGGCTCCGCCGAGGCCCGGACCAGGATCCTCCGCGAGTCCGTCAAAGCCGGCGATGTATCCGGTGCCCGGCAGGCTTCCATGGAATTGCGGGCCTTGCTCCCGGATGACATGCGGGGCCGCTCCAATCAACTGCTCCTGCCCGCTGCACCGGCTCCCTGACATGAAAACGACCGGATATTTCTGGCTGCTATCGTTTGCCGTGGCGGCGTTCCTGATCTGGAGCCGGGAAGCCCAGCGCGCCGCCCTCCCGGCGGCCGATACCTTTCCTTTGTTATTGGCGTTTCCGTTATTCTGGAAGCTCGGCGGCCCCTGGCACCTGGTGGACCAGGAGACCCCGCTGCCGCTTTGGCCGCTGATGACGGCCCTGCTGTCCGGCATCCTGGGCGAAGCGCTCGGCCAGGGATTTTGGTCTGCGCTGGGCTGGAGCATCGCCCTCGGCACTTGGCTGAAAGCCCGCACCGGTAACAGCCGGCACCGTCTGCTGCTGCTGCCCCTGCTGGGTTTTCCCTGGCTGGTCGGCGCGGCGGGCGGCCTGGGCTGGCAGTTCCGGGAGTCTGCCTCCTGGGTCGCTGAAAAAGTCTTCACCTCCGGCGGATTCAGCATCGCCCGCGAGGGCACGCTGCTTTCCATTCAAGGGGAACGGCTTGGCGTGGAGGCCGCCTGTGCCGGGCTGGGCTCGCTTCAGGCCATGCTCCTCGCCGGGGCAGCGGCGGCCAGCATCGAGCTGGCGTCGCACCGCCGCTTTTGGCTATGCCTTCCGCTGCTCTTTGTGGCGGCGTGGTGCGCCAATACCCTGCGGGTGATCCTGATTTGTGCGGCCGCCCTCACTGCCGGGCATGAGTTCGCCTCGGGGCCCATTCATGGCATCATTGGCTGGCTGGTGCTTTCCCTCACCTTCGCCGGGTGCCTCGCCCTGTTCCGTCTCTGGGGCGCGCCCTCCGTCCGGCACACCATCATCACCGGCCCTGCGGTCGCCGCACCATGAAACTTGCTGCCCTTGCCAGTCCCACCGTGCTCACGGTGGCTTTGGCCACTCTGAATGCCGCGCCCTCTCTGATCGGCGCATGGCGGGATGCCCCTTTCGAGCGATGGATCTGGCCGTTCTTTCTGCTTTGGCTGCTGCCCTGCATCGCCGCGCAGGGCAGGGCAGGGCAGGAGGCACAAAAACCGCCCACCCATGGCCTCCTGCCACCGGCAGCAACCTACCGTCATGGCTGAGCGCGAGGGCTCTCGCCGCCCTGGTGGGTGGAGCCCTGCTGGAAATGAATCTGCTGCGCCATCTGGCTTTGGCTCTGGCGCTTGGAGGCCTCGTTTTCCGCTCCGGCTGGGGCTTTTGGCTATGGCTGGCATCTGCCCTCGCATGGCTGCCCGCTGCCGGTTGGCTCACCGCCATGTGGCCCCAGCCCCTGCCATGGGGCATCCGGGGGTTGGCCTGCCTGGGTGGCACCGCCGCTATCTTTTTTTCCACGCTCCTTCCAAATTGGCCCCCCCACCGGCATGACTCCTTCTCCTCCCCGCACTCCCGCATCCCCCCCACCCCGGAAACGCCGTGGACTCACCGTGGCGGTGCTTGTTACCGCACTGCTGCTGCTGCTCTTCCGTTTTTCCAATCCCCCGGATGCCGCTGCCCGGCTCGATCATTTTCCGGAACGCGGGGCCAGCTTTGCCAGCCGTGTCCTCGAGCCGGAACCCGCCGAGCAGACGGTGATCGGAGCCGCCAGACTAATGAAACGGCTGTGCCAGACTGCGCCCCAACAGGTTTCATTATCTGTTATTGACAGCACCCGCAACCGCCATGCCGCCCACGATCCTTCCTATTGTCTCCGGGGAGCGGGCTGGACGGTCGTTACCCAGGAAACCTTGGCACTTCCCGGAGGAGAAGCCGTCAAACTCACCCTCCAGCGCGGCAAGGAATCCACTCAGGCCGTGTATTGGTTTTCCGATGGCACCCACCGTCACGGCTCCCCAGCCCGGCATTGGTTAGCCAGCGCGCTGCGCCGCCTAACCCCCGGAGCGGGCTCGCCCGCGCCCGTGATGGTGCTGCTGTTTCCAGCCACCGGCACCGCCGATTGGCCCCTCCTTTGGCAGGAGATCCCGGAACTCTGGACCTTGTAATTTCAGGCACGGCCTGCTCCATAGGGGGTTGACACCGCACCTGAAGCAGGCACCATTCACAGGTGGAAAATCCCGCCCCCCTTTCTTACTCCCCGCTTCATGAAACCCATCAGAAAGCCGGAGCCCGCATGGTGCCCTTCGCCGGTTGGATGATGCCGGTGCAATACAAAGGCATCACCGAAGAACACCTCGCCGTCAGAAACGCCTGCGGGATTTTCGACATCTCCCACATGGGCGAATTCCTCGTCTCCGGCCCCGCCGCCCGCGATTGGCTGAATTCCCTCCTCACCAATAACACCACCCGCCTTGGCGTCGGCCAGGGCCATTACACCCTCCTGCTCAATGATCAGGGCGGGGTCATCGACGACCTGATCCTCTACCGCACCGGCGCGGAGTCGTGGTTCCTTGTGGTCAATGCATCGAAAATCGATGAAGACTTCGCTTGGATGCAATCGAGGCTGATCGTCGGCGTCTCCCTGGAAAACGCCAGTGCCATTTACGCCGGTCTCGCCGTCCAGGGACCCAGGGCCACCGCCGTCTATCAACAAGTCGCCGGAGCCCACCTTGAACTCCCCGGGCGCAACGGCATCGATTCCTTCATCTCCCTCCGCGGCGGCAACTGCATCGTCTGCCGCACCGGCTACACCGGCGAGGACGGCTTCGAGTTCTTCTGCGAAGCTGACGAAGCTGCCTTCTGGTGGGATGAATTTGTGGAACACGGGGCCGCCCCCTGTGGCCTCGGGGCCCGCGACACCCTCCGCCTCGAAATGGGCTACCCCCTCAACGGCAACGACCTCTCGCCCGACCGCACCCCGCTGGAAGCCGGCCTCGGTTTCTTCGTGGACATGGACAAACCCGCCTTCACCGGCCGCGAAGCCCTCGCCCACCAAAAAGTCCACGGCCTCCCCTCCAAACTCACCGGCCTCCGCCTCACCGAAAAAGGCCCACCCCTCCGCGCCCACTACCAGGTTTTCGCCAATGGCCAAGCCATCGGCGAACTCTGCAGCGGCGGCGTCTCCCCGTCCCTCGGCTACGGCATCGCCATGGCCTACCTCCCGCCCGCCTTTGCCGCTTCCGGCACCTCCCTCCAAATCGACATCCGCGGCAAACGCCACCCCGCCGAAACCCTCAAAAAACCCTTCTATAAAAAGTAAAACAACCCGGGGAGAACAGGCGTCCCGCCTGTCCCGCCGGGTGTCCCACCCGGTGCCGAAGCTCCGGTTCTGCCCAAAGCCCCGGCCATCAACCATCAACCAATAACCATCAACCTTTCCCCACCCGCCATGCCCGCCCCCGCCCCAGCCAACGCCCGTTTCGCGAAATCCCACGAATGGATCCTAACTGGTGAAGCCGAGTCCCCTGTCGGCATCTCCCAACACGCCCAAGCCGAACTTGGCGACGTCGTTTACATCGAACTCCCCGAAGTCGGCCGCACCGTCACCGCCGGAGAATCCATCGCCGTCATTGAATCTGTCAAAGCCGCCAGCGACATCTACGCCCCCGTCTCCGGCGAAATCACTGCGGTTAACGCCGCCGCCGCCGCCGAAACCAGCCTCGTCAATTCCGACCCCTACGGCGCCGGCTGGCTCTTTAAAATCAAGCCATCCTCCCCCACCGAACTCGATGCCCTCCTCGACGAAGCCGCCTACCTAGCCCAGGCCGGTTAACTCCAAGGGAGCACGGGGCTCCGGCCCGTGTGTTTCTACCCAAAGCCCCAAAACCCAAAACCACCCTTTTCCGCCCCCGCGCATGACCCAAACCCCGCCCCCGCCTAACAACGGAGCGGGGTTTGCCATTTAACCGCCCCGCCCGCCCGCCAACCGGTCGTTCCGTTGCCAGAACCTTTCAAATCTCAAATCTCAAATCCCTCCTCCCCTCATGCCCACCGAATCCTACCTTCAACGTCACATGGGCGGCAACCCCGCCACCGCCAACACGCTTGCCCAAACCATTGGCTATCCCACCCTGGACGCCCTCATCGCCGCCGCCGTTCCCGCCAACATCCGCCTCACCGCGCCGATGTCCCTGCCCGCCGCCCTGACGGAACAGGAGGCCCTCGCCGAACTCCACGGCATCATGTCGAAAAACCGAGTCCTCAAATCCTGCATTGGCGAAGGCTACCATGGCACCATCACGCCCCCCGTCATTCTCCGCAATATCCTCGAAAACCCCGCCTGGTATACCGCCTATACCCCCTACCAGGCCGAAATCGCCCAGGGCCGCCTCGAAGCCCTGCTCAACTATCAAACCATGGTCACCGGGCTGACCGGGCTCGACGTCGCCAATGCCTCCCTCCTCGACGAAGGCACCGCCGCCGCTGAAGCCGCCGCCCTTGCCCATGGAAACTACAAAAGCACCGGCACCACCGTCTTCATCGACCACGCCGTCCTCCCCAATACCATCGCCGTGGTGAAAACCCGCATGGCTCCGCTCGGCATCCACGTCACCGTGGGCGATTGGAAAACCGCCGCCGTTTCTCCTAACGACGGCACCTTTGCCGTCCTCCTGCAATATCCCGCCGT
>CAMDJM010000040.1 GCA_945900785.1 Akkermansia muciniphila
TTCGGCCTGCTCCTTGAGGTTGGTGTATTGGCCGCCGGGCATTTCGTGGAGATACACTTCGGCGGTGCCGTAGGGTTCGGCGGTGTCGAAGGGCTTGTAGAAGCTGCGGACGTGGGCCCAATAGTCGGAGAATTCCTGGAGGGCATCGGAATCGAGGCCGGTGGCGCGGGGGGTGTGCTCGAGGGCGGCGACGATGCTGTTCAGGTTAGGCTGGCTGGTGCAGCCGGACATGGAGGAGAGGGCGGCATCGCAGATATCCACGCCGGCTTCGGCGGCGCAGAGGATGCTGCTGGCGTTGATGCCGCTGGTGTCGTGGGTGTGGAAGTGAATCGGGAGGCCCACTTCCTCCTTGAGGGCTTTGACGAGCTTTTTCGCGGCAAAGGGGCGGCAGAGGCCGGCCATGTCCTTGATACACAGGGTGTGAGCCCCCATTTTTTCCAGCTCCTTGGCGAGCTTGATGTAGTAATGGAGGGAGTATTTGTCACGCTTGGGATCAAGGATGTCGCCGGTATAGCAGATGGTTCCTTCGCAGATGGACGCGGTTTCCTCACGGACGGCGGTCATGGCTTCGGTGAGGTTCGGCAGGTAGTTTAGGCTGTCGAAGATGCGGAAGATGTCCATGCCGGAGGCGGCGCTGTGCTTGATGAAGCCGCGCACCACGTTGTCAGGATAGTTGGTGTAACCGACGGCATTCGAGCCGCGGAAGAGCATCTGGAAGCAGATATTGGGGATTTTTTCGCGCAGGCTGCGGAGGCGTTCCCATGGGCATTCCCGGAGGAAGCGCATCGCGGTATCGAAGGTGGCACCGCCCCACATTTCCATGCTGAAAAGCTGTGGCGCGCGGTGGGCGACGGCTTCGGCGACGGCGAGCATATCGTAGCTGCGGACGCGGGTGGCGAGCAAGGATTGATGGGCGTCGCGGAAGGTGGTGTCGGTGAGGAGAAGGCGTTTTTGCTTGCCGATCCACTGGGCGAATTTCTCCGGGCCGAGGTCGGTGAGGAGTTGTTTCGTGCCCGGGGGGATTTGAGATTTGAGATTTGAGATTTGAGAGGGGCTGCCGGCGGGGAAGGGGGAGTCGGGGTGGGAGTGTTGGCTTTTCGGGATGGCGGGGGCGTTGAAGGGCTTGGCGGGTTTCCAGCCTTTGGCGTTGGGGTTGCCGTTGACGGTGACGTCGGCCAGGTAGCTGAGGAGCTTGGTGGCGCGGTCTTTGCGGGTTTCGAAGGTGAAGAGTTGGGGGTTGGTGTCGATGAAGCGGGTGGTGGCTTCGCCGGCGCGGAAAATGGGGTTCGAAATAACGTTTTCGAGGAAGGGGATGTTGGTTTTGACGCCACGGATGCGGAACTCCCGGAGGGCGCGGTCCATGCGGTTGAGGCTTTGCTCATAGGTGCGGCCATAGCAGGTGACCTTGACCAGCATGGAGTCGTAATAGGGCGTGATGACGGCGTTGTTGGTGCCGAGGGCTCCGTCCAACCGGACGCCGAACCCGCCGGCGCTGCGGTAAGTCAGGATCTTGCCGAAGTCGGGGGTGAAGTTGTTGGCAGGGTCTTCGGTGGTGATGCGGCATTGGATGGCGAATCCGCTCTTTTCGATCTTATCCTGGGCGGGCAGGCCGAGGGGTTCCTCATGGAGCTGATAGCCCTGGGCGATGAGGATCTGGCTGCGGACGATATCAATGCCGGTCACTTCCTCGGTGACGGTGTGCTCGACCTGGATGCGGGGGTTCATTTCGATGAAGAACCACTCGCCGCTTTCGACATCGACGAGGTATTCCACGGTCCCGGCATGGGTGTAATCCACGGCGCGGGCGATCTCCACGGCGGAGGTGCAGAGGGCGTCGATGATAGTCTGGTCGATGCCGTAGCTGGGGGCTTGCTCAATGACTTTTTGGTGGCGGCGCTGCACGGAGCAGTCGCGCTCGTGGAGGTGGAGGACGTGGCCGTGTTTGTCGGCCAAGATCTGGACTTCGATGTGTTTGGCTTTGCCGACGAATTTTTCGAGAAAGACGGCCCCGTTGCCGAAGGCGCGTTTGGCTTCGGTCTGGGCTTCGTCGAGGAGGGCGTCGAGGTCCTTGGCCTCGCGGACCACGCGCATCCCGCGCCCGCCGCCACCGAAGGCGGCTTTGATAATGAGAGGGAAGCCGATCTTCTTCGCGGCCACCATGGCGTCCTTCTTTTTGTCGACAGGATCGGGGGTGCCCTGGAGAGTGGGGACCTTGAGTTTTTCGGCGACGGCGCGGGCGGCGGTTTTATCGCCCATGCGGTCGAGCACCGAGGCGTCAGGGCCGATGAAGATGATGCCCTCGCGGACGCAGGCAGCGGCGAAGTCAGGATTTTCGGAGAGGAAGCCGTAGCCGGGGTGGATGGCGTCGGCTCCTTTTTCCTTGGCGAGAGCAACAATGCCTTCCACGTCGAGATAGGCTCCCAGCGGGCCCTTGGAGGCGTCGAGTTGATAAGCCTCGTCGGCTTTGAAGCGGTGGGGGCAGAAGCGGTCTTCGTTGGCGTAGATGCCGATCGTCTGGATGCCCAACTCCGTGGCGGCGCGCATCACGCGGATGGCGATCTCGGAGCGGTTGGCCACAAGGAGCTTTTTGATAGGACGGATGGTGGTGACGGCGTGGGAGGCGGCAGCGGCGGTGGCTTTGGAGGATGGCATGGGAGAAAGGAAAAAGTGGGAAATTCTTTATGCGGGAAGGGCGGGGGGATGCCCGGGGGGGAGCCCGGGAGGGCGCATCTTTCACAATTGGAGGAAATAAGCAAGCCTCCGGAAATGCGGTCGGGGAGGACTTTCAGGGATTCGCCACCACCATGATGATCCCGTAAATAAGCCTGATGCGGTTGAGGCTGTCAGGGAAAAGGCTCATGCGATGTGGATGAAATCAATGCGCGAAAGGAGGCTTGGTTAAGCGGGAGACTCCCCGTCATCGGCCAGCTTCAGTTCCTTGAGCTTGCGCTGGAGGGTGCGGCGGGAGATTCCGAGGAGTTTGGCGGCTTCACTGCGGTTTTGGCGGGTGCGCTGCAGGGCTTCGAGGATGAAGCGGATTTCCATTTTTTCGATGGAGAGATCCGGGGGCAAAGCCGGGGCTGGGGCGGGAGCGAGGGGATCCGCCGGGCGGCCGGGGCGGTGCATGGTGGGGGCGGGGGCTTCGCCGCGCAGGGTGGCGGGGAGGTGCCGCACCAACATGCGGGCACCGGTGCCCATAACGACGCCGTGCTCGATGGCGGTGCGCAGTTCGCGGACATTGCCAGGCCAGTTGTAGGCGGCGAGGGCCTGCATGGTTTCCGGGCCGATCTCCCGCATGGGTTTGTTGTTCTCCTTGGCGAGTTCGCGGAGGAAGGCATTGGCCAGGGGAGGGATGTCTTCCTTCCGCTCACGCAGCGGCGGCATGTGGATACTGACGACGTTGAGGCGGAAGTAAAGATCCTCACGGAATTTCCCGTCGGCGACCATGTCGGCGAGGTCCTTGTTGGTGGCGGCGATGACGCGGACGTCGACTTTGATGGTGGTGTTGCCGCCCACGCGTTCGATGGTGCGCTCGCCCAGGGCACGGAGGAGCTTGACTTGAATAGCAGGATCGATTTCCCCCAGCTCATCAAGGAATAACGTGCCGCCATTCGCTTGTTCAAAGCGGCCAATGCGGCGTTCCATGGCTCCGGTGAAGGAGCCTTTTTCATGGCCGAAGAGTTCGCTTTCCAACAATTGCGGGCTGAGGGCGGCGCAGTGGACGATAACCAGTTTCGCCTTGGGCCGGCCGCTGAGGTTGTGAATGGCGTGCGCAACCAGTTCCTTGCCGGTGCCGCTTTCGCCTTCGACGAGCACGGTGGCGCGGGTGGGGGCGACCTGGGTGATGGTTTCGAAGACGCGCTGCATCGGCAGCGATTTGCCGAGGATCCGGTCGAGCGCATAACGATCCTCCACCTGACGTTTCAGGGAAGTGTTTTCCTGCTCCAGGCTGCGGCTGCGCAGGGCGCGTTTGATGAGAAGATCCAGCGCTTCGAGGTTGAGCGGCTTGATGACAAAGTGCCACGCGCCGCGTTTCATGGCTTCCACGGCGGTATCGACGCTGCCGTAGGCGGTCATCATGATAACAACGGGGGCGTGAGGCATGGCGACGGCGGCTTCGATGAGTTCCATGCCATCATCCGCTCCAAGGCGGAGGTCGGTGAGCATGACGTCAACGCGCTCATTTTTGAGGACCTCCATGGCTTCGGCACGGTCGGCGGCGATGTAGACATCGAAATCGTCCTCAAGGGCGAGGCGCAGGCCTTCGCGGGTGTGTTTTTCGTCGTCGACTATGAGAACCGTGGCATCCATGTGCGACAGTCTGTCCGAGTCCGATGGGAAAGGCAAGGCTTGTTCTGATGGATCTGCGCGGCTTGGCGGCGGGAACAGGGATCTTGCCGTGGGCGCAGGAGATTTGCTGGCGGAGCGCGGGGATGGGATTCGCCGGAAAGAATTACACGGGCCGGAGCCCCGTGCTCCCTTGCTGGGCTCCTTGGGATTTTATATTCCCTTGGCGTAGCTGGCGCAGCGGCTGAACCAGCCGGCGCGCCATTGGCTTTCGGGCTTGGGGGCGAGTTGAATGCGGCGGTCCAGGGTGGCGCGGGCCGCAATAGCAAATTCGGCAGGGGCCTGGGCGGCATGGGGGGTGCCGCGCATGTTTTGCAGGACCTGGAGGAGACCCCAGCCGGTGCCTTGATAGCGCTCGGCGGGGTTGGTGCCTTCACCTTTGAAGTTCACGTAATCCATGAGGCAGTAAAGCCCGGCGGGGCTGGCCCCGAGGGCGCGGAACCGGCCTTCGATGATTGCCCGCTGGGCGGGCGGGGCGGCGGCGAGGATTTTTGGCAGACTGCGCAGGCTGCGTTGGGCGGCGAACTCGCCCTGCAGGGCAATGGTGTTGGAAAGCAGGGTGCGCAGCTCGGTGGTTGGTGGCGAGGCCAGGGCGGCGGTGAAGGCTTCGCGGTTGGGCCAGGGACAGTCCGGAGCCTTGATCCAGGCGGGCACGGGCACGCCCCGGGAGGCCAGGAAGGCGGCGAGGGCAGGAAAGCTTTCCTCATAGGTGCGGCGTCCGCCTTTGGGATACCAAATGAAATGGCCGATGCCAAAGGAGCCGAAGGCCTCGCCCTTGTTCCAACTGGTCAGGCCGGGTACAGTGCCGACGCATTCATTTTGCCAAATGCGGTGGCCAATTTTTTGGGCCGTGGCGGGCGGGATGCGGAATTCCTCAGCGCGGGCCTGGACAGGCAGGAGGCTCAGCAGGGCGGTGGCCAGCAGGCAAAGCCGGGGAAAGGGCAGGCGCTTCACGGGTGTCGGATGGAGAGGGCTGACTGGCAAGCCGGAGGCTAAGGCCTGCTCAGGTGAGTTTGAAGGGCGGGCTGCGGTGGCAGATGGGGACGGCCTGTTCCGGTATTCAGACAAAGCGGATTTTCGCTCCGGGAATTTCGCCGGCAGCCATCGCGGCGTGGGCTTCCGGGGTGCAGGCGGAGTCGATGGGCGCATCGGCTTCCTTGTCCGTATTGCCGACGAGGCCTTTGGCGAGAAGATAGCGTTCCACTTCCTCACCGCTGATGTCGGCCAGCATTTCGCCATTCACGACAACGCAGGGGCTGAGGGGTTGACCGCTTTTTTGTTCCATTTCCCAGCGGAAGGCGGGGTTTTTGATGATGTCTTTTTCTTCGAAGGCGAGGTCATACTTGCGCATGACGGCACGGACGCCTTCGCTCCATCCGCAGAAGGTTTTGACGTAGGCGGTGATGACGGGGGCAGGTTGGCTCATGAGGATAGGGAGGGTGGGGTGGAAGGGAAGTCGCAGGAAAAATGGCAGAGCGTCAAGGTCAGGCATGGAGCGCCGCCAGACGGCATTTTGGTTTGACTGACAGGATATGAAGTCCCCAGCCGGGTGCAACCTGGGAAATGGCCAAAGGTTTTCCTTTGCTCCAGGGGGGAATCCCGGCGAAGTGCGCCGCTCTTATGACCGATCTGCTGCCTTTCCAGCCTTCTGCTTCCGCCCCTTGCCGGGTCGTGCTGCTGGGGGGAAATGGGCTGTTGGGGGGAGCCTTCCGGCGGGCCTGGGCGGCAGAGGAGCGGTTTGCCCTGACGGAATTTACGCGGGCGGAACTGAACCTGACCCGGCCGGAGCAAATTCAGAGCGCCTTGGACCGGACGGAGTTTGATGTGCTGATTAATGCTGCGGCCTACACGCAGGTCGATGACGCGGAAGTGCAGCCGGATCTGGCGATGGCGGTCAATGCCCAGGCGGCTGGCATCCTGGCGGAAATCTGCACGGCCCGCGGGGCACGGATGGTGCATTTCAGCACAGACTATGTGTTTGATGGCCGGCAGGCCCAACCCTACGTGGAGACGGATGGAGTGCAGCCGGTCAGTGCGTATGGCCGCTCGAAATGGGAAGGCGAGCAGCGGGTGGCGGCGGTGTCCCCGCAGCATTTGATTTTGCGCTTGGCCTGGCTCTTTGGCCCGGCCCGCGATGCCTTCCCGGAATGGGTGCTGCAACAAGCCTGCCGTCATGCAGAGGTGCGGGTGGTTTCGGACAAAACGGGCTCACCGACCTGCAGCCTTGATGTTCCCGGCTGGGTGGAGGCACTGCTGACCGTGCCGGAGGCGTCCGGCGTGATCCATCTGGTGAATGGCCCGGAGTGCACCTGGCAGGAATATGCCCAGGGCGTTTTGGATGCCGCCGCCGGGCTGGGTTGGCCACTGCGGGCCACCTGGGCTACGCCGGTGCCGCTTTCCAGCCTGCCCGGTCTGACGGCCCAGCGCCCGGTCCAGTCGGCTCTGAATACAGAAAAATTCACGCGGCTGACGGGCCTTCAGCCCCGGCCCTGGCCTGCTGCGATGGCGGATCACCTCGCATTGAAGGCGATTCCGGGCTGAGTTCGGGAGAGTCCGGCTTTTTTCCTAAAACTGCGGGATCGCGATCCTAAACCATTTTGTGCTGGTCAGAAGGCGGTCGATCCTGGATGGTCGGTGGATGGACCCCTCCCCTAACTCGTTTTCCGGTTTTTTTGTTTCAAGGAGGAAGCGGGCAACGTGTTACTGGGCGTGGTGGCGCGGGCTGGTGACAGTGGGTTTTTTGCCGGGTTTAGCAGGCGCTGCGGTGCCCTTCACGCTGCAGGGCCCGGGGGTCAATCCGGCGGATTTCCGGGTGACGGTGTTTGCTGCCGGGTTGAGTTATCCGCTGGGGATGGCGCGGCTGCCCGATGGCTCAATGCTGGTTTCCGTGCTGCAGAATGCGAGTTTTTTCGGAGGAACCGCGTCTCTGGTGCGTTTGGTGGATGCGAATGGAGATGGGGTGGCAGATGCCGCCCCGGTGGTGCTTTACACCGGATTGAGCAAGGGTCAGTCTTCGCTGAAAATCGCCGGAAATCTGGTGTTTGTCACGGGACAAAATACGCCTATTAAGGTCCTGCGCCTCGGGGCGACTCCGGCTTCGGCTTTGACGCTGGTGGGCACGATAACCCTCACTTACCCTTCCGGAGGGTGGCTGCATCCGCACTCGGCGCTGGCGGTCCGCAAAACGACGGGCAGCGCGAACCGGTATGATCTGTTATTCCAGCTGGGTTCGGACACCAACTTCGCCGTGACGACGCGCACGGCGACGCTGGGGAACATCGCGATTTCCGGGGCCACAGGCACGCTGGCGGGCGAATCCATTTATTTGTTGAATATCACAGATCTGACGACCAGCGTGACCGCCTCCGGACTGACGCGGGTGGCCAGTGGGCTGCGCAATGCCGCCGGGATGGGGTTCCATCCAGTGACGGGCGATCTTTATTTTCAGGAGAACGGGATTGATGGGCTGGTCGATGTGAATGAGCCGCATAGTGCGGATGAATTGAATGTGATTCCCCGCGGTAGCATTGGCAGTGCGGGCTGGTTCTTTGGGTTTCCGGCAAATTTTACCGCTTACCGCACAGGGACGAGGGTAGGTGGCGCGGGAGTGCCACCGCTGATCGCTTTTCAGCCGCTGCCGAATCCCCAAACGGGTGCGGAAAGTGAGGGGCCCAATGATATCGCGCATGCTCCGCCGGGATTTCCTGACGGATTGAATACGGGCATTTTTGTCGGATTCCACGGAAAGTTCGGCTTGGGAGGGGTGCAGAACGAGGAGAACCCTCTGGTGTATGTGAATCCAGCGACCGGGTCGTATTTCCATTTTATCGCCGGCAAGCAGGCGGGGATAGGCCACTTGGACGGGCTGCTGTCGACCCGGGATTCCCTCTTCGTGGCGGACCTTTCCACTACGGGCAGTCTGGGAAACGCTTTGGGAGGTGGGGTGATCTATCAGATTAAATCCATGGTGACACCGGGTTCTCCTTCGATTGCGGTGAACAAAGTGGCAGCGGGAGTGGAAGTGCGCTGGGATAGGGGAGGCCTGCAGGAGGCGCTGGATCCGGCGGGGCCATGGGTTTCCCTGCCGGAGGCGTTGAGCCCAGCCGCATTTCCAGTGGACCAGGTCAGGAAATTTTACCGGGCAGGATATTGAGCAGGGAAGGAAAAATTCTGAAAAAAAGTTGAAATGTAGGTATGTTTGGGATATACATTTTGAATGAGTGCAAAACCACGCAAAGCAAAACCAACGGCTCCTCCTTCCGGTATCAGCTATTTGGCAGAAGCCCGGAAGGCGCGGACTTTCCGCACGGGGGGCTCTACCGCAGTTCGTATCCCCAAAGATTTCCAATTGCAGGATGAAGATCTCCTGATCACGCGTCTGGAAGACAGTCTGGTGATCACCCGGGCTCCGGCAGTGCGCAGCGTCGCAGACTGGTGGACCAGCTGGGATGCGGATCCGGATTTTATGGCGGACGGGCGGCAGCAACTGCCCATGCAGTCACGGGATTTTGGGGTCTGAGCTTTCCTGCTTTATGATGGGAGATCCTGATTATTTATTGGATACAGACACTTGTATCTTCGCCCGGCGAAACAAGCCGGAAGCGGTGTTAAAGAAGCTATTGAACCTGGGTTTTGACCGGGTCTGCATCTCTGTAGTGACGTTTCATGAACTGAGCTACGGGGCAGAAAAGCATGATCACCCGATCAGGGCCCGGCAGCAGTTACGTGACTTTCTCCGTCCGTTCCGCATCATGGAATGGACGGAGGAAGCGGCGGCGGAATGTGCCAGGATCCGGGTCCGTTTGGAAAAGCAGGGTCAAATGATCGGTCCCTACGATGTCCAAATCGCGGCTCATGCCCGCGCTTTGGGGCGGACGGTGGTGACTAATAATGTCCGGGAGTTCCAGCGGGTGGACGGTATTAGGGTGGAAAATTGGTGCGCCTAGCAGTCATAAAGCCGGCGGTGCCAGGGCTAGTGGTTGAACATGAATTCCTTGGAGTTGAGCAGGGCCCAGAAGAGATCTTCGAGGATCGGGGCGGTGTCGGCAGGTTTGGCGGCGATGGCTTCGAGCACGGGCTTGAGTTCGGTTTCCTCAGGGGCGCGGGTGAAGCATCGTTGATAGAGCGACTGGATGATGTCGTTGGGGGATTTTTTGGCTTCAAGCTGGGTTGTGATGAACTTGCCTTCCGTGATCCGCTGGGAAGTGATATCGCCATTCATGAGTTGGAGGGCCTGGCCGAGGTTGGGCTCCATTTTGACTTCGCAGGAGCAGACGCTGGCGCGCTCCGCCCGGCCGAAGGTGCGGAGGAAGTAGTTGGAGACGTTGCCATCAGCGATTTGGACGGCGCGGGCTCCTTTGGGGAGGCCTTCGAATTTGTTCTGGGTGCCGGTGACTTGCGTCAGGGTGTCGAGCATGACCTCGGCACGCTGGCGGCGGAGCAGGGCGTGGGAGAAATTGCGGTGGTCGCTGGCGTTGGAGTCATTGATGCGGGAGGTGAGTTGATAGGTGCGGCTGAGGCAGATGTCGCGGACGAGGCGCTTGAAGTCGTAGTTGTAGGAGGTGAATTTTTTGGCGAGGGCGTCGAGGAGTTCGGGGTTCGAGGCGGGATTGGAGACACGGACATCGTCCACGGGTTCGATGATGCCGGTGCCGAAGAAGTGGCTCCAGATGATGTTGGAGAGGTTTTTGGCAAAGTAGGGGTTTTCCGGGCTGGCGAGCCACTGGACGAGGAGCTGGCGCCGGTCTGTGCCGGGTTTGTCCGGGATGGCCCCGCCGAGGAGTTTGGGTTTGACAGGTTGCTTGGTGACAAGGTGGTTGACCTCTCCGCCGCGGGAGTCAAAGACTACGGTTTCCCTGGGGTCCTCGGCAGTTTTCCGGCCGATCTGGGAGAAGAAGGCGGCAAAGCCATAGTAGTCGTCCATGGTCCACCGGTCGAAAGGATGGTTATGGCACTGGGCGCATTGCAGCCGCATGCCCATGAAGACCTGAGCGACGTTTTCGGCGACTTTGAGGGTGTCGCGTTCGATTTGATAGTAGTTGGTGGCGGGGTTGGTGAAGGTGCCACCGGTGGAAGCGAGAAGGTCCTGGACGATGATGTTGAAAGGGACGTTTTTGGCGATGCGCTCCTTCAGCCAATTGAAGTAAAGCAGGGTGGATTTGTAGCTGACCCCGGTAGTGGGATTGGTGCGGATCTGCAGCAACTCCGCCCATTTCATGACCCACATTTCGATGAATTCCTTGCGGCCCAGGAGTTCATCGACGAGTTTGGCCCGTTTGTCAGGAGCGGCATCCGCGAGGAAGCGGGTGGCCATTTCATCTTCAGGGAGCAAGCCGGTGATGTCGAGAGAGGCGCGGCGGAGGAAAGTAGCGTCATCGCACAGGCCGGAGGGGAGGATACGCAGTTTGTGAAGCTTTTCGTGGACCAGCTGATCGATGTAGTTGTTTTCCGGGATGGTGGGTCGGGTGTATTGAAGTTTGTCCGGGATGACGATGACCTGGCTGCCGACGGTGAAGGTGCCGAAGCGGGCCATGATGAAGGCTTCGCCCCGGGCACCGGCTGTGACGAGGCCTTCCTTCGTGATGACGGCGGAGGTTTCGTTGTTGGTTTTGAATACGGCCAGGGGAGTGATATCGCGGTCGGTGCCGTCGGAGTAGGTGGCGCGTGCGGTGAACTGAAGCTTGGCCCCTTGGCCTTCCAGCACGGCGTTGGGCGGGAAGATTTCGACGTTGGTGACGGTGGCGATGGCGGCGGGGTCGGTTGGGACGCCGTTGGCGATCCATTCGTGAAGCACCTGCCAGGCTGGGCTGCCGGGTTCCATCAGCTTGCCGCCGGTGTGGGGGACGGCGTTGATGGATTTGGTGAGGACGAGGCTGTCTTCGGGCAGGCCCAGGTTGACGCGGCGGCCGCTCATTTCCTGCGTGAGCCGGTAGTGGTCGCCCGCGGGATCGAAGCCGAAGAGGGAGAGCTGGAAGCCATCCTGTCCGCGGGCGGCTCCGTGACAGGAGCCGGTGTTGCAGCCATTGCGCATCAGCACGGGCATGACGTCAAGATTAAAGCTGACAGGACGGTCCGTGGCAGCGGTTTTGACCGCAAGGGGCAGGGTGGCCATCTGCCCCTCCCATGCGACGGTCAGGGTGGTGGTGCCGTCCTTCAAAGGCGTGAGGGTGCGCCCGGAGAGGGTGGCGAGGGTGGAATCTGCCAGCGTCAGGGTGGCACTGGCGGTGACGTCGGTGGAAACGTCGTCTGTGCTGGTGGCGATGGCGACGAAGGCGTGGAAATCGCGCTTGGTTTCGAGGGTGATATGGTCCGGATATACCGCGAGCGAACGGATCGGGGCGGATTCCACCGCCGTGGCGCAAAGCACGCCCAAGGCAAGCGAATGGGAAATCAAATGCATATTTCGGAAGCGGAGGGGTTTTAGGGGCAGCAGGCCAATAGCAGACACCCTCATAATATAATATAATAAGTCCCGGAAACCGAATTTCTTCCAGCGCTCCGGGACTGTGCCCGCTATCCGTGAAAAGAAGCGCAGCGACGCCGGGCACGGTGGACGCAATGTTGGAAAAATCCTGGCAAGGCTCAGCGTCCGCTGGTTTCCCAGGCTTCGGGGATGCGGGCGGGGAGGGGGGGATCGAGGTAGGGTTCGAGTTGGGCGTCGAAGCGGCGGGGGACGATGATGTCGAGGAGGATGTCGTTGCCGTCGTAGTCCTGGGTAATGACTTTGCCCTGCTGGTGGATGAGGCTCATGATGCCAAATTCGGACTGTGGGAGGCGCAGCTTCATGCGGCGGGTGCGCTCCAGCATCATGCCGCTGAGGCGTTGGAGGAATTCCGGCACGCCTTCGCCAGTGTGAAAGGAGACGAGGGCGGGCTGGTCGAAATGGGAGGCGATCTGCTGGCGCTGGGCCGGGGGGACCAGGTCGATTTTGTTGAGGACGACGAGCATTTTTTTATCGTCGGCACCGAGTTCCTTCAGCACGCCCATGGTGGTTTCGTAAAACTGGAAGACGCGTTCCTGGCTGGCGTCCAGCACGTGAATGAGATAGTCGGCAAGGAAGGCTTCCTCCAGGGTGGCTTTGAAGGACTCGATGAGGCGGGTGGGCAGGTTGCGGATGAAGCCGACGGTATCGGTGAGGAGCATCTGCTGGCCGTCCGGAAGCTGGACCTTCCGGGTGGTGGGGTCGAGCGTAGCGAAGAGCTTGTCTTCCGCGAGGACGGTGGCTCCGGTGATGAGATTGAGGAGGGTGGATTTGCCGGCATTCGTATAACCAACAATCGCGGCGGCCGGGATGGGGACGCGCTGGCGTTCCTTCCGCTGGGTGGTGCGTTGTTTTTTGACCTCGGTGATCTGGCGCTGGAGGGCAGTGATGCGGTCGCGGGCCAGACGGCGGTCAGTTTCAATCTGCGTCTCGCCCTCGCCGCGGGCGGCCCCTCCGCTGCCAGCTCCGCCGCCGCCGCCCTGGCGGTCAAGGTGACCCCACATGCGGGCGAGGCGGGGCAGGGCGTATTTTTGGCGGGCCAACTCAACCTGGAGCTTGGCCTCAGCGGTTTGTGCACGCATGGCGAAGATGTCGAGAATGACCTCCTCGCGGTCGATCACGGTGATGCCGCCATCCGTCTCCCAGGCGCGCTGCTGCATGGGGGCGAGGCCATTATCGAAAACGATGACGTCGCACCCGCGTTCCTTGGCATGGGCGATGAGTTCGGCGGCCTTGCCGGACCCGGTAAGGTATTTGCGGTTACTGTCGCGGACCAGCACGAGGATGCTTTCCTCGATGGGAATGCCCAGGGTGGTGACCAGTTCGCACAGCTCCTCCAGCAGGCTGGCGGCTTCGTCTTTTTCTCGCTGGTCAAAGTAGGCCCCAATCAGCAGTGCTTTTTCGACCACTTTCGGCCGGTCCCGGATTTCAAACATGGGTCACCATGCAGGGGGAATGCCAGGATGCAATCGGGAGGGAGAGCGGGATCAGGCGAGGAGTTCGCGGATGGGTTCGTGGGCGGGATCGGCCATAGGAAGTTTTTGCCCGGCGATGATGAACTGTCCGTCGCTCTTCACTCCGAGAGCCCGGAGGTAGGTGTGGAAAAGGTCGCCACTGTCCACCTGGCGTTCCGTGACTTCGGTGCCATCGGCATTGGTCTGGCCAATGATCGCTCCGGGCACGATG
Source organism: Akkermansia muciniphila (assembly GCA_945900785.1). Taxonomy (GTDB): domain Bacteria; phylum Verrucomicrobiota; class Verrucomicrobiia; order Verrucomicrobiales; family V1-33; genus CAIZWU01. The sequence continues at coordinate 13,514 of CAMDJM010000040.1, forward strand.
CCGGCCCCGCCCAGGCAGACGGACCATGCCTTGCTCCAGTGGTCGCGCCCATAGAGTTTGTTAATGCCAGGGGTGCGGCCAAACTCCGAGAGCACCACGACAAGGGTGTGCTTCAGCAGGCCGCGCTGAAAGAGGTCATCCATCAGGGTGGCGAAGGGGCGGTCAAACTCCCCCAACTGCTCCAAATGGAAGTTGAAGTTATCGTTATGGGTGTCGTAGTTGGAGTGGGTGAGATTGACGCAGGTGATGCCCTTCTCAATGAGCCGCCGGGCGAGCAGGCAGTGGCGGCCGAAGTCGCTGTCGCCATAGCGCTCCCGCTCCTTGTCAGATTCCCGGGTGATATCAAAGACTTCGCGTTGCTTCATCAGTTCCTGGGCCTGCTCAAAACTTTGGGTCCAGGCCTCCGTCTCGGCGGTGCGGCGTCGCAGGGCAAAGCGCCCGTTCATCTTCCGGCGCAGGTCATTGGCGCATAGGACGGCCTCCCCGGAAAGGGTGTCAGGACGCTGCATGTATTGGGGAGGGCTGCCATTGCCCAGCACGATGCTGGCGTATTTTGGCCCCAGATAGGCAGAGTCCGCGCTACGCCCTCCCCCGCCGCCTGGTGAAATGGTGATATTGCCTGGCAGGGAGCGGCCGGGGGTATCCAGTGCCTTGGCGGCGACGGCTCCGAGTTGGGGGTCCTGCGAGCCCTGGCGCTGGCGGCGGCCGGTCAGAATGAGGTAGCTTCCTTTGCCATGATCGTCTTCATGGGTATTGATGCCCCGGACCAGCGAGAGATGGTGCATTTGCTTGGCAGTATGGGGCAGCAACTCGCTGATGTGCATGCCGGGCACGCTGGTGGGGATGGCACGGAAAGGGCCGCCGGTGCGGGTGCCGGGCTTGGGATCCCAGCTTTCCAACTGGCTCAGCCCACCGGCGAGGTTAACGATGAGCAGCCGCTTTTGTTCCTTCTGCAACTGCTGCGCGATGGCCGGGGTGGCGAAGAGCCCCATGCCTGACAAGGCCGCGCCAGCACCCGCCCGGGCCATCCGGTCAAAAAAGGCGCGGCGTCCCAGGAGATGGTCCGTCGTTTGGCAGGAATAGGTGCAGGCTTTCATGTGAATTAATGGCGGAAGCGGAACTCGGTGCTGGTGACCAGCGCCCAGATGGTATTGGAAATGGCGTCAGCGCGCTGTGCCGCAGGGTGTGAGGCCAGCAGAGTGCGGATGTCCTGGATTTCCCCGGCATCCGGGAGGCGGGTGAGGATGGCCAGGAAAAGTTCTTCGGCGAAGGCCTGGGGATCTGTGATCTTCTCCAGGCGTGCCGCCAGATTCTGTCCGGCAGGACGGGTCCAATGCCTGAGGGAACCGGCGTTTTCGAAATACAGCACCTGGTCTGCGGTGGCGAAGAAATCACTCTGGGGCTGTCCGGCCCCATTGGCAAAGAGCTGGATGAATTGCTTTTCGTGGGGACCGATTTTAGCTTGGGTTAGCGTGTCGATGCCCTTGAGCCGGGCAGCCGCTTTGGCACCGCTCAGGGGTTCATTGGGAGCGGGTGGATTTTTCGTATCCCACTCGGCTTTCGCGCTGTCCTGGAGTTGCTCCAGCGCACCGGTGACCTGCAGGATGCTCCAGCACAATTGCTCTGGCGGGATCGGGCTGAGGTTGGCGATGGAGAAGGTAGTGCTGCCCAACTGACTGAAGTGATCGCCCGCTTCCGACAAGGCTTGTTGCGCACTGGCAGCTTGTTGGTCCGCATCGGCAGCAGCCGCCTTCATGGCCGGGAGACTGGATTCATCGGCGGTCAATTTCGCCTGCGCTTTGGCCAGCACCGCCTTCAGGTTTACCACCAGAGTGGCGGATTGGCGTCCGGCTTCCACGGCGCGCTCCGGATGGCCAGCTTCGGCGCCCGCAAGAGTCAGGGTGACGGGTTGAGTTTGGACTTGGGCCTGGGCCGCTTCCTTCGCGGCGGCTGCTTCCAAGGCGGTGAGGCTGGTGCTTAGAGTAGCCAGAGCGGTGCGCTGGGTGGCCAGGCCTTGGATATGAGTGCCCAGGGCAGAGCGGCGTTTGGTGGCTTCTTCCAGCTTTGGGGGAACGGCTTCGGCGGCTCCCGCATAGGCCAGGAGAGCTTTGGCTCCGCTAACCCTCTGGGCTGCCTGGGAGGCGATGCCCCTGGCTTGTTGTTTTTCCTGGTCCGCCTTGTCCACGATGGCCTGAGCGGTCGCGATTTTCCCCAGGGCTTCGTCTGCGGCAGGTTTTTTGGCGGCGGCGGCGAGGCGGGCCGGTTCCACGGCGGCAGCGGTGCTGACCACGGCGGCTTCCTTGGTGGGGAGATCTTTGGTGGCGGCGGCGGCTTCGCCGGCGGTTTTGTCCGCTTTATCCAAAAAGGTTTTAGCTGCAGCAGCCAGGCCTTTGTCATCAGGCGCGGCGGCTGCAGCCTGGGCCCCAGCCACTGCCGCTTCCCGGAACAGCCTTCCGGATGCTGTCAGGGAACAGTTCAGCTCCTCCGCTTTCTGCCGCTCGGTGACTGCCTTGGCCGCAGCCTGCAGGGCGGTATCGAAAGCTTTTTTCGCCACATCCCATGGCTCAATGGCTGGTTGGACTGCGAGGCAGACGGCTTCATGAGCTTCCACCGCCTCCGTAAAGATGAGGCTGAGACGCACGCTTTCCTGCTTGGTTTCCAGGGCGGCGGATTCCAACTGGGGCAGGCTGGCCGCGATCCCCTGACAACTCACCGGCTCCGGTGGAGCCGGGTCAAAGGCTTCGGCAAAGGTGCGGGTGAGGGCGAGTTCCCTGACGAAAGGCCGGAGATCAAATTTCATCCCGGCCAAGCCATGGGCGATCAGATCCAGGACAGCGGGGTGCACCGGCGGGTTGGCGGAATGCAACAGGTCCGGCGGCTCCACCAGGCAGCGGCCCATCACCATGCCCCAGACGCGGTTGGCGATGTTCCGCCGGAAAGCCGGGTCGGCAGCCATGACCTCTGCCAGGCGTCCGCGGCGGCTGTAGGTCGGCACCGCGAGCAGCGGCTTCTTCGGTTCATCCACCGTCACTTTCCAAAAGTCAGAGGGGGCGATAGCCGGTTCCACGATCTCCACTCCCCCGGCCAGACGGGGGCCGGAGCTGCCTTTGACCTTGGTGAAAACGGAGGTCCAGCTGGCCTCTCCCGTGGCCTGCTCCCCGGCATAACCGGGCTTTTTTTCGTCAGCTTGGAAAAGATAGGTGCGCCCAAAAAACGCGGCCAAACCATGATAGTCCCTTTGGGAATAGTCATCGATACGCGGATGATCATGGCACTGGGCACAGGCGAGATCCCGCCCCAGGAAGAGCCTCCCGGCGTCGCGGGCCAGCAGGTTGGGTTCCGCCTGCCGCTCCAGCAGCCAGCGGGCGATGGGGCGCGTTTTTGGATCCACGCCATCCGTGGCCAGGATCTCCCGGACCAGTTGATCCCAGGTTTTTCCTTCCGTCAGGGAGTCTTCCAGCCAACCGCGCCACTCCTCCGATTTGGTATGCAATTCCGCCCGGCGTTCCATCAGGAGCACATCCAACTGGACGGCGAGGTGATGGATGAATTCCGGACGGTTGGTCAGACTGGCAATGAGCTGCGGACGCTTGTCCGGGGCGGGGTCTGCCATGAAGGCTCTGGTTTCAGCAATGCCTGGCGGCATCCCTGTCAGGGCCAGCGCCGCCCTGCGCAAAAAGCTCAGATCATCCGCCACCGCCGGGGCCGGCCCCAGGCGCGTCTGAGCCATAGCCAGATCCACCTGCCCGTGCAGGGGCGCGGCCTGCGCCACCGCCATTCCTTGGAGCACCACCCACCATAGCACACCGGTGCACCGAAGCCAATGGGCGGTTCGGGGCAGTGGCCGGCTGGATCCCGGCTGCATGGGGGAAGGGATTGCATCCATCTCAAAAGAACCAGGCATTCACCGCTTATCTATCATGTGAATATTATTAATAATTGGGAAACAGTTCTCTTGAGTTTGCATTTTAACCAAGGGATCTCTGAATAGTATCAGGGGATTTGGCTATGAGTATGAAGGTGCTGCCACCCGCCGGAGGGATCCGCTGAAAGAACCGGCACGACTTGGCTGTCTTTGGAATGCGATGAGCGATCCCCGTAAGGCAAGCACCACCAAGGAACTGGAACACACGGCTCCTCTGACCTGCTGTGCCATTGACCCAAAAGGCCGCTGGATTTTTGCGGGTTCAGAAGACCGCAATGTGGTGCGCTGGGATTTGTCGTCAGGGAAAAAGACCGTTTTGGCAGGGCACGATTCCTGGCCCTTGGCGCTGGAATTCACGGCGGACGGATCGTTTCTGATTTCCGGAGCGGGGGACGATCATTTGTTCTGGTGGCCATCCGGTGATGACGAGCCCAAGCCAGCCCGGAAATTGAAAGCCCATGAAGGGTGGATTCGCAGCCTGGCCTTGAGCCCTGATGGGAAAATCCTCGCCAGCGCGGGCAATGACCGGGTGGTTCGACTTTGGAATGCCAGCGAAGGCACCGCGATCCGGGAAATGAAGGGGCATCAGCGGCATATCTACAGCCTGCTCTGGCATCCCTCGGGGAGTCATCTCCTGAGCGGGGATCTGGATGGCAAAATCATGCAGTGGGACGCTGCCAGTGGAAATTTGACGAGAACCCTGGATGCCAGCGCGCTCCATACCTATCAGGAAGGCCAGATGGTCCACTACGGCGGCGTCCGGGCTCTGACCCTGAGCGCCGACGGCAAGCTGCTGGCCGCCGCCGGCCACTACAAGTCACCCAACCCCATGGGCAATGTGCAGGAACCTCTGGTGGTTTGTTTCAACTGGGAGGATGGCAAGGAAAGCGGCCGGCATACCGGCGGTGACGACCTGAAAAACCACACCATTTATTCCGCCCGCTATCATGCCGATGGCTGGCTCTGCGCCGCCACCGGGGGCAATGACGGCATCCTGCTCTTCTGGAACCGCGGCGTGGCAAAACCCTTTTTCTCCCTGAAACTCCCCAGCGTGATCCGGGGGATGGTGCTCCACCCTGACGGAAAGCAGCTGGCCGCTGCCCACTATGATAGCAAGGTCAGGATCGTCTCCCTTGGCTAAGCTCAGACTCGGGCGCTCAGGGGGGAAGTGGCGGAAGCGGAACCCGGATCCTGCTGATCAGCCCTGAAAGGAAGTTGAGAGTTGCTGGATGAGGGTCGGGAGCAGGAATCTCAAGGAGGACTTAAGATCATCGAGGACAAGGAGATTGCGGAGCGGTCGGCACAGATCGTTGCCTCGGGACTGGAAGGATTTACTGCTTTCCCATCCTATTGGCGGGACACTTTCAATAGTATGAATATCGAAAGCGTCCCAACACCAATAGGCGCAGAACAATATGGTGGTGGGCAACCGGCTACCCGCCCTGAATCTAAATGAACATGGTAACTACAATATTTAACCCTGTTGTGGAGTGGCGCTCGTATTGGCCGGTGCCACACCCCGACGTCCAAAGGCTCCGGGGCGGGTTTCAAACCCCCTATCAGGGGTCAGGCGGGACGCAGGGCCTGGACGAGGAGTTGCACGGTGGTATGGCCCCGGAAGGTATTGCGGTCGACGTGGAAGGCGAGGTCCCAGGGGGCAGGGGGCAAGGCCTGGCCGCCGGCGTTGAACCACATGGCGGTGCGGGTGGTGCCGTTTTGCATGAGTTCCAGCCGCCAATGGCGCTCGCGGAGGAGGCGGGGCTCGGCGGAGGGATAGACGCTGCGCACCATGAACAAGGGCTGGGGATTGCCGCTGCCAAAGGGTTGCAACTGATCGTAGTCGTCCAGAAACTCCATGGTTAGCTCATCCAATTGGACTTCTGCATCGAGATGCAGGATGGGCTCGGGGGGGATGCCGCCGGTTTGCTGGTGGACGCTGGCATGGAAGCTGGCCCGGAAGGCCGCGATATTTTCCTCGCGCAGGCTGACGCCGGCGGCCATCTCATGGCCACCCCCACTGGCGAGGAGGGGGCGGCAGACGTCCAGCGCGGCCACGAGGGACACTCCAGGCACACTGCGGCCGCTGCCTTTGCCCAGGCCCTCATCATCAATGGCGATGACAAAAATCGGCCGGTAAAACTGCCGCATGAGGCGGGCCGCGACGATGCCGACGACGCCCGGATGCCAGCCGCGGGAGGCGATGACGAGCCCGTGGGGAGGATCGCAGGTATCCATAAGCGAAAGGGCCTGCGCGGCGGCTTCGGCTTGGATTTGTTGTTCGAGGGTTTGGCGGTCGCGGTTTTGCAGGTCGAGATCCCGTGCGATACTGGCCGCTTCTTCCGGGTCTTCGCAAAGCAGCAGATCCAGCGCGGCGTGCGCGGTATCGAGCCGGCCGGCGGCGTTCAGGCGGGGGCCGAGGCGGAAGCCCAGATCCATGCTGGAATAAGGCTCCATGACGCCTGACACTTCAATCAGGGCATGGAGGCCGGCGCGGCGGGTGGTGCTGAGGCGTTGCAGGCCCTGACGGACGAGGAGGCGGTTTTCCTCCACCAGCGGCATGATGTCAGCCACGGTGGCGAGGGCGACGAGGTCGAGTTCTGACTTCAATTCGAAACCAGGCACCATGCGGCGTTTCAGCATGGCATGGGCGACTTTGAAGACGACGCCGGCGCTGCAAAGATAGTGCCAGCCGGTGCCGCACTTGGGATTGACGAGCGCCACCACATCCGGCAGGCGCTTGGGGTCTGGCTCGTGGTGGTCGAGGATGATAACATCAATGCCCTGGGATTTCAGCCAGGCGGCTTCGTCCCGGGCGGTGGTGCCGCAGTCCACCGCGATGAGCAGGGTGGCAGGTCCTTCCGCCAGGCAGCGCTCCAGGGCGGCGCGGGAGAGGCCATAGCCTTCCTCCATGCGCAGGGGCAGGAAGCAGCGGGCGTCGATGCCGTAGGCCCTCAGCAGAGTGTGGAGCAAGGTCAGGCTGGTAACACCATCCACATCGTAATCGCCAAAAAGCACCACAAAATCCCCGGCTTCCGCCGCCAGGAGCAGGCGGGCCACGGCGGGCTCCATGTCAGGGAGGGCGAAGGGGTCGCCGAGTTCCTTCAGCTTGGGATTGAGAAAGCGCTCGGCATCTGCTCCACCCTGCACGCCGCGCTGGGCGAGCAAACGGCAGACCAGCGGCGACTTCCCACAGCCCTGCAACGATGCCAGACAATCAGTCTGCACCGGCCTCAGATTCCATTGAGTCGCCACTGCCATAAAAGGGAAGGGCAGCCGATAACCGCCTGCCGGGGGAATGCAACCCTTCCTGCAGAAATAAGGCTAGCCTGGCCGTCCGCTGCAAACTCAGGCCTGTTGGACGAGGATGGAATTTACCGTGAATTCACCCTGGAGGACATCGCTGATAATGACGAGGGTTTGGCCAGAGACCACGTGGTTGTGCAATTTCAGGTAAGCCACGGCGGAGGCGATGGTTTCGTGAGGCTGGCCGGGATTGAATTCCAGGACGTGAGGCTGGACGGCGCGGCTGAGCTGCAGGCCGCGGGCGACGCTTTGATCGGGCGTGAAGGCGAAAATAGGAGCGACGGCGGGCCGGAACCACGCGGCGTAACGGGCAAGGACGCCGCGGGCGGTGAAGACGATGATGACGGCATCCTCCAGCGAATCTGCCAGAGAAACGGCTTGTTTCACAATCCGCTGTTTGTCGTTATCCAGCACGGCAAAGCGTGAGGGATTTTCCGCGTGGGTGGAAGCGGCTTCGACGCGGTGGGCGATCTTGACCATGATCTCCACGCAGCGCACGGGAAAGGCTCCGCTGCTGGTTTCGCCGCTGAGCATGATGGCGTCCGCCTCCTCGAAGATAGCGTTGGCCACATCCGTGACTTCCGCCCGGGTGGGCACGGGATTTTGGATCATGCTCTCCAGCATGTGAGTGGCCACGATGACGCTGCGGCCGCGGGTGACACACTTGCTGACAATCTTCCGCTGGAGCACGGGAAGTTCCTCCAGGTGGACTTCGATGCCCAGATCCCCCCGGGCGACCATCACCACATCGGAGGCTTCGATGATCTCGTCGAGCTTCCGGACGGCCTGCTGGTCTTCGATTTTGGCAACAATGCGGGCCGGGCAACCGAGGGCGATCAGTTCTTCCCTCAGAAGATGGAGATGTGAGGCATCCCGGACGAAGGACATGGCTACGAAGTCGATGCCGATCTCGGCGGCCAGCTTCATGTCTTCAAAATCCTTGTTCGTGAGGGGCGGCAGATTGACCTTGATGCCGGGCAGGTTGATGTGGCGGCGGCTGCCCATCACGCCCTGATTCAGCACCGTGCAGATGACGCGTTCCGGCGCGGTGCTGACGACGCGCATTTGCAGGATGCCGTTGTCCACCAGGACGGTATCGTCAGGCTTAAGATCGGCGTAGAGGCCGGGGTAGTTCACGCTGGTGGAGATGGCGAGGGTAGCCGGGGCATCGGACAGGGTGAATTCCACGGTGTCGCCCGGCTTCAGCGTATAGGCCAGGGAGACATCGCCCGTGCGGATGGTAGGGCCGCGCAGGTCCATCAGCACGCCGACATCGCGGCTGACTGCCAGGGCGGCTTCGCGGACGCGGGCGGTGACGCTGCGGCACCATTCGGCGGGCGCGTGGCTCATATTCAGGCGGAAGACATTGGCCCCGGCAAGGATCAGTTCCTGGAGGACTTCGGGGGAATCGGTGGCAGGTCCGAGGGTGGCGATGATTTTGGTTTTGCGCAGCATGGCGGGAATAGAAGCCAAAACCAGGCCGCGCGCCTCCGAAAAAACCGATGCACGGAGCGCATTGCAATCATGCCGCACCCAGGTAGGGTAACCCTTTCGTTCCAAGTGCTTTTCAGGATGCCGACGCCCCCCCGACGCCCTTACTATCTTTTTTTCCGCCCCGCAGTGCTGCTCGCCGCCGCCCTGTGCGGGGTGGGCTGTGACCGCATCAAACCCGCACCGCCGCCCGCTGCGGCCCTGGAAGCACCGGTGCCGGAGATCGTCCAGGAAACGGCCCCGGCGGCGGCCCCGGCTGAGCCCGTGATCGATCCCGCCGTGCCTGCCCTGACGATCAATAAATCCGCCCAAGTGATTGTGCTGGGCTATCATGACTTTACCACGGGCAAGTCGAAGAACCCGATGGAGATTAATGTCGATCATTTCCGCGATCAAATGCAGGCGCTGAAGGACGCCCGTCTGCCTGTGATTTCCATGTCCGATTTTCTGGCTTGGAGGAGGGGGGAAAAAGACATCCCGGATCCCAGCGTGGTCATCACCATGGATGACGGATGGAAAACGGTGCACCGCCTCGCCTTTCCGGTGCTGAAGGAGTTCGGCTATCCATTTTCGATTTTTCTCTACAAGCGCTTTGTGAATGGCGGGGGGCGGGCTCTCACCACTCCGGAAATCCGCGAACTGATGGCTTATGGGGCTGAGGTGGGCAGCCACAGTGTCAGCCATCCCCTGCCTTCCAAAATCCGGGGACTGGAGCGGAAATCGTCTGAGGAAGCCGGGACTTTCCTGCGCATGGAGATGAAGGATTCCAAGCAATTCCTGGAAGACCTGATCGCCCGGCCCGTCCGCACTTATGCCTATCCGGGCGGTTATAACACCGAGCACGAGCAGGAGATCGGCAAGGAAGCGGGCTATGAAGCGCTTTTCACGGTCAACCCGGCCCGCGTCACCTGGGACATGCCGGCCACCACTCTGGCGCGTTATATCATTTTGGGGAATGACCCTACGGATTCCAACTTCCGGCGCGCCGTCAGCTCGCGCGGCACCTCCGGCGGGGATCTTACCAAGGCTCTGCTGGGTGGTCCTGAGGGGGAATCCCTCGTGACCACCACCCCCCGGCCGGATGCCACCGTGGCCGAGCGCCGGCCGCTGATCGGGGTCGATGTCACCAAGCTTTCCGGGATTGATCCCGCTTCCGTGGTCATGAAAATCGCCGGCTTCGGCACCGTGCCGGCGGTTTATGATCCTGCGGCGGGAGTGATTTCCTATCAGATACGCGAAGCCCTGCGTGCGCCGGAATGCCAGGTTTATGTCACCTTCAAACGCGCCGGCGAATCCAAGCCGGACGCCGTCAACTGGCGCTTCTCGGTGGATCTGCTGGCCAATTATCTTCCGGAGCCGCCGCCTGTGCTGCAGCAGGCGACGGTGCCGGAAGGGGTGATGACCCTGCCGGCAGATCCTGCTGGCACTCCTGCGCCTGCGCCTGCCCCCACTCCCGCTCTTCCCAGTCCTCAATAAAAACCATGTTTGGATCCTTAACAGAAAAATTTGAAGGCGTCTTCCGCCGGCTCCGTGGTCTCGGTAAAATCAGTGAGAGCAATGTTGCCGATGCCCTGCGCGAGGTGCGGCTGGCCCTGCTGGAAGCGGATGTGGACTTTGCCGTGACCCGCGATTTCCTTGCTGCGGTCAAGGAAAAAGCCCTCGGCGTGGAAGTGCTGAAAAGTGTCACCCCCGGCCAGCAGCTCATCAAGATTTTTCATGATGAAATCACCGCCCTGCTGGGTGGCGATGCCGTGCCGCTCGATCTCACTCCTCCCGCCCGGATCATGATGGTGGGCTTGAACGGAGCAGGCAAAACCACCACCTCTGCCAAGCTGGCGCTGAAGTTGAAAAAGGAAGGCAAAAAGGTCGTCCTCGTAGCTCTGGACCTTTACCGGCCAGCGGCGATTGACCAATTGGCTACTCTGGCCGGCGAAGTGGGGGTGCCGGTTTACCAGCCGGAAGCGGGTGAGAAAAACGTGCTGAAAGCCGCCAAAGCCTCCGAGGCCTGGATCGCCTCACAAAACGCCAATGTCATCATTTTCGACACCGCCGGCCGTCAGGAAGTCGATGAAGCGCTGATCGCGGAATTGAAGGAAGTGCGCAAATACCTCAATCCCGCTGAGGTGCTATTGGTGGCTGATGCCGCCACCGGCCAGCAGGCGGTCAGCGTGGCAAAAACCTTCCACGAGTCCATCGGCATCACCGGTATTGTCCTGACAAAACTGGATGGTGATGCCCGCGGGGGAGCCGCGCTTTCCATGCGCCGCGTCACTCAGCAGCCGATCAAATACGCCGGGGTCGGCGAGAAAATGAGCCAACTGGACGTCTTCGTGCCGGACCGCATGGCCCAGCGCATCCTCGGCATGGGTGATATCGTGGGCTTGGTGGAGCAGGCTGCGGAAGCTATCGATGAAGCGGATGCAATGAAGATGATGGAGCGGATGACCTCATCCGACTTTGATTTCACTGACTTCCTCGGGCAGCTCAAAATGATGAAAAAGCTGACCTCCGGCGCGGGCGGCATGATGGGCCTGCTCAGCCTGCTGCCCGGGGTGGGTGGCAAGATCAAAGAGATGAAATCCCAGGTGGATGACAAAAAACTGCTCCACATTGAAGCGCTCATCCTATCCATGACACCGAAGGAACGGAAACGCCCGGAAATTCTGAATGCCAAGCGGCGCGCGCGCATTGCCGCCGGGGCGGGACGCTCGGTCAATGAATTGAACGGGATGCTCCAGCAATTCGGCGACATGCGGAAATTGATGAAGAACCCTGGCAAAATGGGGGCGATGGCCAAAATGATGGGCGGTGCTGGCGGTGCCGGAGGTGGCCTCGGCGGCTTGGGCGGTCTGGGCGGTGGCGGCTTGCCTGATTTCGGCAAGCTCGGCGGCATGCCAGGCATGGGCAGTGGCAAGCATTCCGGCGGAAGCAAATTCGGCCAGATGGGCAAACCCGGCGGCGGAGGAAAGCGCCGGAAGTAAAAATTTGCAGCAAGCCCCGTCCCGGCTTGGATCCGATGCCGAGGCAATGCTCAAGGCCGGGACGGGCCTTGCTACGGTTTACTGGGCTACTCCTTAACCTGAACCTGAACTTGATTTCAATCCGCCGTGCGATTGGTGGTTTTTCACTATCACGACCGGCCCGGTGGGGTGCGGCAGGTGATTGCGCGTGGGCTGCCCCTGCTGGTGGCCCGGTTTGAGCGGGTGGATGAGGTGGTTTTCCTGCTCGGGGAACAAGTGGACCCGGCCTGGCTGGGGGAGGTTTCGCAACGCTTGCCTGGCTTGCCCGTGCGGGCGGTGGTGCACCGCGATTTTGGTTATTCAGAGGGTGAAAAGCAGACGGTAGGGCCGGATGCCATGGGGCTGTTACAGGACGTTTTGGCGGGAGGGAAAACCCTGGTGTGGGCGCACAATCTCAGCGTGGGCCGGAACCTGGCGCTGCTGCGGCTTCTGCCGGAACATTGTGCGATGGCCGGGGCCAGGCTGTGGCTGCATCACCACGATTGGTGGTGGGACGGGCGCTGGGCGCGTTGGCAGGATTGGCTGGCGGCCGGGGTGTCAGAGCTGGAGGAAGCGTTGGAGTTATCCCTGCCAGTGGGGCCTCACATCCGGCACTGGTGTGTGAATCAGGCGGATCTGGCCTGGGTCCGGTTGCGGGCCGGGGAAGCGGCCCGTTGGGTGGGGAACCCGCTGCCGGAGTTGGCCTGGCCTGCCAAAAACGAGATTGGTGAGGCCGCCGCCTGGCTTCGCCAGCAAAGCAGGGGCCGCCGCGTTTGGTTGGCCCCGGTGCGGGCGCTCCGGCGCAAGAACCTCGCGGAAGCGATCCTCCTGGCGCAGGCACAAACAGAGCCCACCTGCATCATCACCACCGGCGGCCCCAGTTCCCCGGCGGAAGTTCCTGCCTGGCATGCCCTCTGCGCGGCTGCGGCCCGCCATCACTGGCCATTTGTGCCGGCCGTGCTGTCAGGTGATAAGGCCCGGGGCTGCCACCCGCCCCAGCGCTCCGGCCGTTTCTGGCATCCAACGCTCCCCGCTCTCATGGCCGCCGCCGATGCCATCATCATGCCCTCGCTCCAGGAAGGGTTCGGCCTGCCCTATCTGGAAGCCGCCGCGCTGGGAAAACCGCTCCTCGCCCGCGCCCTGCCCGACGTTTCCGCCAATCTGTCGGCCCTGGGCTGCCAGCTCTCCGGCACCTATGCCAGTCTGGCCGTTTCCACCGCTGCCTTTGACAACAAAGCAGAGCAGGGCCGCATTGCCACCCGGTGGGAGGATTTGCAGCGGGCGTTACCTGCGAAAATGGCAGCCGCCGCCGCAGGCCCGGATTCCCAGGACAAGGCAGAGGTTGATTTTGGATGCCTGACGCTGGAGGCGCAGTTGGAAGTTTTGCAATCCGGGAGGTGTCCAGATCTGTCAGTGCTGCAGCCGGGAGTTCCGTTCTGGCCAGAGGATCGGCGCGGGGAAGGCTGGGCAGATCGTTTTGAAATGGATGATGCTGCAGGCGAACCGCAGATCCGCCCTCCTCAGGGGTCGCTGGTGCCGGAGGTGTTGCGGCGCTTCCGGTGTTGGCTGGAGCATCCCTTACTATGGCCGTGAAGCGTTCCTACCCTACTTTGTCAACCTGTGGCGCAGGCTTCCAGCCTGTGCGCCCAGTGGGCTTCCAGCCCGCCGGATGGGAACGGTGAACACCCACCTGGAAGGCCGTATGCCGCACGGGCTGGAAGCCCGCACCGCCTTTACCCGCAGAATGACAAAGTAGAGCTATCCATTGGGGGCGCACCCTTGCTATTTTTTTGCAAGAGCGGCCCCGGCGCGCTTGAGGAGGGCGGTGGTGGCCTTGATGCCATCCGGTTCGGAAAGCAACTTGCCTTCATATTCCACGCCAATATAGCCGTGGTAGCCGTGCTTTTTCACCACGATGTCCAGCATTTTGGTGTAGTCGGTGTGGGTTTCGTTGCCGGCGGGATCGAAGTCGTGGGATTTGGCACTGACACCTTTGGCAAAGGGCATCATTTCATCCACGCCCTGATAGCGGTCGTATTCGCCCGTGGCGATTTTGAAGTTGCCGAAGTCCGGCAGGGTGCCGCAGTTGGGGAGATTGACGCTTTTGATCACGTTGCTGAGCCACTGGCCATCAGAGGAGAAGCCGCCGTGGTTTTCCACGATAACATTGAGTCCAAGGGGTTTGGCGAGGTTGCTGAGCTGGGCCAGACCGTCGGCGGCGAGCTTGGCCTGCTCTTCCCGGGTGCCGCTGCTGTGGGCATTCACACGGATGCTGTGGCAGCCCAGGAATTTCGCGGCTTCCAGCCATTTCACATGGTTATCGACGGCCTTTTTGCGTTTGGCTTCGTCAGGATCGCCGAGGTTGCCCTCGCGGTCGCACATGATCAGCACGCTGGTCACGCCGTTGTCATCGGCGCGCTGCTTCAGACCCTTGAGATAGTCCTGGTCGGTGGCTTTGCCCATCCAGAACTGGTTGACATATTCCACCGCACTGATGCCGAAGTCGCGCTTGGCGATGAGAGGAAAATCGAGGTGGCTGAGCTTTCCGGTGAAGAAGGACAGGTGCAGCGACCAGCCAGCGAGAGAAATTTTAAAAGGCAGCCCCGGTTCAGCTTCGGCCATGGAGCGACTGGCAAAGGGCAGGGCAGCAGCCGCGACGGCAGCGCTGCGGAGAAAGGAGCGGCGGGAATTCATACGGGTGGCAGTCAGGTCTGGGGTAGAGCGTTTTCCAGCGGCGGAACGCAGCCTTTTCCTATAGCGCAGCCTGGCAAAAAGCGCAGCGGAAATCCGGTGCCATTTCCGGCTTCCAAAAGTAAAAAACCAGCCATTTTCACCTTGCTTAGGCTTCTGGCTGGGAAGATGGAAGAGGACTTATCCGCAGGCTACTTTGGCAGAGGCAGCGGGTGTTTCAATTTCCCTTCGCTCATGCAATTCCATCTTCTTCCTCTGGCTGCTGTTCTCGCTCTGGGTTTATCTTCCTGCAACAAAAAAGAGACGCCTGCGGCAAGCTCCGCAGGCGCAGCACCTGTTCTGTCAGGCCCGGAAGTCCCGGTGATGGATTCCAAAGTCATTTTCATGCAAGCTTTGGAAGTCCTCACGGCGGAGGTGAACGCGATGAGCCGGGACAAAACCGCGAACCCGATAGGCCTGATGAAAAAAATCCCGGCCATGATGGCAAAGCTGGAAAGCGTGCCTTTGAAAGGATTGCCGGAGGATCTCTCCGCCGCATTCACACGGCTGGCCAAAAACGCCAACGCCACGGGAGCACTGATCAGCGCCATCCCTGCCGGTCTTCCCTCAGATCCAGCGGCCATCCGTCCCTACATGCAGGCCCACCCTGAAATAATGGAGATTATGAAAGAACTGGAATCGAAACTGGCTCCACTGAATACGGAGGCAGAAGCCGCCGGCAAAGCCCTGGAGACGGTGGCCGCAAAGCATGGTTTGGATGTTAATCCATTCATCAAAGCAGTCCGTCAATTGGGCGCTGGTGCCGGATAAGCGTGGTTGGACTGAGTCTCCCTCTGTAATTTGAGGGATATTTGCCAAAAGCATCACTGAGCGACGGCAATGGCCCTAAGCCGGAGGTTTGACACCTCTGGATGCTATCAGTGATACACCTTGCGTCATTCCACCATCAGCACCAAGCCGTCATAGGCCACGTGGATGTTTTCCGGAAGATCGGCTGACAGTGAGGCGTGACTGATGTCATGGCTGATGTGGGTGAAAAAGGTCTGGGCCGCCCTTATGCCGCGGGCCACGGCGATGGATTCCTCCACGCAGAGGTGGGTGGGGTGTTCGCGGTAGCGGAGGGCGTCGATGATGAGGATGCCGCAGTCCATTATCAGGCTGCGGGTGGTGTCAGGGATGGCCTTGCAGTCCGGCACGTAGGCCACGCTTTCCATACCGGGTCTATCAAAGCGGAATCCCGTGGTGACCACGCGGCCATGCTCCACGGGCAGAGGGGTGATGGTGGTCGCCCCCAGTTGAAAGGGGCCGGTGATTTCATGGGGCTCCGGCTTCAGATAGCCGGCATAGCGGTTCCGCCCATCGAAGGCAAAGTGGAAGGTATGCCGCAGGCCATCCATGGTGGCGGGGGAAGCAAAAACGGGGATGCGGGCTTCCTCACCAAAAGTGAAGGGCCGGAGGTCATCGAAGCCCATGATGTGATCCGAATGCGGATGGGTGATCAGCACCGCATCCAGCTGATGGATGCCATTCCGGAGAAATTGCCGGCGGAAATCCGGCCCGGTATCCACCACCCAGGTCATCTCCGGCGTGCGGACGTAGATGGACGAGCGGTCCCGCTGATCCCTCGGGTCCGTGGAGCGGCAGACCGGGCAGTGGCAGCCGATCATGGGCACCCCCAGGGAGGTGCCGGTGCCGAGAAAAGTAAGTTCGAATTGAGCCATGCGCCCTTGCCCATACGCCGCTCCTCCCGCGCCTGAAAGCGAAATGCCAGCGCTTTTCCCTTTTCATCCGGCCTGCGCCCTCTTTCATCTACCCATGCTTTCCACCCTCGCGATTAAAAACCTGGCTCTTGTCGACTCCCTCACTTGGGAACTGGGCTCCGGCCTTGTCGGGGTCACTGGAGAAACCGGTGCCGGGAAATCCATCATCGTCGGCGCTCTGAAGCTGGTGCTGGGGGGCCGGGCGGACCGGGATTTGATCCGGAATGGCGAAGAGTCCTGCACCGTGGAAGCCGTTTTCGAGCCCAGTCATATCGTTGAGATCAACGGAGCCCTGACCACGGCGGGGCTGGAGCCCTGTGAGGACGGCCAGCTCATTGTCAAAAGAGTCATCTCCCACAGCGGCCAAAACCGCCAATTCATCAACTGTGCCCCGGCGACCCTCGCCGTGCTAAAGACGCTGGGGCAATTCCTCGTCGATCTCCATGGGCCGCACGAGCATCAGTCCCTGAACTCCCGGGATCGCCAGCTGGCCATGCTGGACGCCGCCGCCACGGCGGAGCCTGCGCTGATCGCCTACCAAAAAGCCTGGCGCACCTGGCGGGATCTCACCCTGGCCTTTGAAGAACTGAATCACGCGGAAAACACCAGCACCCAGGAACTCGATCTGCTGCGCTTTCAGGTGGAGGAAATCGATGCCGCCAACCTCAAAGCCGACGAGGAGGAGCCCCTGCTGCTGCGTTACAGGATGGCTGGCAACAGCACGCGGCTCGCTGAACTGTCCGCTGCTGCGCTGGGAGCCCTGCAGGATGCGGATGATTCAATCCTGACGAAGCTGGGGGATCTCCGCCGCACCCTGCGCGAGTTGGAACGCATCGACCGCAGCGTCACGGAGATCACGTCAGGCTTTGAAAACGCCTTTGTGGAGCTGGAGGAACTGGAAAGCAGCCTGCGCGACTATAACGAAGGCCTGGAGTTCGATCCCCGTGAGATCGGGGAGCTGGAGGAACGCATCAATCTGCTGGAAACCCTGAAACGGAAATACGGCGGCAGCCTGGAGCGCGTGCTCGATCACCGGGATCACGCGGCGGCCCGGCTTGGCAAAATCGAAGGCCGGGGGGATGAACTGGAGCGCCTGAGCAAGGAATCCGCCAAGGCCCGTGAGGCGGTGGATGCGGCAGGCCTCACCCTGGCCCAGTTGCGCCGCAAGGCCGCGCCCCGGCTGGCCAAGGAAGTCGCCCGGCACCTCGCTGATCTGGGCTTCAAGCAATCCAAATTCAGCGTGGAACTCACTCCCCTGCCGCAGCCGGCCGCCAGTGGGCTGGAGGCGGTGGACTTCATGTTCGCGCCCAACCCGGGCGAGCCGGCCAAGCCGCTGCGCGTCATTGCCAGCAGCGGGGAAATGAGCCGCGTCATGCTGGCGGTGAAGAGCGCGCTGGCCAAGGAGGACAGCATCCCCCTGCTCGTTTTTGATGAAATCGATGCCAATGTGGGCGGGGAAATCGCCGCCGCCGTGGGCCGGAAGATGGCGGAGCTGGGCCACAGCCACCAGATCATCAGCATCACCCACCTGCCGCAGGTGGCGGCCCTCGCCAGTTGCCACTATGTGGTCACCAAGGTGGTGCAGAAGGACCGCACCCACAGTCAGTTAAAGCGCGTGGAGGACGAGCAGCGGGTGGAGGAAATCGCCCGCATGCTGGGCGGTAAAGCGGAAAGCGCCCGCGCCCATGCCCGCAGTCTGCTGGCCGGCACCGCGTAGCTTGCAGAAAGGATACCACCCGCCAGGCCCGTGACCTTTCGCTGGCGGGCCGGGGGAGGGTGTGCTTGGTGAGCGGGCTCCAATCTGTTTCCAAGCCGCAGCATGGTATTCACTTCACACATTTTTATCTTCTATTTCCTGCTGGTCTCGCTGGCAGCCTATTACGCCACCCCCGGGCCTTGGCGGCATGTGGTGTTTACCCTGTTCAGCTATGTGTTCTACGGCTGGTGGAATCCGTGGTTTGTCCTGCTGATGGGGGCGGGGACGGTCGTGGATTATTATTGTGGCCGCATCATTACGGCACCGGGTGCCGGTGAAGGACAGCGCCGCTTTGGGCTGCTTTTCAGTATTATTTCGAACCTGCTGGTGCTGGCCTTTTTTAAATACGCGGGATGGGCCGTGGGCACCGCGTCTTCGGTCGGGGCGTTTTTGGGATTGCCTGCGTTTCCGGTGCCGGAGTTTATCCAACGGATCGTCCTGCCCGTGGGGATCTCCTTTTATGTTTTCCAGTCCCTCAGTTATTGCATTGATCTCTACCGCCGGCATGCGCCGCCGGCGAAAAGTTTGGGGCATTTTGCGTGTTTTGTCAGCCTCTACCCTCACCTCGTGGCCGGACCGATCGTCCGTTACAGCAGCATTGCGGGCCAGTTGAGCGGGCGCATCCATACCATCGAAGCGTTCACCATGGGCCTGGCCCGCTTTTGCCTTGGATTTTGCAAGAAGATCATGCTGGCAGATCCGCTGGGGGTGCTGGCCGATGCGGCTTTCAATGCGGGGCCAGGCAGCCTGGGCACGGCCGCGGCGTGGTTCGGAGTGGTGGCTTACGCATTCCAGATTTATTTTGATTTTTCCGCCTACAGCGACATGGCGGTGGGGCTGGGCCGCATGTTCGGCTTCCGCATCGTGGAGAATTTCAAGTCACCCTATCTGGCCGCCAGCCTGACGGAGTTTTGGCGGCGGTGGCATATTTCGCTAAGCACTTTTCTGAGGGACTATCTTTATATCCCGCTGGGCGGCAACCGGAGGGGGGCGGCCCGCACTTATGTGAATCTGATGATGGTCATGGTCATCGGTGGCCTGTGGCACGGCGCGGCCACCACGTTTCTGGTGTGGGGAGCCATCCACGGCCTCATGCTGGCGCTGGAACGCTGGCGGGGCAGGAAGCCGCTCTACGGACCGCTGCCCCGGCCGCTCCGGGTGGCGCTCACTTTTGTGGTGCTGCTGGTGACCTGGGTGTTCTTCCGGGCGGACCATTTCGCCATGGCCACTGGCTATCTGGGCGTGATGTTTGCCGGGCAGGGCGGGGAAAATCCCGCGGCCATTCTTCTGACCCAGCAACTCTTTGCCTGGCCGAATCTGCTCTGGATGGCAGGTGCCGCGCTGGTGGTCTGGGGGGTGCCCAATAGTCAGCAACTGCTGGAACGCCTGACCGTTCCCAAGGTGGTAGCCTGTCTGGCAGGGTTTGTCATCAGCCTGGGGCTGATGTTCGCCCAAGGCTACAGTCCCTTCCTCTACTTCCAATTCTGAGCATGAGTGATACCCCTGTTCCCATCCCCCCCGGCGAGGAATTCCCTCCGGAGCAAATTCTGGTAGGCCGCCGTGCCGGCTGGATTCTGACGGGATTTTTCGTGCTGCTGCTGGCGGTTCCCCCCTTGCTGGACGGCGTGCCGGAACGCGTGCGGGAGTTGTGGACGGCCCTCGTGGGAAAAGGGAGCAGCAAGCCCATTGCGGAGCGTCTGCGCGTTTACGATAGCGGTGTGGCTTCTGCGGCTTTTACGGATGCGCCCCGCGCCTTGACCCAGCAGGTGCTTACCCAAGTGCTGGGGAAGGGGAATGACCGGGTGATTCCGGGCCGGGACGGCTGGTTATTCTACCGGCCGGAACTCCAAGCGCTCACCGGTTATGGCCCGGTGTTGCCGGAGCCACATTCGGTCTCGCGGGATCCGGCCCTGTTGGATTGGCAGGCCCCGCTGGAACCCATCCGGGAATTTGCCAGCCAACTGAAGGAACGCGGCGTGGCGCTTTGGCTGGTGCCGGTGCCGATGAAACCGACGATTTATCCGGAAATGATCACCGGATCCCCCGCCGCCGGTCCGGTGCGGCACCGGGATGCCGCCGTCTTTTTCCAACAGCTCAGCGGGGCAGGGGTGAAGGTGCTGGATCTGGCTCCGATGCTCTGGGCGGCCAAGGCGCAGGATGCGGCCGAAGGTCCTGTCTATCTGAAGGACGACACACATTGGACCACGCGGGGCCTGCTCAAGGTCTCGGCCATGCTGGCGGAGGCGGTGCGGGCTCAGCCCTGGTGGGTGGCCCCTGCGGCGGCGGATGGAGCCTGGACGATCAGCCGCGTGTCCAGCGCGCCCGGGCATGGCGATTTGGTGGAAAAGTTGGGCCTTCGGCATCCGGATGCCTGGGCCTTGCCGAGGACGGAAGCGCTCCAGCTGGTGACGCCTGCGGCTGGCAGGGTGTATCCGGATCCCGCTTCGCCCTTGGTGGTGCTGGGGGATTCGTTTGTGAATATGTTCGATGATCCCGGCTTGGGATTTGGCAGGGAGGGAGGCGCCCGCACTCAGGCGGGGCTGGGGTGGCAATTGGCGGCGGCGCTGGGCGCAGCCCCGGATGTGCACGCGGTGAACGGCGAAGGCGCGAGCGGCGTGCGTCGTTGGCTGGCGCAGCGCGGGGAATCGGCGGTGCGGGCCAAGAAGCTGGTGATCTGGGTGATCGCGGAGCGGGATCTTTTCCTCAGCCGCAGCGTGGCAAAGGCGAACCGCATCAACTGGGATCACGTGACTTTTGCCGCAGATCCTCCGGCAGCGGCTGGCGCAGGCGAAGGCGGCGGGATCAGCGTAGTGGAGGCGGAAGTGGTGGAATTGGCGGAACAGGCAGATCCGAAGCGGGCCAATTACGAAAATGCCCTCTACACCGTGGCCTGGAAGGTGCGGAAACACCTGTCAGGACCAGCCCCGGCGGAGTCCTTTGAAGTGGTGCACTGGCACTTTAAAAAACGGGAGCTGCAACCCACTTCCAGGCTGGAGGTGGGCCGCGTTTACCGCCTGAAGCTGGAGCCCTGGGCCAGTCATCCGGAGCTGCAGCCGGTCAACCGGGCGGAACTGGGCGAGGCCGTTCCCCTCTGGTGGGCAGAGGCGGCCGAAGCGCTGGTGCCTTAAGCCGTCCCTCCCGGAGTCCCCTGACCAGGCCGGAGCAGCCAGGTGCATTTCCAGTTGCGGCATGGGGGGGGGAGTCTGATGCTCGCCCCCTCATCCAACATGAAAATAACGCGCGCTCTGATTTCCGTTTCTGACAAGTCCGGCCTTGATGCCTTTGCCCGTGGTCTGCACGAACTCGGGGTGGAACTCCTTTCCACCGGAGGCAGTGCGGCCTATCTGCGCGGCATCGGCCTGCCCGTGGTGGAGGTGTCGGACTATACCGGCTATCCGGAGTGCTTCGATGGCCGGGTGAAAACCCTCCATCCCAAAGTGCACGGCGGATTCCTCTATCAGCGGGAAAATCCTGACCACGTGGCCCGCGCCGCCGAGCTGGAAGTGCCGCCTATCGATCTGCTGGTGGTCAATCTCTATCCTTTCGAGCAAACCATCGCCAAGCCCGGGGTGAGCTTTGAGGATGCGGTGGAAAACATCGACATCGGCGGCCCGGCCATGCTGCGCGGGGCCTGTAAAAATCATGCCAGTGTCACCGTCATTACCGATCCGGCGGATTACCTGCCGGTGCTGGAGGAGATGCAGTCGAATGCCGGCAGCACCCACCTGAAAACCCGCGAGCGCCTCGCCATCAAGGTCTTCCAGCGCACCGCTGCCTACGACACTGCGATCGCCAACTACCTGGCCAAGGAGCAGTCCACCGAGGGCTGTTTCAGCGTCAATACACCTTTCTATCAAACCCTGCGCAATGGGGACAACCCCCACCAGAAGGCCAGCCTTTACGGGAATTTCGGCGACTACTTCGAAAAACTGCAGGGCAAGGAACTCAGCTATACCAACGTGCTGGATATTGAAGGAGCGGTGGCCTTGGCCCTCGAATTCAAGCGCCCCACGGTGGCCATTCTGAAGCACACCAATCCCTGTGGCGTGGGTTGTGATGACGACGATCTCCGCGCCGCCTGGGACAAGGCTTTTGAAACCGACCGCCAGGCTCCCTTTGGGGGCGTGATTGTGACCAACCGCCCCCTGACAGAACGCCTTGCCCGGGTGATCAGTGAAATTTTCACGGATGTGATCATCGCTCCTGACTTTGAGGCGGATGCCCGCGCCATCCTGCAGAAAAAGAAAAACCTGCGCCTGATGCAGGTGAACATGGAGGCCTTCAGCGCCTGGCAGAATAGCAATCCGATCATCCGCAGTGCCCCGGGAGGCCTCATGGTGATGGACCGCGATGTCCGCGCCTTGGGCCTGCAGGATTTGGAGGAAAAATCCGTGACCAAGCGCCCTCCTAGCAAGGAGGAGCTGGAAGCGATGCGTTTTGCCTGGAAGGTCTGCAAACACGTGAAGAGCAACGCGATCGTTTTCGGAGCCCACGACCGGACGCTGGGGATCGGGGCCGGGCAGATGAGCCGGGTGGATTCCTGCCGCATCGCGGTGTGGAAAGCGCACGAGGCCGGGCTGTCCCTGGAGGGCAGTGTGGTGGCCAGCGATGCCATGTTCCCCTTCCCGGATGGCCTGATCGCGGCGGCCAATGCCGGAGCGACGGCGGCGATCCAGCCCGGAGGTTCCGTGAAGGATCCTGAGGTAATCGCGGCGGCGGACGAGCGGGGGATGAGCATGGTCTTTACCGGCCACCGCCACTTCCTGCACTAGGGCTGGGCAGGGGAAAGGCGTCAGGAGCAGGGAAATTTCAAAATAGAGTTATGCAAATGAAGCTGGAACTTGGAGTCAATATTGATCACGTCGCCACGCTGCGTCAGGCGCGTTACTCGCAGACGCCGGATGCCCACAATGTCGAGCCCTCGCTGCTGGAAGCGGTGGCGGCTTGTCAGGCCGCCGGGGCTCACGGCATCACCATCCACCTCCGGGAGGACCGGCGTCACATTCAGGATGCGGATGTGGCGGCCGTCCGGGCCGTGCCAGGAGTGCGTCTGAATCTGGAAGTGGGCAATACGCCGGAGATTATTGATATCGCCTGCGCCACCCGGCCGGACAGCGTGTGCATGGTGCCGGAAAACCGCGAGGAAGTGACCACGGAAGGCGGGCTGGATGTGCTGGCGAACGAATCCGCCATTACCGCCAGCACCGCCCGGCTCCAAGCCGCTGGCATCCGGGTCAGTCTTTTTATCGATCCCGATCCGGCCCAGGTGGCGGCCTCCGCCAGGGTCAAGGCAGACATGATCGAACTGCACACCGGCGCCTATGCCAATGCCACCGGCGCAGAACGCGGGGTGGAATTGCAGCGCCTCATGGCCGCTGGAGCCCAGGCCGGAGCCCTCGGGCTGCAGGTCAATGCCGGTCATGGCATTACCACGGATAACCTTGCA
Source organism: Akkermansia muciniphila (assembly GCA_945900785.1). GTDB lineage: Bacteria > Verrucomicrobiota > Verrucomicrobiia > Verrucomicrobiales > V1-33 > CAIZWU01. The sequence goes on from CAMDJM010000040.1 coordinate 36,885, forward strand.
CCCTTGCTGGGCATCCCGCACCTGGTAGAGCTGAATATCGGCCACCATCTCATCAGCCGCGCCCTGACCCTCGGCCTGCAGGGAGCTGTCCGCGAAATGCTGGAGGCCATGGCCTGATCCGCCGGGAAAACGGTTGGCCCACAGGCTTCGTGAAGGGCTCAAGGCCCAGTTCATGCCAGAATGGGGTCATGCCCGGCCACACTGCGGGATGCAAGGCCCGCCCCGGCCTTGCCATTGGTGAGGAGTTACTCTCCCAACTTTGGACTGACTCTGACCTTCAAGTCAGGGCGTCAGGGCGGCGATTCCGGACCGCCCGAAGTAGGGCACGAGGGCGGGCGGCAGGAGGATGCTACCATCGTGCTGCTGGTAGGTTTCCACGAGGGCCACGAAGAGTCTGGCCAGGGCGGTGCCGGATCCGTTGAGGGTGTGCGGGTAGAGGTTTTTCCGGGTCTCCGGGTCCTTGTAGCGGAGCTTCATGCGGCGGGATTGATAGTCGCCAAAGTTCGAGCAACTGCTGACTTCCAGGAAGGTGCCCTGACCGGGAGCCCAGACTTCGATGTCATAGGTTTTAGCAGATCCAAAGCCAATATCGCCGGTGCAGAGTTCGATCACCCGATAGTGCAGGCCCAGGAGCTGGAGCACTTTTTCAGCGTTGGCGGTGAGCTTTTCCAGCTCCTCCATGCTGTCCTGGGGCAGGCAGATTTTCACCAGTTCCACCTTGTCGAACTGGTGCATGCGGATCAGCCCGCGGGTGCCGAGGCCGGCGCTGCCGGCCTCGCGGCGGAAGCAGGGGGTGTAGGCGGCGTAGCAAATCGGCAGGCTCGCAGGATCCACGATTTCCTCGCGGTGGAGGTTGGTGACCGGGACTTCAGCGGTGGGCAGGAGGTAAAGGTTATCGACTTCACAATGATAAAGCTGGTCGCCAAATTTTGGCAGGTTCCCCGTCCCAAACAAAGCCTCCGGCTTGACCAGCAAAGGTGGCGCGATTTCCGTATAACCATGCTGCGTGGTGTGCAGATCCAGCAGGAAATTGATCAGGGCGCGCTCCAGGCGGGCTCCGGCTCCGCGGTAGACGACGAAGGCGCTGCCGGAAATCTTCACTCCAGCCTCGAAGTCCAACATTTTCAGGTCGGTGCCCAGGGTGACATGGTCTTTTGGCTCAAAGGCAAAAGCAGGCTTGCTGCCCCAGACGCGCACTTCGGGATTTTCCTCCGCGCTGTGGCCCACCGGGCAGGCTTCGTGAGGCAGATTGGGAATGCTGAGGAGCAGCGTTTCCTGACGCGCGTCCAGGTCAGCGGTCTCATGATTCAGCACATCGATCCGGTCGCCGATAGCCCGCATTCCGGCCTCAATGGCAGCGGTGTCCTGGCCTTGTTTTCTGGCAATGCCGATGTCCTTGCTGACCCGGTTGCGTTCGCTTTGGAGGGATTGCTTTTCGGTTTCCCCGGCGCGGCGGGCTTCGTCGAGGGAGAGCACTTCGTCCACTAAAGTCCATTCCTCACCACCCCGTTGGCGCAGTCTGGTGCGCACGGTTTCCGCCTGTTCCCTGATGATTCTGATATCCAGCATAAGGCGGTGAAAGTGTCGCTCCCGACCCCGTCAGGCAAGGCGCTTTTTCGTCTGCTTTTTCAAATGCAGCCCTTGGTCCAGGAGGGATCCGCTGTTGCCTGACTGCGGCGCTGGGCTCTCACAAAAGCGTGATGGTTTTGCCCAGATAGAGGGGCACACTGGCGGGCACTTCATTGCCGCCTGGCACCCGGAACGCTCCGCTCAGGACACCGGGCTTCAGGGGTTTGCCCCCCAGCGCGGCGGCGAAGGCATCCAGACCGGCGCTGTTTTGCTGGAGCTGGTGAGGGCGGCTGACTTTCGGCCGGAACTCATGGAACAACAAAACCGCCGTGCCCGCCTTTTCCGTCTCGGCGGCGCGCAGGGCGGAGGCGGCCAGCAGCACCAGCCCTGCCCGCAGCGCCCCGGCTGCCCCCGGTGTGGTGCCCAGCACGGCCCCGGTCATGCGGGTGAGGCGGGCCACGGTCTCGGAGCCAGGCTTGCTGCGGCGCATTTGATCGGCGATCAGCGGGCCGAAGCCCCCGTCCGTCCTGACATGAATCATCACCGCCACGCGGCCCTCGCGGCAGGTGCCCACTGCCAGACCTTGCGCCCGTTGGGACCCCCCAGGGGAATCATCCAGCTTGATGCGGTATTCCGGAATCAGCCCCTGCAGCCGCACCGCCCCCAGCAGGGGATGGGATAGCAAAATCGCGCCCAGCACTTCAGGCACCTGCACGCTGCCACTTCCGTCAAAAAAGGAGCGCGCCCATTCGCCTGCCGCTTGCCCGGGCCCCCACTGAAGCTCCGGTTCCGGCGGCGGAGCCAGCTTCAACCATTCCTCCGGTGATCCGATCATCTGCCCTGCCTTGCGTATCGTAAACTCATTCACCTCTCATCCAACCACCTCAATGAGCCGCTCCACAAGCGCATTCCTTCCCGCCTCCTGACAAAAAACGGGATGCCAGGCTTGGCAAAAGCAGCATGGGGCCGGTCGAGGCAAAGGGCGAATTCAAAAAACGCCTGGAGGCCGAAAAACCGGGCGGGCGCACGGTCCACCTTGAAACCGCTGACAAAATGTCCGATCCCCAAATCGCCGCCAAAGTCAGGCTTCATTTTGCCCAGGAAGCCCGCGGCGTGGTCTTCTCCTGAGCAGAAGCCTCCCTCTTTTGCCTGAATTTGGGAGGTGACGGTGACCGGGAAACAGGCCATCGTGCACGGAACTCCCCCCGATGCCGATTGCCTGCCCCAACTGTTCCCCTGTGCCTGCATTGCCGCTGTTCTGCTTCCTGGCCGGAGCAGGGTTGCTATCCACCACGGAAAAAGCCGCCGCCTCCCAGCCCACAGACTGGATGATGGACAATCCCATGCCGGATTCTCCCTGGCAACAAACACCTGACACTCCGGATCACCCCGGACCTCCTGTCAATTACGGCACACTGCGTCAGCCCCGGGGCTTTGGATCCACCACCCCCTCCCAGCGGCAACCCACAGGTGCCCTCAGCGGCCGCATCGTCTTCACCAATGGCGGGCACGGCTGGACGGCGGATCCTGCTGCCACCAACGGCTGGCGGCTCCAGCGGGGCCTCGTCAATGGCATCAATGAGGACTACGGCAACAGCGATCAACTCAACCTCTTCGCCCTCTATTGCTTCAATGCCGGAGCTACCGTGGTGCCTTGCCGGCCCATTGGCCATCAGACCCATGAAGTCATTCTGGATAACGACTCCCCGGGCGTCAGTTGGGCAGGCCTGTGGTCGGATAGCACGGACAGCGTTTTTTATGGATCCCCCGGGGACCAGCCATACCGCCTCGCCAGCCTGAGCGCCAGCGAAAGCGCCACGGCCACCTACACCCCTAACTTTCCATCGGCGGGATGGTATCCCGTTTACACCTGGGTGCGGCACGGGGATGACCGGGGCCTGCAACTCTACCGCATCCGCCACACCGGCGGCGGGAGTGAGGTGCGGGTGCCCCACCACATGGTCGGGAATGGCTGGATTTTTCTGGGGGAATATTACTTCAATTCCGGGACGAATGAGGCCACCGGCTCCGTTGTGATCAGCAATCTCCGCAGCACCGCTCCCGGCAGCGTGGTCGTGGCGGATGCCATCCGCTTCGGCAATGGCATGGGCAGCATCGACCGCGGCAATGGCGTTTCCAACTACCCGCGCGAAGACGAAAGCAGCCGCTACTGGGTTCAGGCCGGGCTCGGTCAGGGGCAAAGCGCTACCCTTTACGAAACCAGCGGCAATGACGAACAGGATTCCTGGAGCGCCCCGCCCCGTCTCTCTGCCGAGATGAACCGCGAAAACAACGGCAGCGCCAATGACCGCGTCCACCTCAGCTTCCACTCCAATGCCGGTGGCGGGCGCGGAGCGGTTGGCCTGATCACCTCCGTCCCCACTCCCAATCAGGCCAACTTCGCCCTGCTTTGCGGCAGGGAAGTGCAGGATGACCTGACCGCGCTCACCGCCCCGCCTCTGGAACTCACCTGGGCCAGCCGCACTAGCTTTACCTTCACCGGGGCCTATGGCGAAATTTCCAATAACAGCTTTAACAATGAAATGGCGGCCACCATTCTCGAGGTGGGATTCCACGATGAAGCCAGCGATGCCAAGCTCCTGCTTGATCCCAAGGTCCGCCTCGCCATCGCCAAGGCCGGACTGCATGCGGTGGTGCGTTACATGAACACCTACAACGGCGGCCCCCTCGCCTTTCTGCCGGACGCCCCGCAAAACCTGAGCGTCACCGGTCACGCCGCTGGTTCCGCCACCCTCACATGGTCTCCGCCTGCGGGCACCGGCGGCAGCGGTGCTCCCACGGGCTATGTGCTCTACCGTTCCACCGATGGCAAAGGTTTTGGCAATCCGGTCATTCTTGGAAATATCAGCAGTTACACCCTGTCCGGGCTGACGCCAGGCACCGCCTGGTATTTCCGGCTCTCCGCGACCAATCCGGGCGGGGAATCCTTTCCCTCCGAAACCACCGCCTGCCGCATTCCCCTGCCCAATCAAAGCACCCGTGTGCTCCTTGTGAATGGATTCGACCGCTTTGACCGCTCCACCAATCTCAAGCAGACCCTGACCTCCCGCGCCTGGTTGCCGCCCGGTCCCACCGGCACTGCCGGGCGCGTCCTGCCCCTGCGCACCAACGCCTTCGACTACCTCGTCCCCCATGGCCAGGCGGTCAGCGCCTGTGGTTTCGCCTTTGATAGCACGGTCAATGAATCCATCGCCGATGGCACCAGCCCCGCCACCAACTATCCTATTTTGATCTGGGCCGCCGGTCAGGAGTCCACCGCAGACGAAACCTTCAGCGCCGCCGAGCAAACCCGCCTCGCCGCCTTCAGAAATGCCGGCGGACACCTCATGGTCAGCGGTTCCGAGATCGGCTGGGACCTCGACCGCGACTCCGGTCCCACCGCCGCCGACCGCCTCTTTTATCACAATCACCTGAAAGCCGCCCTCAATAGCAATGCCAATGACAACTCCGGCAGCTACAACGTCAGCGCCATCAGCCCAGGCCTCTTCGCTGACCGTGCCGCCACCACCTTTGACAATGGCACCGGCGGGCTCTATCAGGTGCAAACCCCGGATGTCCTCACCGCCACAGGCAGCGGTTCCAGCGGAGCCCTCAGCTATAGCGGAACCGCTTCCGGCTTCGCGGCGGTATTCTACAACGGCAATGCGGGCGGAGGCCGCGTCGTCAATTTCGGATTCCCCTTCGAGTCCATCTCCAGCGCCACCCGCCGGAATGAATACATGGCGGATGTGCTGAACTTCTTCACCCGCGATGCCGATGCCGCCGACCCCGATGGCGACGGCATCGTCAATCTGCTCGAATACGCCACCGGCAGCGATCCCCTCCTGCCCGACAGCACCCCGCTCCTGACCCTGCCTGACCTTCAGACGCCAGGCCAATTCACCCTCCAACTGAAGCGCAACAACGCAGCCACCACCCTCATCGCCACCCTGCAAATGAGCCGCGATCCGCATACCGGCTGGAGCGACCTCGCCCGCAGCACCGCCGGGGCGGTCTATCAATACCTTGAAACCCCTCCCGGCTGGTCGCTTCAGGAAACCGGGGCCGCCCCACGTCTGCTCGTCACCTTTATGTGAGCTGGACCCCGAAAACTGGGCCACTGGCTAAGCTATGATTGGACTGGACGGGTGCGCTCTAAACCGCGAACCCATAACAGACCCCATGAAAGCCAAACGTAAAAGACATGATGCCGGATTTAAAGCCAAGGTGGCGCTGGAAG
>CAMDJM010000041.1 GCA_945900785.1 Akkermansia muciniphila
CCGGCTGGCCGCTGCCGGCGACGGCTTCCGCTGCGTTCAGCAGAAGATCGCCCAGCAATTCCTTGAAGCGGCCGCTATCAATCAGGACCGGCGGCACGTCCGGCGAGATGTTGATCTGGACCGGGACGTTGAATTTGGTGAAGGGAGCACGCAGAGTGCCGTCCATCACAGGAAGGTAGTCCTTCAATTGGACGGATTGCGGGGTGATTCTGACACATCCTCCGGCCGCGAGGATGCGCTCCGCGAGACCGGCGGCCCCTTGGGCGGCGTCCTTCATGTGCTCCAGATTTTCCTTGGTGGTCTCATCAAGGTCATCCCCCATCAGGATCAGGCTGGAAAACCCCTGGATGACGGCGAGGAAGTTGTTCTGCTTGTGCACGAGGCCGCGGATCAGGCTGTTGAAAAAATCGCCGACTGGCGTGCCCTGAATCACCGGGGGCTGCGCCATGATGTAACCGTGGGGGGTCAACTCGCTTGTTTGCATGATAATTTGGAAAGATGGGGGTCTTCCATAAAAACCGCATTTATCAGGAAAAGTAAAGTGAAATTATCAACTGTTCTTAGGAATAGTAGCAGGAAAATTTTAAAACTTTGACAAATGTGAAAAACATTTTATAATTCCGAAAGTTCAACTCATCCAAATCTTATGCGTGCTTGCTCTCTGCTTCGTTTGCTTTCCCTTTCAATAGCCATAGGCTTGGGCACCGCCCAGGCAGAGGTGCAATTTGGTCTTGGTGCCGGTGCTTTTACGGGGAGTGACTACGATGAATCCATCGGTTACGGTCTCGAAGGTGAATTCGGCTATCTGAACCAGGATGCTCCAGTGAATCTCTTTTTGGGGGTGCGCGGAAACTATGTCGACGGTCTGCAACGTGCTGGCTCCTTCCTCGATTCAGACGAGGATTCTGATCTGGATCTTTTTGAAGGAACCGTGGTGGCACGCCTGCTCGTGCCGCTGGGCACTGACATGATCAAAGTCTATGGCGAGGGTTCCGTGGGCTCGGCCAACCTCACGGTTTCCGGAAAATCCGGAGTGAAGGGCAATGTGGGCGGTCAGGATTTTTCCATCAATAGCCATTTTGACGAGCGGGACTGGGTGCTGGCCTGGGGTCTCGGGGCAGGGGTGCAGTTCGACTTCACCCGCACCTTTGGCCTGCGGGTCGGCTACAATTTTCACAGCTTTGGCGATTCTGACGTATTGGGATTGAAGTTGGATCCCGGGGCCATGCATGGTTTCACCTCCTCACTGATCTTCAAATTCTGATCCTGGCCCCGTGGCCCCTGCCACCGTCACGCGCTTCGCTCCCAGCCCGACGGGGCTGCTGCACCTCGGTCACGCTCTGGCCGCTCAGGTGGCCTGGGAATCCGCTCAGGCGGCCGGAGGGACGTTTTTGGTCAGGATCGAAGATATTGATTTTACCCGGTGCCGTCCCGCCTTTGAGGAGGCGATTTTTGAGGATCTTGCCTGGCTGGGATTCTCCTGGCCGAGGCCGGTCTGGCGTCAGAGCGCCCGCCTGCCAATCTACGCGGCTGCGCTGCACCAGTTGGAGCAACGGGGTGTGCTTTATCCCTGCTTTTGCACCCGTCAGGAAATCGCTGCCGCTGTCACCGCCCCCCAGGGCGAAGCGGCTCCGGTATATCCGGGCACCTGCCGCCACCGCAGCAGGGAGGAGCGCACCCGCCGCATGGAGGAAGGTCAGCCGTGGGCGTGGCGGCTGGATGCCACGCTCGCCATGGCCATAACCGGTCCCCTGTCCTGGCAGGATGCGCTCGCCGGTTCCCAGCAGGCCGATCTTTCCGTGCTCGGGGACGTGGTGCTGGCCCGCAAGGATGTGGCCACGTCCTATCACCTTTCCGTCACGGTGGATGATGCTGCCCAGGGCGTCACCCTCGTCACGCGGGGAGAGGATTTGTTTGACTCCACCCACGTGCACCGGGTGCTTCAGGCGCTGCTGGGGCTGCCCGTCCCGCAGTGGCATCACCATCGGCTGATTTGTGATGAGTCAGGAAAGCGCCTCGCCAAACGGGATGCCGCCCGCAGCTTGGCATCGCTGCGGGCTTCCGGCCTCAACCCGGCGGAAGCGCGCCAACTCCTCGGCCCCATGCCACTGGCGTTGCCATAAATGTCATCGCCAGGTGGGAGAAACCGGCGCATCTCCCGGTATTGGAAAGAAGACCCTGTCATGCCTATTCCCCCGTTTTCCCACCCTGATCCCGCCGCCCGGCCCCCACTGATCCGATGTGCCCTTCTTACCCTGCTAGCGGCCGCCTCCGCCCACGCGGATCAATCCCAGTGGGGCGAAGCGTGGACCCGCAATCCCGTTTCCCTGGCCACTGATTTGCCTGACAGTTTCGATCCGGTCACCCGGCAAAATGTGAAGTGGGTCGTGGATCTGGGCACCCAAACCCACTCCACGCCAGTCGTCGCCGGCGGCAGGATTTTCCTGGGCACGAATAACGGAAATCCCCGCGATCCCAGGCACACCGGCGACCGGGGCGTTTTTGTCTGCCTGGATGAAAAGGATGGCAGCCTGCTCTGGCAATTGGTCGTGCCCAAGCTGGAGGACGATCAATTCCTCGACTGGCCGGACACCGGCATCGCCTCGGAAGGCACGGTGGAAGGGGATCGCGTCTACACCGTTACCAACCGCGGGGAGGTCGTCTGCCTGGATGTCCATGGCATGGCCAATGGCAATGATGGACCCTATCAGGATGAGGGCAGGCACATGGCCCTGCGGGGTCAGCCCGCCATGACTCCCGGCCCGCTGGATGCGGATATCATCTGGATGCTGGACATGCGGGAAGCCTGTAGCATCTGGTGCCACGATGGAGCCCACAGTTCCATTCTGATTCATGGCGGCCATTTATATCTGAATACCAGCACCGGTGTGGATAACACCCACCGCCTGATCCGCCGTCCGCTCGCGCCCGCCCTCATCGTGGTGGATAAAAAGACGGGCCGCTACCTCGGCCGGGAGCAGGAGAAAATCTCCCCGGATACCTTTCACGTCGGCTGGTCCTCCCCGGCCTTTGGGAATGTGGAGGGAAAGCCCACGATCATTTACTGCGGGGGCAATGGCATCACCTATGCCTTTGATCCCCTGCCAACTGCCCCTGCCGGGCCGGAGCTGCAGATCCTGAAAAAACGGTGGTCCTATGACCTTGATCCCACCGCCCCAAAAGTGGACGTCCATCAGTTTGTGCAAAACAAACAGGAAAGCCCCAGCAACATCTACGGCATGCCAGTGCTGGCCGGCGGCAAGCTCTACGTCGCCGGAGGTGGGGATGTCTTTTGGGGTAAAACCAAGTCATGGCTCAAATGCGTGGATCCCCGTGATGGAAAGGAGGTCTGGAGCTATCCCCTCGGCAAGCACACCCTGACGACTCCGGCGGTGCATGAGGGCTTGGTCTATGCCACCGATGATGACGGGGTGGTTCATTGTGTATCCGCCGCCACCGGTGATCCCGTCTGGACGCATCCCATGGAAGGCAGTTTTTGGTCGTCACCCTTTATCGCCGATGGGAAAATTTATTTGGGCACCCGCAAGGGAAATTTCTCCATCCTGACAACCGGACGCACCTCAAAAACGCTCTGCAATCTCCAACTGAAATCCCCCATTTCCAGCACGGTCACCGGGGCCAATGGGGTGCTCTATCTGGCCACCATGAAGCAACTGTGGGCTTTGAAAGCGCCCTGACCCCTTATGAAACGGATCCTGCTATTGCTTCTGATCACCCTGGTCCTGCCGGGTTCTGCCCCTGCGGCCCCGCCTAATATCATTCTGATCATCTCGGATGACCAGGGGTTTCCGGACTATGGCTTCATGGGCCACCAGACGGTCAGGACTCCTGCCCTCGACCGCATCGCCGCCCAGAGTCTGCTCTACACCCGTGGTTACACCATGCCGGTTTGTTCCCCCTCCCTGGCCTGCCTTCTGACGGGAAAGCTGCCGCATCAGCACGGTATTACCGGCAATGATCTATCCCCGTCCGGTGAGGCCCGTAAAAAGCAGCGGGATCCTCTGGCGCAACGCCTGCTGGCCAATTCCCTGATCCTGCCCAAGGCCCTCACGGAAGCCGGATACCTCACCTATCAAACCGGAAAGCTCTGGAACGTCACCGCCACGGAGGCAGGCTTCACGGCTGGAATGACTGATACAGCCGGCCGCCACGGAGATGCCGGCCTGACTATCGGCCGGAAGGGGCTCCAGCCGATCTTGGATTTCATGGGCCATGCCGTCGCCCGGCAAAAGCCCTTTTTTGTTTGGTATGCGCCCATGATGCCCCACCTGCCGCACCGTGCCCCTGCGGAGTTGGTGGCTCATTTCCAGGGCAAAGGCCTGACTCCTGCTGCGGAGCAATATTATGCGATGATCGAATGGTTCGATCAAACCTGCGGGCAACTCGATGCCTGGCTCACCACAAATCACCTCGCGGAAAATACGGTGATCCTTTACCTCGCCGATAACGGCTGGGATGCTCAGGGTCACGAAGGAAACCGCGCCAAGCTAACGCCTTATGAGCTTGGCATCCGCACACCCATGTTCGTCCGCTGGCCCGGCAAAGTCACGCCCCGGCGCGATGGGGAGACCCTGGCTTCCATCATCGACTTTGCGCCCACTATCCTGAAAATAGCCGGGGCCAAAGCACCCCAGGATCTGCCTGGACTGGACCTTCTGAACCGCGATGCCATGGAAGCCAGAAGCTCCATCACCGTGGAATCCTACACCCATGACATCGCGGATCTCGCCCAGCCTGCCAAAAGTCTGGTCACCCGGGTCCATATTCATGGCTGGTCCAAGCTGCTCATTCCCAACGGCATCCGCCCGGACAAACCCTTTGCCTCCGCGCCAGACGCGGTGGAACTTTTTGACCTGAAAAAAGACCCGATGGAATCCATCAACCTCGCGGCAGGCCAGCCTGACAAGGTGAAGGAGCTTCTCCTGGAAGCCGGCAGCCTGGAAAACAAAGGCACCCGCTGAAGGAGGTTGCCATTGCTGAAACCGGGTTTTGGCCTTTAGCCTGAGGGAACGTCAGACCCATTTTATCAGCACGCATGAGGAGCCAGAAGCAAACCAACAAAGCCCCGCGCCCTCACAAGGCCACCAGTTCCGCCCGTGGATGGTCGTCAGGCCCGCAGGGATTCATCCCCCCGCCGAAATTTCCGGTAAAACCAAAACAGGCGGCCCCCAAACCTGAAACGGATCCTGACACGCTGCCGGTTCCCGGGCCGCACCGCCAGTCCGATTGAAGCGACGCGGCATTTTTCGGGGAATCCCGGAATTCTGGAAATCCCAGGCTGCTTTTGGCGTGGAACCTTTCATGAACCTCACTCCATGGACGCTCCTTTTCCTCACCACAGTTCTGGTCCCGGCGCAGCGTCTTCCCGTATCCCAGGTCGTCATCATGGGGCAGTTTTCCCAAGGACCTGTGGAGGTGCCGGTGGCGGTTAGCGCCAGCTCCCCCGGCACGCCCTTCGATTCCGGAAATCCAGCGGCCTGGCCGGCCGAAGCCCAGATGCGCCTTTATTTCGCCAATGGCGGAACTTCTGCTGAAATCATCCGTTTGGACCCCTTGGTTTCCCTGGCCACTTCCTTGCGGGGCCGCTTTGCTACCGCCACCTTCACCTTCAGCGGCAGCGGCCTGTTGACATTGCTAACGGATTGTGGGTTTCTCGTGATTCCGCAGTTGAGTGATCTGCCGGCGGCGGACTTCAATGCCGTCATGGAAAACCTGCGGCCTCTGGCCGCTTCCCGGCACTTTCTCCTGATCCTGGATCCTCCATCCTCCGCCACTTCTGTCAGCGCGATCACCAGCTGGGCGGCTGCTTTGCCGCAGGATCTGGACTTCGTCCAACTTACTTTTCCCCGGCTGCTGGTGGAGCGCAGTTTGCTCCTGCCAGGAAGTCCGGACGGGCCGCAGATTCCCCTGGGCGGCAGTGGAGCCGTCGCCGCTGTCACCACCCGCATGGATCAACAGCAGGGCCGTTTCCTCCAACGACGGGACCCTCTGGGCCACCCTGCGCAGCCGCACGGAAATCCATCTTCAGGCTCTCTTCCGGGATGGTGCCCTCGTGGGCAGCACGCCTTCCCAGGCTTTTTTCGTGCGCTGTGATACCACCACCACCAGCCCCGCCGATATCGCGGCGCACCAAGTTAGGGTTCTTTATGGCCTCGCCCCGCTCCGGCCTTCCGAGTTCCTATTCAGCCAGCTCATCCTATCCACTACCGATCCCGCCCGGCCCCTGACTGAAGCCACCACAAGCGCGCTCCAGCCCAGGGCTTCGGAAATCCGGGTCTTTTTTCCTACCTTCCCGGGATTCACCCACACCATCGAACAAGCCGACTCCCCCGGTGTCCCGCTCTGGCCTGCCCTGACCACGTTTCAGGGCGACGGCTCCTGGCAAAGCCACACGCTGCCGTGCAACGCTGCTGCCCAATTTTTCCGCATCCGAACCCAGTGAATTCCCAGGAAGGAGGGGAAATAAGCTTGCTTGGAATTCCCCGCCCGGCCAGGAATAGAGCCCTCATGAAACCTTGGATTCTCTTTCTGTGCCTCTTTCCTTTCAGTTCCATCAAAGCCGCGGATCCGATCCGAGTGCTGGTGTGGGATGAACAGCAGCCTGAACAAAAAATGGCTTATGGCGATCAGTTCCTGGGAGGCACTATCGCAGCCCACCTCGCCACTCTGCCTGGGCTGAAGGTGAAATCCGTTAGTCCTGGTGCTCCGGAGCAGGGACTGGATGAAGCCACCCTGGATGCGACGGATGTGATTGTCTGGTGGGGCCATGTCAAAAACCTGGAGGTCACCCTCACTTCCACCGAGCGCGTGGCGCAGCGCGTCATCCAGGGAAAGTTGAGCCTCGTGGCCCTGCACTCCGCGCATTGGTCACGTCCCTTTGTCAGGCTCATGCAGGAGCGCTCCCGGGAGGATGCGCTCAAATCTATCCCCGCCGGCCAGCGCGCTGGCGCGAAACTGGAAATGACCAACGCTCAGGTCATCGGTGTCACGCCCCCGCCCAGAGGTTCCAAATTGACTCCGTGGATGGAAAAAACCGGTGACAATACCTGGACCCTGACCCTGCCAAATTGTGTTTTTCCCGCTTTCCGTCCTGACGGAGCCCCCAGCCACGTCACCACCCTCCTGCCCGCGCATCCCCTGGCCCAAGGCCTGCCTGCCAAGTGGGATGTAGGCCGGACCGAAATGTATGACGAGCCCTTCCATGTGCCCATCCCGGACGAGGTCGTCTTTGAAGAGCGCTGGGACAAAGGCGAATACTTCCGCAGCGGCTGCGTCTGGCAGGTAGGCAAGGGCCGCGTCTTTTACTTCCGGCCCGGACACGAAACATATCCCGTTTACAAACAGGCCGAACCTCTGCGCGTAGTGGAAAACGCGGTGCGCTGGCTGAAACCAGCCCCGTAGGAATCCTGGCTTGAGAAAGCGCCGTGCCCTCCCCATCATGAGGGATATGATCGCTTCCACGCTGCGGCAACAAGTCCTCCAAGCCAACCTCCAGCTCCCCGCCTCCGGCCTCGTTTGCCTGACCTGGGGAAATGTCAGCGGCTATGATCCTTCCTCAGGTCTCATGGCCATCAAGCCCAGCGGTGTGGATTACCATGCCCTGCGCCTGGAGGATCTCGTCATCCTGGAAGTCGCCACCGGACGTCAGGTGGAAGGCACCCTGCGGCCATCCTCGGACACGCCCACCCACCTCGTGCTATACCGGAATTTTCCTGGCATCTCCGGGATCTGTCATACCCACAGTCCCTCGGCCACCATGTATGCGCAGGCCGGCCTCCCGCTGCCTTGTTATGGCACCACCCACGCGGATCACTTCCATGGCACCGTCCCCCTCTGCCGGGCCCTCACGCCGGAGGAAACCGCCGCCGGTTATGAAGAAAATACCGGTCACGCCATCGTGGAAACCTTTCAGCAGCTGCAACTCGATTCCATTCATACCCCTGGCGTCCTCCAACTGCATCACGCTCCCTTCACCTGGGGCACCAGTCCTGCCGATGCCTTGAATAACAGCATCGCATTGGAAATGTGCGCCCGCATGGCCCTGGGCAGCCTCCAGATCAATCCTCAACTCCAGCCGCTCCCCTCCCACATCCTGGACAAGCACCATCTCCGGAAACACGGCGCCGGTGCCTACTACGGCCAATCCACCAGCCAGCATTAGTTCCCCTTTTTTCCAGCTCCTGGTGGCTCATCGGGCTCATCCTCAAAGCTCCCTTCCTCCCTTGCCAAAGTGCCCAGCCGCCCTAGGATTAATTCAACATAACGCAGGGGCGCTGGACCGAATCCGGCTGAGATCTTCCGAAATCACACGCGGAGGAACCCTTTGAACCTGATCCGGCTAATCCCGGCGAAGGGAGTCAAAGACACATCAGCAGGCCACGTCCGCCATTCCAGCGACCGTGGCCTTTCCGCGCCCAACCACAATGCGCCCCCATTAACTGATAACTCTTAACCAATAACCTCTTCCCCGCCACCGCCATGATCTCCACCCACGACACCCCCGGCTCTCCTGAAACCGAAGCCACCACCACCCACGACGCCTCCCGCAAGCCGCTCCCGGCCTCCACCCGCGTTTACGTCCCCGGCCAGCTCCATCCGCAAATCCGCGTGCCCATGCGCGAGATCGGCCTTTCCGACACGAAATCCTTCAACGGCCGCATCGAAAAAAACGACCCCGTCCGCGTCTATGACTGCTCCGGCCCCTGGGGCGATCCCGCCTTTACCGGCAGCTCCGAGGAAGGTCTGCCCGCCGTCCGCCGCGATTGGATCCTCGCCCGCAACGACGTCGAAGCCTACGACGGCCGTGAAGTCCAGCCGCAGGACAACGGTTACCTCACGGAAAAGCATGCCGAGTTCGCCTCCAAATCCGAGCGCGCCAACAAATTCATCGAATTCCCCGGCCTCACCGCCGAGCGCCGCCAGCCTCTCAGGAGCACAGGCGTCTCGCCTGTGACCCAACTCCACTACGCGCGCCAGGGCATCATCACGCCCGAGATGGAATTTATCGCCATCCGCGAAAATCTCCGCCGCGCCCAAATCGCCGACCTCAAGGAAGACATCGTCCGCAACCATCTCGACAAGCAGCACAACGGCTCCACCCAGTCGCCTGACAGTCCTTACACGCCCAGCATTTTCGGCCGATTCCCCCAACGCATTCCCAAGGAAATCACGCCGGAATTCGTCCGCAGCGAAGTCGCCGCCGGCCGCGCCATCATTCCGCTGAACATTAATCACCCCGAGTGCGAACCGATGATCATCGGCCGCAATTTCCTCGTCAAAATCAACGCCAATATCGGCAACTCCGCTGTCGCCTCCAGCATCGAGGAGGAAGTCGAAAAAATGCGTTGGGCCACCAAATGGGGTGCCGACACCGTGATGGATCTTTCCACCGGCAAAAACATTCACGCCACCCGCGAGTGGATCCTGCGCAATTCCCCCGTCCCTATCGGCACCGTTCCCATCTACCAGGCGCTCGAAAAAGTGAACGGCAAAGCCGAGGACCTAACGTGGGAACTCTACCGCGACACCCTCATCGAACAGGCCGAGCAGGGCGTCGACTATTTCACCATCCACGCCGGCGTCCTGCTGCGCTTTGTCCCCATGACCGCCAGCCGCATGACCGGCATTGTCAGCCGGGGCGGTTCCATCATGGCCAAATGGTGCCTCGCCCATCACAAGGAAAACTTCCTCTACACCCACTGGGATGAAATCTGCGACATCTGCGCCGCCTACGATGTCAGCTTCTCCATCGGCGACGGCCTCCGCCCCGGCTCCATCGCGGATGCCAATGACAAAGCCCAGTTTGGCGAACTCGAGGTGCAGGGCGAACTCACCACCCGCGCCTGGGCCAAAGGCTGTCAGGTCATGAACGAAGGCCCCGGCCACGTCCCCATGCACATGATCGAGGAAAACATGGCCAAGCAGCTCGAGTGGTGCCACGAAGCCCCCTTCTACACCCTCGGGCCTCTAACTACTGACATCGCCCCCGGCTACGACCACATCACCAGCGGCATCGGCGCCGCCATGATCGGCTGGTATGGCTGCGCCATGCTCTGCTACGTCACGCCGAAGGAACACCTCGGCCTCCCCAACAAGGAAGACGTGAAAGCCGGCGTCATCACCTACAAACTCGCCGCCCACGCCGCCGACCTCGCCAAAGGCCACCCCGGCGCCCAATACCGTGACAACGCCCTCAGCAAAGCGAGATTCGAGTTCCGCTGGGAAGACCAGTTCAACCTCTCCCTCGACCCTATCACCGCCCGCTCCTACCACGACGAAACCCTCCCCCAGGACGGTGCCAAGTCCGCCCACTTCTGCTCCATGTGCGGCCCCCACTTCTGCTCCATGAAGATCACCGAGGACGTCCGCAAATACGCCGCCGAGCAGGCCATCTCCGAGGAGGAAGCGCTTCAGCGTGGGATGGCCGAGAAGTCGAAGGAGTTTGTGGAAAGCGGAGCGGAGGTTTACACCACGGCATAAGACACCCATCTATCCTCATGACAGCCAACCAGAACACCGACCGCGAAGCCGCTGAAGCTCAGGCATTCCGTGAGCAATGTCGGCGGCAAATGGCGCGCCCCATTGCCACCCGGATGAAGTATGGCTTTTGCCGCGTGAATCGACCGGTGCTTGATACTCCCGGCACGCGCATCTTCGCCACCACCCAAGCTTATCGGGAATGGTGCGCCGAGAACCTCCCTGCTTACCTTGGTTTTCAGCCAGCTCCCGTGGAATGAACGACCGCCAGCCATTCAATCCGCTTCAGGCCCAGGAAGTGGCGCAGGCCTTCAATGCAGCAGGCGTTGATTACCTCTTTATCGGCAAGAGCGCCGCTATCCTGCTCGGCTACCCCGGCACCACGCAGGACGTGAATGTCTTCCCCGCCAAGTCCACCGGGAACGGCCAGCGCATGGTCAAAGCCCTGTTGGAATTGGGCTTCATTCTGGATGACAACGCCCAGGCGGAAATCATCCGGGGCAAGGACTTCGTCCAGCTCAAGGACGGCCCCTTCGATCTCGATCTCATCTTCGCTCCGGATGGCATCGAAAGCTTCGCCGAAGCCAAAGGCCGCGCCGTTCAGGAAGACATCTTTCCCGTGGCGAACTTGCGCGACATCATCGCCAGTAAGAAAGCCAGTGGACGCATGAAGGACAGGCTGGACCTGCATCTTCTCGAACTCTTCCGGCTCGAATATGAGAGCCGGAAATCATAAGCGGTCTAACCGTTCTTGGCCTTATGAAGCTTCCGTCCGCAACCCGCAAAACCAGCACCCCGGCCAAAACGAAGCCGGACGGCCTCACCACCCTCCTCACCGAAGTCCGCCAGCTCATCCAGAGCGCCCGGCGCGGCGTGTCCACCGTCGTGGACACCTTCCAGGTGATGACCAATTTCGAAATCGGCCGCCCCATCGTCGAGCACGAGCAAAAGGGCGCGAAGCGTGCCGCGTATGGCGCAGAGTTGTTGAAGGAGCTTTCGGCGCGGCTCACGGAGGAGTTTGGAAGAGGCTTCTTCCGCTCGAATCTCGAATACATGAGGAAGTTCTTCCTCGAATGGGAAAGCCGCATCCAGATTTCCCAGCAGCCTATTGGGAAATTGGCCAGCCCTGAGATTTCCCAGCAGGCTACTGGGAAATTGGTGCCACTCCCAATTGGTCAGTCAGCAACTGACCAATTGGCAATTCTTCAGCAGCCTGCTGAAAAATTGGCCGCCAACCAGATTTTCCAGTCGCCGTCTGGAAAATCTCGCGGTCCCTTCACTCTGAGCTGGACCCACTACGTCCTGCTCCTCACCATCAAAGATCCCGACGAACGCAGCTTCTACGAGATCGAGGCCACCAACGCCGGATGGTCCGTGCCGGAACTCAAGCGCCAGAAAGCCTCCTGACTCTACGAGCGCCTTGCCCTCAGCCGGGACAAGGAAGGCATCCGGCGGCTCGCCAAGGAAGGCCAGGTCATCCTCCGTCCCGAGGACTTGCTGAAGGAACCGCTCGTGCTTGAGTTCCTCGGGCTGGAGGATCACCCAAACTACGACCTCAAGGTGAAGCTCCCCGACGAAAACCCCACCATCGGCCTCCTCCTCTGCAAATCCGCCAAAAAGACCGTCGTCGAGCTCACCCTGCCGAAAGACGCCAACATCCACGCCAAAGAGTATCAGCTCTACCTGCCCTCCACGGAACTGCTGAAGCAGAAGCTCGACGAATGGAGCGCCGCCGCAACTCGGTAAACCACATGAGCGACGATTTCACAATGCCCGAATACACGCTGTATTTTGACACAAATACAGCTTACTCGAAAAAGCCCTCGGAACCGATCTCTGGCAAACTTGTCTCGGCGATCGCGCTTGCTCGGAAGCATACGTCGGTCGAAGTGAGAGTGCCCGAGGTTGTTTTTGAAGAGTTGATTCATCAGCAATTCAAGATCGCTGACGCAGCTCTCGAGAATCTGAGGAAAAATGCACGCACATTGAAGGATGTGTGTGGGCACAAAGAAAATGCAGCACTCGATTCTGATGACCTAATTACAGGTATCCGAGAACAGTTCGAGGCGGCTGGCAGACAATCGGCGATCACAATATTGGCCACTCCAGTCGCGCAGATTGATTGGACGGCGCTCATTCAGGATAGTTGCTGGCGTCGTCCGCCTTTTGAAAAGCCGAAATCTGAGGATGATTTGGCTGAGAAGGGATTTCGCGACAAGATAATCCTCGAAACAATTCTCCATGACGCCAAGAACCTAAAGACGGGTGTCATCGCTTTTATTTCCGGCGACAACCTCCACAGAACCACATTCGCAAAACAGATCAATGCGTCATGCAAAGCAGAGGCATATAGCGGCTTCGATGAGTTTGTTGGTCATTTGGATCTCCTTCAAAAGACAAAGTCAAATCGCTTTGCTAAAACAGTATTGTCGAGAGCCTCAGCAGCTTTCTTTACATCTGGCGACCCCAATTGTGTCGCAAACTCTCAGGGGGTGCTCAAATACCTGAATGAAACGTATTGTGAAGAGCTTTCTCAGCCATCGATTCTCCAGGTTGGATTTCCCAAGTTTCCTCAAACAGCATCCAATTTCTCTACTTTTACACCTCCGTTAGCCGGCACAAACATGTATGGAACGAACTGGCTCGACGAACTAAAGCTGTGGACCCCAGTCACTTCGCTTAGCGCTCACGCCTCTCCCCCTGTTTTCCAGCCAGGATTAGACAATAATCGCTACCACTGGAGAAGCACTATTACTCTCGTCCGGCTCTTGCGGCGAAATAGCCCCCAATCAAGGCAATATTACCTGCCTCCCGAAGAGCGAATCCGAACGAAGGACGTGGATGTTCGTTGGAGTTGCACTGTTGACCCGAAGACTGCGACGTTCACTGACTACAAAGTTGAGGCTTATGAACCCCAATTTCACGATTCTTTTGTTGAAGCGGATTGGAAGACCAGATCTGCGTATGGCTTACCTCTCTTCCCAGGCCTCGAAGAATCAGAAGAGTAGAGCCATCCATCCCACAGAGAGGAGACCGGGGGCAAAAACCTGACATTACCCGTGTTCTTTGTCAAAAACAGTGATCCATCCATCATCGGGAATGGGCCTGATGCCTGATGCGCTGACAAACGGCCCATCGAGCTGCGTTTCTTTCTCCCCATGAACCGCCGCTTCCTCACGCTGGCCTGTCTCGTCACCGCCACCACCTTCGCTGCCGATGCGCAGAAGCTGCCCTCCATTCCCGCCGAACGCCGAACCGATCTCGAAGCAGAAGGAACTGCTCTTCGCCGATGACTTCGAGCGCGCCGAGCTGGGCAAGGACAAAGGCTTGGGCCATCGTGGTGCCGACGTATGCCCTCGGGAACGGCACGCTGAAGGGCACGCAGATACGCTTTGATGCCCCGGCGAAGGATGAAGCACAGCGTGATTGAGTTCCGCTTCAAGCGTGGCGGCGCGCAGTCGGTCACGGAGGAGTTTGACGACCGGAAGTTCAACGGCTCGCACTACGGGCACCTCTGCATGTTGCGCATCGCGGCGGACAAGATCACCCTCGTGGACCAGAAAGGCCTCGCCGCCGCCCGACCCGAAGGCGCCACCGGCGAGCAACCCACGCCCGCTGGCTGTCAACAAGCAACACTACAATAACGTCACGTTCCCGCTGGCACCGCTTAGCCTCGATCCCAGACCTGGCACATCTTCATGCTCGAAAGCGTGGGCGCCACCATTTGCGCCACCATCGACGGCAAACCCGGTCGCCTACCTCCAGTCCCCCGGCATCTCCCACCCGACGAAGTCCAAGGTTGAATTCAGCTGCATGGGCAAAGACGGCTTCTTCGACGATCTCAAGATCTGGAATGCGGAGCCGGTGAAGTGACGGCTTGAAGAACTTGGAGCGGACGCCTAAACTCCCGCAATGATCAGCGCAGAAGAACTGGTGGGCGGGGAGTGGGCCGAGTGGTATCGGCTGACTCCGGCTCAACGCTGGACAGAGACCTCGCGTCTCTGGCAGACTTACCTTGCACTTGGAGGCTCCCTTGATCCCGAACCCGATACGCAAAGTCCTTTCTTCGATGCGCGAGCACCGGGTCCAGTGCCTGCTCATGGGCGGCCAGGCCTGCGTGTTATACGGCGCAGCGGAGTTTAGCCGCGATACCGATCTGGCGATCCCCGCCAGCGAGGAAAACGCCGAACGGCTCGCAAAGGCCATGCAGGCCCTCGAAGCCGAGGTCATCGCCGTGCCGCCGTTTCTGCTTCGGCATCTCAATGCAGGCCACGCGGTGCATTTCCGCTGCCGCCACGCCGAAGCCGCTGGCATGAGGGTGGACGTGATGTCCCGCATGAGGGGCGTGACGGACTTTCACACGCTCTGGGAACGCCGCACCACGCTGGTGATGGACGACGGCACTCTGTGTGATCTCCTTTCCCTTTCCTTGGGCGATCTCGTGCAGGCCAAGAAAACCCAGCGCGACAAGGACTGGCCGATGATCCGCCCCGTGTGGAAGCCAACTACTTTGCCAATCAAGCCGATCCAAGTCCTGAGCAGCTGACCTTCTGGTTCCAGGAACTTCGCACGCCCGAGCTGCTATTTGATCTTGCCCAAGCGTATCCCACTCCCGCCACTGAGGCAGCGGCGACACGAAATTTAATCCAACACGCTATTTCTGATGATGTCCCGGCACTCACCCTGTCTCTGGAAGCCGAGGAGCGTCAGGAACGACTCGAAGACCGCGCCTATTGGCAGCCATTGAAGCTGGAGCTGGAGCTGCTTCGTCGTCGCTGAGTTTTCAAATGCTCGATGGCGGTTCGATCCACTCTTCCTGAGTGGACGGCGATCCAGAACCGGCTGGAAAACATGGTGAGTAAAAGATAAGACAAGACCTGATCTCTGTCATCTCAGTCGGTGGTGGTAGCCTGGCGATTGACATCAGGCGTGCTGAGCTGCAGTTCCACCGGGAAGCGGCCTTTGCAGAGCGTGGGTGCGCTTTGAGGGCGAAGCATTCCTGGAGGTTCACTTGGCTTCGGGGGGCGGTGACGGCGCTGATTTTGATTGTGCCGCCGCTGGGCCGGGGGATGGAATGAGTTGCGATGATCCGTGGTCCTGCCGGGCCCAAAAAAGCGGCCTCCCTTTTTCAAGGAAGGCCGCTGTGAGCTTTGGAGATGAATTCTCTCCGGTGAAGACGCTTAGGCAGTCACTTCCTCAACCTTGACGGCGCGATATCCACCGATGCCTTTGAAGTAAAGCATCAGGAGGAGGTAAATGCCAGCCATGATGGCAGGCAGCAGAGCATCAGTCTTGAGCGTTTTGCGGTCACCGGCCTGGTCAGCCATCACCACTGCGGTTTGAGCTTCCGTGCGGGTCTTGGAATCTTTGGCTTCTCCGAGCTTGGTGCCATCCAGTCCGTAGACAGAAGTGGCTTCCAGGTTCAGGAAAGTGCTGGGTTTGGAGGCCTTATATTCCTCATAGAGAGGAGCATTGGTAGCCTTGAGGGATTCTGCCGCAAAGCGGTCCTTGCCGTAGCCTAAACCAGGTCCGCCAATCAACCCTGCGGACAACATCCCGATGCCACCCATGATGGACATGGCGACGGCACCCGTGTGCGGGAAACGGTCACCCACGACGGCCAACATGGTGGGCCAGAAGAAGGTTTTACCCACGGCGTAAATGCCCAGGGCGACGAGGGCCATGCCAAAAGATTGCATGCCACTGGCCAGGTTCAGGCCGATACAGGCAAGAATGGAGCAGACCAGAAGCAAACCAATCGGAGAGAGCTTGAGGGTCTTTTCGATCCAGTGGGCGCAGAAGCGCAGACCGAACATAATGGCGGAGGTCCAGATGAAAAGATATTTACCCTGTTCCGAGGTGAAGAGATTCCCGGTGATGTTCTGGATCCAACTATCGGTGCCGAGTTCCACGGAACCCACAATGGCGTGAGTGACGAAAAGCACGAAGAGGAGGAAGGAGCCGAAGGAAAACTTGGTCATCACTGCAACCACAAGCAGCAGGGCACCGCCCACACCGTAACCAATCATTTGAGCCTGGCCAGGAGCGATGGATTTAAAGATGTCGCCGAAGAAGAGCGTCAGGAGATAGCATACCACCAGGGCACCCAGAATCCCAACAGGCTTGAGCATTTCCACAAAGCTGGCGCCTTTCGCGGCGGCTTCGGATTTAGGGAACTTTTGGCCCATGAACATCACCGCGTAAATCACGGTGGGAACGAGGTAGAGGGCGAGTTGGATTTTCCATGGCACTTGCATTTTGTCGTCAAGGATCCATCCGGCTGCGGTGCCAAGCACCATCCCTGCGGGCCAGGAGGCATGCAGAATGTTCAGGTAATGGGTGCGGTTCTCGGGGAAGAGCGTGGAAACCAAGGGATTGGCGACCGCTTCAAGAGTTCCATTGGCAAAAGCGAAGATAAACATGCCCCAGAAGATCATGTCGTAGGCATTGGCAGGGGAAGTGGCACCAAAGGTGACAACGGCCGAGAGGATGTGGCAAAGCAGAGCCACGAAAACGAGTTTTCCATATCCAATTTTATCCACGATGACACCACCGATGATAATGCCGAAACAGAAACCGGAGAATCCAGCGCCGCCGAGGGCACCGAGTTGAGCAGCGGTGAAGCCAAATTCCTTGCCCCAGTTATCAAAAATACCGCCGCGCAGGGCAAAGCCGACGCCGGCGGCCAGAATGGCCATGAAGCCGGCCCAGAGGAGCCGCTTCGCGTTTGGTGTTTGTTCTACTTCACTCATAATGTTTTGGATGGATTTCTGGTGTTGGATGGTTGGTGGTGGGAGATACCGGTGGGGGAAGTCCGGCCTACGGGGGCGCAGCTTGGCGACTTGCACCCTTCCCCACAAGCAGAAAAGCTGAGTTCCTCGTGCCGCAGCTTTTACGGTGGGCTGATCGGCTTTTTCCCAAAATAAAGCATGGATCAAAGATGGGGCGCGCTCAGGCGCGGGGCCGGCGGGCTTGCCAGGTGGCTGCTGCGGAGTAGATGAGCAGGGCCCCAAAACCATTGGCCAAACCGTAGATGGACTCGCGCTGCTTGTTTTGCAGGAGGTAGGCGAGGACAAAGGTCATGGCCACGAGGAACAAACCCGTGGTCCAGGGATAGCCCCAGGCGCGGTAGGGGCGGGGCAGGGCGGGCTCGCGCCAGCGCAGGTGGAAGACGCCCCACACGGTGAGCAGCAGCACAAGTTGCAGGGAAAACTCGGTGTAGGAGAGGATTTGCGGCACATCGGCGGCGAAAAGCAGGGCCAGGGCCACGCCACTTTGCAGGCAGACGGCCACCCAGGGCACGCCCCGGCGGGTGGTCAGGGCCAGAGGAGCCAGCAGGGGGTGATCCTGCCCCATGGCCTGCGCTACGCGCGAGCCCGCCCAGAGCATGCCACTGATGGACGACACCAGACCTGCCGCGATCAGCCCGGCGATCAGGCGCGCCCCGTATTCCGGGAAAATATGCTGGGCCGCGACAAATCCCACATCCGCCTGCCCGGATAGATCAGCCAGTGGCGTGCTGTGCAGAAAGGCCGCATTCAGTCCCACATAGAGCAGGGTCACGATCAGCGTGCCCAGAATCAAGGCCCGCGGCACGTTGCGGCCGGGCTCTTCCACTTCCCCGGCGATGTAACACGCGGCATTCCATCCGCTGTAGGCATAGAGCACAAAGATCAGGCTGACGGCATAGCCGGACTGCAGCATCAGCGCGTCATCGCCCGCGTGGGGCAGGAAGGTCAGGGCCTGCGGCGCATTCACGCAAAAGCCGGAAACCGCCAGGCCGGCCAGCAGCACCACCTTCAACGCTGTGAGCACCGTCTGCGTGCGGCCACTGGCCTGCACCGAGATGAAATGAAGCCCCGTCATCACCAAAATACTGCCTGCGGCCAGCCCATACAGCGTCATTTGGTCCGTGCCGAATCTCCAGCCCGTAGCCGAGGCGGTATAGTTGGCGAAAAAGACGGCGCTGACCGCGATCGGCGCAGGAAAACCCACGGTCAGCGAGATCCAACCGCTCAAAAATCCCACCGCCGGGTGAAACACCCGCCCCAGCAAATGGTATTCCCCCCCGGACCGGGGCAGAGCCGCCGTCAACTCCGCGTAATTCATCGCCCCAAACAAGGCCAGCAGCCCGCCCAGCACCCAGAGCAGCAATACCGGAAAGGCTGAGGGCACCACCGCAACCTGAAATCCCAAGCTCCCATAAACTCCCGTCCCGATCATGGTGCCGACGACGATCGCGGTGGCGGCAGGCAGTTTTACGCGCTGGGAAGGAAGCTTTGGCATGCTGGGGAAAAGAGGGAACCTGATGGTCCCAGACCTCCATCCGTAGCATAAGTGGAGCCGATGCCAAGCCTGACGAACGGGGAACCACGGCGGCGAAAATGTGGAGATGAACCGGAATGGGGAGTCACCTGCCGCCCCTGGTTTTTAAAAAAGCAGGCTGACGGCGACGAACCAGATGGTGGCCAGGCTGGTGCTGAGGATGGCGATAGTGTTCAGCCTGGAAAAGATTATAGAGTTTGAACAGAAGGTCACAAAGGGCAGGAAGTAAGGGACTTACGTGGTAATCGTCCTTGAAAACCGTTCACCCTCTGGAGGAGCCCGCCCAAGTCTGGAACTCGTTCTTTTTGTGGCCTTTGTGCCCTTCTGTTCAAACATTCCGGTTCAGCTTTTGGAAAGGGTCTCACATTTGACAAGTAAAGGTGAACCTGAACAGGGGAGATGGCTTGCCTTGGGGCGACCTCGTCCGTCGCAGGACTATTCTTTAGGCGTGGGCAGCACGGGAGCCGGGGTTTCGTCCTTCAAGGCAGTGCCGCTGAGTTCCAGGCGGCGGGCCCGGGTGAGGAGATCCATCAGCCGGGCTGCGGCGGCGTCGGGAGGCAGGCCCGCCGCGCGGATATTGGAGAGGCAATTCCTCTCCGCATCGGTGCGTCCCACCCGGGGAGCCCAGGTAAAGTAAGCCCCCAGGCTATCGGCGCTATCCAATCCCGGGCGTTCCCCCAGCAGCATCAGACTGAGCCGGGCCCGCAGGATCTCCCCGATCTCATCCTGGAGGGCGACGCGGCCCTGGCTGGCGACCACCACCGGGGCGACGCTCCATCCGGCTTCCTGCAAGGCCGGCCACAGGACCGCGAGGAGTGGCGGCACCTGGCTCAGCGCCTGGGTGGACAAGCCATCCGCCACGATGATCACCAAATCCACCGGCGGCTGGCCCAGCGCAAAATCCGTGAGGGCGGCGCGGGAAGCTGGGGAGAGCCGCCGCCCCTGGTCGGGCCGCTGCAGATAGTGGGCCCGGGTCAGCGCGGCGCTGGTCACGGGCAGGGTCGGTGCGCCGAGGTGGTGAATTTCCTGGGCGAGGGCCCCGGGATCGAACGGAGTCAGCACCGCATCCCGCGCCGCCGCGTGGGCCATGCGGAAATCCAGCACTTCTGCCGTGGTGACGCTGCCGCCGGTGCGTCCGAGGGCGATCCGCGCTTCCGTCAGGGCGCGCAGTTCCTGCCATGGATCGGATTGGGGAGTGAAATTCCCGGGGTTTGACAGGGTATTCATAGTGGAAAAGGGTGGAGTTCCGTCATCAGGCGGTTTCGGAGCCCGGTGCCTTTTGCGGAAAGCTGCTGCCGGCTGAAGCCGGAACTCCATCGGCCAGGGCCAGCGCCTGCAATTGCGGCGCCACCAGGGCATGCCCCGCCTGTGCGGGCAGCAGCCGCAGTCCATCCTGCATGATGCCCATGGTTTCCAGCCATGCGGCAAATTCCGGCGCGGGCCGCAGTCCCAGCAATTGCCGCAGATAGTGGCTGTCATGAAAGCTGGTGGATTGATAGCCCAGCATTACATCCGCCGCGCCGGGCACGCCCATGATGAAATTGCACCCAGCCGTGCCGAGCAGGGTCAGCAGGCTGTCCATGTCGTCCTGATCGGCTTCCGCATGATTCGTATAGCAGACATCACACCCCATCGGCAGCCCCAGCAGTTTCCCGCAGAAATGATCCTCCAATCCTGCGCGGATGATTTGTTTTCCATCAAAGAGATACTCCGGCCCGATGAAGCCTACGACGGTATTGACCAATAGAGGATCGAACTCCCGGGCCACGGCATAGGCCCGGGCTTCCAGCGTCTGCTGATCGATCCCGTGGTGGGCTCCGGCGGAAAGACAGGAGCCCTGACCGGTTTCAAAATACATCACCTGTCCCCCGGCCGGAACCCGGCCCAAGCCCAGTGCGGCCTCCCGCGCTTCCTTCAGCAGGGCCAGCGTGATGCCAAAGGACGAGTTGGCCGACTGGGTGCCGGCGATGGATTGGAAGACCAGATCCACCGGGGCCCCTTCTTCCATCGCCCGCAGCGCGGTGGTGACGTGGGCCAGGACACAGGACTGGGTGGGAATGCGGTATTCCGTGATAAGGCGGTCCATCAGGCTGGCCAGCTCATGATAGGAAGCCGGGCTGTCCGTGGCGGGATTGATGCCGATCACGGCGTCCCCGCAGCCATACATCAGCCCATCCACGATGGAAGCCGCAATACCCCGCGGGTCATCCGCCGGATGATTCGGCTGCAAGCGCACCGCCAGCGTGCCGGGACCACCGAGGGTATTGCGGAAGCGTGTGATCTTCCGCACCTTGGACGCCACGAGGATCAAGTCCTGTTGACGCATCAGCTTGCTCACTGCGGCGGTCATTTCCGGCGTCAGGCCCGGCGCGAGTCCCGCCAGCACTGGCCCATTTGTCTCATAACGCAGCAGCCAGTCGCGGAACTGCCCTACCGTCAGACCGGCCACCGCTTGAAACGCGGCAGGTTGGTGCCGTTCGAGGATCAGGCGCGTTACCTCATCCACTTCCGGAGGGATCAGGGGTTCCTCCAGAAACTGCGTCAGGGGGACTTCTGCCAGACAGACCTGTGCGGCGGCCCGTTCCGCTGCATTCGCGGCCGACAGCCCGGCCAGATCATCCCCGGAGCGCGGCGGCGAGGCCTTGGCCAGGAGGGTGGCCAGGTCCGGGAAGCTGTAGCCATGGCGGCCGTTCCAGGTGCGGTAGATCATAAGAGAAGGAAAAATGCGAAGGGGCTCCGGGCTTGGCTCATTTTGGGCTTCAGGTCCGGCTGCGTGACGATCTTGTGCGTTGAGCACTGCCCCGTCCACCATATCATGCTGCATCTTTCATTCCAGAACTGCTTTCCTGTCCATGTTGTCACCCCCCTCCGCCCTCTCGACGATCCGTTCCGTCACCGCGGATATCCTGGCGGGCGCGGAAGCTCTGCGGGCAGTCCATCCGGAGGCCCAGCCAGTCGCCTTTTGGGACTTTGATGGCACTCTTTTTGAAGGAGACTGTTCCGAGGGATTCCCTACGGCCAGTCAGGATTACATCCCCGGCCTTGTGGAAAAGGCCATCGCGGCGGGCTGGTCCCAGTCCTATCCGGCCGCCGGTGGTTATGGCCCGTGCTGGCGGGACTACCAGGCAATGATGGGCCGGGAGGGCACTGCTGCAGCCTATCCCTGGCTGGTCCGCATCTTCGCCGGGGCTCCGGAGGCGGCCCTGACGGCATTGGCGGCGGAGGAATTCAATACCCGTCTGCGCCCGTGGTTTTTTCCGGAAGCGATGGAAATCTGGCACAGCCTTGAGGCAGGTGGCGTGCACTGCCGGGTCATTTCGGCCAGTGCTGATTTTTTTATCAAGGGAGCGGCCGCCGTCCTGCGGGTGCCGCCGGAACGGCTCCACGGCCTGCGCCTCGCCACTGGTCCTGACGGCATTTTGACCGCCCGGCCGGTGGAGCCGCTCACTATCGGTCCTGGCAAAGCGGCTATGCTGCGCACCCTCCTCGCCACTGCCAGCG
Source organism: Akkermansia muciniphila (assembly GCA_945900785.1). Taxonomy (GTDB): domain Bacteria; phylum Verrucomicrobiota; class Verrucomicrobiia; order Verrucomicrobiales; family V1-33; genus CAIZWU01. Next base: position 22,324 of record CAMDJM010000041.1, read on the forward strand.
CCCCCGGGGTGCCGTTTCCTATCGCGGCATTTGGCAACGATTTCTTCACCGATGGCCCCATGCTGGAAGCGGTTTCCTGCGCAACGCTTCCGGCAGGTTCGCCTGTGGCCGTCCTGGTCAATGCGCAGCCCCCATCCCATGCCGCCGGCCGGTTCCGCGAAATCACCTTCATGCGGCGGCAGGTCTCATAGCTTATGTCCCATCCGCTCCACTTCTCCCCTCCCCGCAAGGCATCCGCAGTGTGCCATTGGCTGCAGCGGCAACATCCCGCCCTCCTGGCCATCTGGGCCATGTCCGCCGCCTTTACGGCTTATGGTTGTATGTATGCCTTCCGGAAGCCCTTCGCTGCGGCGGCCTTCACCGGTTCGTTTGGGGGGATCGATTACAAGACCCTGCTCGTGCTCTCCCAACTGGCGGGATACACCATTTCAAAATTCCTTGGCATAAAATTTGTCTCCGAGACCGCCGCTGGACGCCGGGTTTTCATGGTGCTGGGATTGATCAGCACCGCAGAAGTGGCCCTGCTGGCTTTTGCCTGGACCCCGGCTCCGTGGAATGCGGCATGGCTTTTCCTCAATGGCCTGCCGCTTGGGATGGTGTGGGGACTCATTTTCGGATTCCTCGAAGGCCGTCGCGTCACGGAATTCATGGCCCTCGGCCTCAGTCTCAGCCTGATTTTTGCCAGTGGCTGGACCAAAGCCACCGGGCTGCACGTCATTCAGGATTGGGGTGTCAGGGAAGCCCTGATGCCAGCGGTGACCGGAGCGTTGTTTTTCCCGGCTCTGCTGGTCGCCCTGTGGATGCTGGCGGTGCTGCCTCCGCCTGATGCTGCTGACATTGCCGCGCGCTCCGGCCGCCAACCGATGAATGCCGCCGCCCGCCACGCCTTCATCCGCCACTCCTGGCCGGGTCTGGTGATGCTGGTGCTGGGTTATATGATGCTGATGGTCTACCGGGATGTCCGGGACACCTTTCAGGTCGACATCCTGCGGGAACTGGGCGTGGCCACCAGCGCGGGACGCCTCGTCATTATTGAAACCCAGGTTGGAGTGACGGTCATCGCCACGCTCGGATTGTTTGCCCTGATCCGCAGCAACCGCGGGGCCTTGATCGCCTGTGGCGTCCTCATCGCCCTCGGTGGCATGCTGGCCGGGCTTTCCACCGGCCTGCTGCAGCAGGGAAAAATCAGCGCTTCCGTCTGGATGACGCTGACTGGGATCGGGTTGTATGCGGCTTTTATTCCATATCAAGCCATCCTGGCTGAGCGCCTTCTCGCGCATCTGCGGGTGGCGGGCACGGCGGCCTTTTTAATCTCGCTGTGCGACAGCTACGGTTACCTGTCCACGGTGTCGATTTACGTTTACAAGACCTTCGGCGGAGTCCAATCCGGCTGGGCGGGGCTCTTCACCCACGCCGGATATGTCCTCGCCGTCGCGCTGCCGTTGCTCATGATCGGCGCACTTTCCTTCTTCGCCGGAAAACGCCCTGCTCTGACGCTGGAACTCCCCGCCCCCACCCCACAACCTGAACAGGCCCTGCCATGAATTCCCGCCGTGATTTCCTTAAACAGGCCGCCGCTCTTGGGGCCACGGGTCTCCTGCCCGTCAGCATCCGGCGGGCCCTCGCCATCGATCCCGCCCCCGGCAGCACATGGCAGGATGCGGAGCACGTCGTCATTTTGATGCAGGAAAACCGTTCCTTTGACCACTGTTTTGGCACCCTGCGCGGCGTGCGGGGTTTTGGCGATCCCCGCGCCATCACCCTGCCGGATGGCCTGCCGGTCTGGCTGCAAACCAATGCTGCCGGCGAAACCCACGCGCCCTTCCCACTCCGCCTGACAGAAACCAAATCCACCTGGATGCAAAGTCTGCCCCACTCCTGGGCTGACCAAACCGCTGCCCGCCGCCATGGACAACACGACCGCTGGCTCATCGCCAAAGCCCCAGGTCACCGTGCCTATGCCCATCTGCCGATGACGCTGGGCTATTACACCCGCGATGACCTCCCATTTTACCACGCCCTCGCGGATGCCTTCACGATCTGCGATCAGAACTTCTGTTCCTCCCTCACCGGCACCACGCCAAACCGCCTCCACCTCTGGACCGGCTCCATCCGCCCGGCCCCGCATCCTGACAGTCCCGCCTGCCTGCGGAACAGTGACGTGGATTACGACCGCGAAGCCACTTGGACCACCTTCCCGGAACGCCTGGAAGCCCTCGGCATCCCATGGCGGGTCTATCAAAACGAACTCAGCCTCCCCACCGGGCTGACCGATGAGGAATCCGCCTGGCTGGCCAATTTTACGGACAATCCGCTCGAATGGTTCACCCAATACGGCGTGCGCTTTTCCCCCGCCCATCACGCCTGGCTCAAGTCCCGGGAGGCCGCCCTGCAAGCCGCCCTGACGAAACTGTCTGATCAATCCGGCAGCGGCCCGGAGTCCCCTGGAAGCGGAAAGATCCGCCTGCAACTGGAAGAAACCCGCGCCGCCCTCACCCGCTGGTCCCCGGAAGCCTTTGCCGCCCTGCCACCCCGGGAGCAGGCCCTGCACCAACGCGCTTTCACCACCAATTCCGGCGACAAAGCTTGGCACCGGCTGGAATCCCTGACTTATCAAAACAAGGGAACTTCCCAGCGCATGGAAGTGCCCGCAGGCGATGTGCATCATCAATTCCGGCAGGATGTCAGCTCCGGAAAACTCCCCGCCGTTTCCTGGCTGGTCGCTCCGCAGCACTTTTCCGATCACCCGGAATCCCCATGGTATGGCGCCTGGTATCTGGCCGAAGCCTTCGATATCCTCACGAAAAATCCTGACGTCTGGCGGAAGACCATTTTCATTCTTTGCTACGACGAAAATGACGGCTGGTTCGACCACGCTCCGCCGCCCGTGGCCCCCGCGCCAGGACATCCTGAAACCGGTGGCACCTCCCCCGGGCTGGCGGCTGAACTGGAATATATCACCGCTGCGCAGGAAGCTGTCTGGCGGCAGAAAAATCTCAAGGGGGCGCTGGCGGAAGGCCCGGTCGGCCTGGGCTACCGGGTTCCGCTGCTCATCGCTTCCCCCTGGAGCCGGGGCGGAGCCGTAGCCTCACAAGTCTTCGATCACACCTCCATCGTCCAGTTTCTCGAAACCTGGCTTTCCCATAAAACGGGCCACGAAGTGCGCGAAACCAATATCACGCCCTGGCGCCGGGCCGTCTGTGGGGATCTCAGCTCCGTCTTCCAATCCTGGCAGGGAACACCCACCGCACTGCCGCCACCAGTGGAGCGCACCGCCTGGCTCTGCTCCCTGCACCAGGCTCAATTCCAGCCCTTGCCTGGAACACCCCCGCTCAGCCCTGACGAAATCCTGAGCGCCCGCCGGAACCCCCGCGCCCTGCCGCGCCTGCCCCGGCAGGAACCCGGCCTGCGTCCCTCCTGCGCCTTGCCCTATGAACTGTCGGTCCAGGCAGAGATCAGTCAGGACCGCCAACTTTTCTCCCTGAAATTCACCGCTGGCAATATCCGCCACGGGGCGCGCTCCGCCGGAGCGGTTTTCCAGGTCTACGCCCCGCCCCCGCCCGGTGAACCCGCAAGGAATCAGGAAATCCTCCCCCGCGCCTACACCGTCGCCCCCGGATCCGAAGTTAGTGGCTCCTGGCGCTTCGCCGGTTTCCCCGGGGACCGCTGCCTGCTCCAAGTCCACGGCCCGAATGGCTTTTTCCGTTCCTGGCAAACCGCTGCGGCAGATCCTGACCTCACGGTTATCCTTGCGGAAAACACCCCTGCCACCCCGAGGCATCAACTCACCCTCACCATCCGTGCCCGGCGTCTGTCCCAGCCCCTGACGATCCGGCTGGAAGATCCGACCTACGGGCAGCCGTCCAAAACCCTGACGCTCCAACCCGACGCCGGGGGCGAAGCCACCGCAGTCCTCCCCTGCGACTACCGCTCCAGCCATGGCTGGCACCATCTGCGATTTACTTTGGCAGAATTCCCCATTTGGGAACACCAACTCGCTGGTCGTCTGGAGGATGGTCTTCCCGGCTGGAGCGATCCCGCGCTGGGGTGAATATCTCAAGTTTTCTGAATGATAAAAAACAACATTTTCCAACCAAAGAATTGGGAACCGGTGCCACGAAGTGATGATTTGCTCCTGTCCTGGATTGAGGTATTGTCTCTTATGAAATTGAAAGCAATCATTCACGATGCGGAGGAGGGCGGGTTTTGGGCGGAGGTTCCGGCTTTGCCCGGATGCGTCACGCAGGGGGAATCCCTCGCGGAGCTAAAAGCTAATCTGCACGAGGCCATTGAGGGATGGCTTCTGGCTGCGGAGGACGACGAAATCGGATCGGGAGAACATGTGCTCGAAGTTGCGGTGTGAAGTCCGTTAGTGGCAAGCGCTTTGCCAAATTGGCCGAGGAGAAGGGATGGCGGCTGGCCCGGATCAATGGGAGTCACCACATTTACACCCAGAATGGCAGGATGGAGCGGTTGGTCATTCCCATTCACGGAAATCAGACACTGAAACAGGGGCTGCAACGCAGTCTGATGAAGATCGTGCCGCTGGGGGAAGACGAACTTTGAATCTAATGGGCGGCCTCAACCAGCTGCGTCACGCGATGACATCCGATTCCACCTCGCGGCAGGTGTGGGTCACCCAGAGCGGCCGGCCTTTTAGATAGTGGGGCTCCGGCTCGTGCCCGGCCTGACGCAGCCGGGCCGGTGCATGGGAAATCCGTCAACCGCTGGCATCGCTACGGCGACAGCGGTGCGCCTCTCTACGAAAGTATCGACCGGCATGCCGGGATGAACCTGCTGCGTTTTCCCATCACCGCTGGCCTGGCCAATGGCAGGTTTTATGCCCGGGTGTGCCACCGCGATGCCAATGTCCAATGGTCTCCGTGGTCCGCTGCTGTTCCATTTACCGTCACCGGCAGTCCGGACATTGCCGATCCTGCGCTGCGTCTTTCCAAGTGGGTGTATGCTCCCGGCGAAGCCATCACCGCCATTTTTGAAGGTGGACCAGGCAATCCCACCGACTGGGTGGGCATCTACCCATCTCCGCATCCGGATGGCGGAAGTCCGGACGGCAGTCCTGGGTCCACCGACTGGAAATATGTCAGTGGTTCCCGCAATACCGGCCCGGCCGGCACCACCAGCGGCAGCCTCACCTTTGCCAACGCGCTCTCCAGCAGGTTGTGGTCCCCCTGGTTCCTCGCCAATGACGGCTACACGCCCATCGTGCCGAAAGTGGAATTTTATGTCGGCACGGCACCCACTCTCGTCCCGAACAAACCCGTCTACACCCTGGGGGATGCTGTGCAGATCGGTTTTACCAATGCCCCGGGTGGCACGCTGGACTGGATCGGAATCTATCGCGTGGGCAGAAATCCCGGGGCCGGCAGTCCTTCCGTGAAATGGAGTTATACCCCTTCCGCCGCCGGCACGGCGGAGTTCGCGGGACTGGAAAAGGGTTATTATTATGCGGTGTATCTGCTGAATGACGGCTACTTCGAGTTGAGCCAGCGGGGGCCCTTCGCGGTGGGTCAACAGATTGCGTCGGTCTCCATGGAGTCGGTCAACGTCACCGCCGGCGGGGATTTCACGGTGAGCTTTACCGATGGCCCCGGCATCCCCAAGGACTGGCCCGGGCTTTACAAACAGGGCGAAACGCCGGGAGACAATGTGCTGACTTTCTATCTTTATTTTGGCGGCGCGACTTCAGGCAGCGTCACCTTCAAACTTCCGGACCTGCCGGCGGGGCATTATTTTGCCGTCATGTTCACCAACGATTCCTACACGGAGGTATCGAACCGCATCCCTTTTACTGTGGCCCCTCCGGACACCTTCCCCATTGAGGAAGTCCGTCTGGCAGGGGCCGGCATGTTGCTCCGCTGGCCGACGGAAGCCGGACGCAGCTACCTCATCCAAAAGAGCAACCCGCTCGGCATCTGGACCGATGTCAGCACGGTATTGGCAACGGGTGCCTTTTTTGAAACCACCATCCCGGTGGACCGGGTTGTCAATCCCACCGGGTTCTTCCGCGTAAAACGGCTATAGCCGGAGGTTTGGAGCCGGATCCATGGGGCAATCAAACCTCAGCTTTGGCGGACTTTTTCTTTTTGTTGGGTGCTCCGTAGACGCTGTCAGCGACGTAAGGTTCCCCGTGGCCCCATTGGAATCCAGTGCGGCACTATCGCTGGTGATCGGGTCGAGGGAAGCTGCGGAATTCTCCACCGGCACGGCTTCTCCAATGACTGAACTATTTTCGGCACTGGTGGAGTCCTGAGCTGACGCGAGGCCGGGGAGACCATGGCTTAACGCCAGAAGTCCCATTCTGGGCCAATTTGCCAACGTGCCCTCTGGCGCGTCCCCACATCCGGCTGAAAAAGAGGAAGCCGCAACCTTCAACGCGCAGGCCAAAGCCGGGGATCTGCTGGCAGTCGAACGTTGTGGTCCATGTAAAACATTGATTATCAGTGGTATACACTTCATCTCCATCTGAAACGAAAGCATCTTTTCACTATTTTTGGACCGATGAATACTGGATTCGGGGTTTCCTGCAGAGGATCAGGAAGAGGTGCGTTGCCTCAAAAATGAGGCCGGGTGCACCTGGATGGTTTGCTTTGACGGAGCTGACGCATTTTCCAAAATCACCTGGCACTGCTCCTGCTCAAGAAATTATTGAGTCCAGAAAAAAAATAATTCTGTTTGTTGACTCCCAGCGATTCATCAACTAAGTATGCCTTGTATGAAAACCAACACTACCTCAAAACTCCTTCTCGCCTTGGCTGTCGCCACGCTCACTTTGGCCGTTTTCAGCGGCAATGCTTCCGCCGGTGGAAACCGTGTCGGGAGACCTGGACCCGGCGGGCTTCTACTTCCGCCAACTCCTCCACCTGCCATCTCATCAACTGCTGGTGTAGGTATTAGCCCTCCCTGATTGCTCTGTCTTTGGTAATCTCCTCCGTGGGCAACTATTCCAACTTTAACCGAATTACTTGAATATGAGTTTTAAAAAAAATGCATTCATAGTTTCATCACTGGTTACCTTTGCGCTTCCAGCGAAGGCGGCGTTTACGACCGGATTCGATGGCGCATCACCCTATACGAACTTCGCTCCCCAAGGTGGATGGGTCATTTCTAATGCAGATGACGCACTTAGTTTTGGCGTTCCCGCCGGTGGAGTGTATGGGGACACAGTGGCTTTGGGAGGGTTCTTTTCCGTTCCTGCAACTGTTTCCACCAAGCTAAGTCGCCCCATTAGTGAACCTGCTCTGGGAGGAGCTGGTAAGGGTTATTTCAAGGTCGATTTCTCTTTGATTAACGGAAATGCGGCTGATTCGGCGAATTTTTTCAATCAAGATGACACCTTCGGATTTTCTCTCTCCGATAGCGGTGGAACCCTTCTCTCCATCGATTTCGCACCGACCTTAGATGAGGGGTTTCGCAAAATCAACCTTGCGACCTTCGGTGGTGGTGCTCCCGATTTGACCAATCAAGGTCTTGTTCCTTCGGATTTTGCTTCGCCAGCATTTTACACCCTATACCTCAATTTCGCTGCGGAAGGTGCAGACCTGAAATATACCGGTAGTATTTCCGGCGTAATACTGCCCAACTTTTCTGGTATCATCGCTGGGAAAGCTTCCACCACTTTTACTGAAATTGGGATTAATTATCTCGTGACTGATGCCGATCCCAATAATGCAGGAAGCAACCTTATCTTCGTCGATAACATAAGCATCCCTGAGCCAACGGTTACGCTGACTGGCTTGATGTCCTTGGGCTTGCTGAGCTTGCGCCGCCGTCGTTAATTCGATGGGAGGAAGGTTTGCCTACAAGTAACTTTTCCTTGTAATTCCTTCAGAGACGCCTCCTGTGCCACAGGAGGCGTTTTTGTTTCACCGCTGAATATTTGTAACATTCCCGGCCTTGGGGTCTAGGCTTTCCAGCAAAATCCAGCCAGTCGCGGATCCTTGACGGAGGGCTGGCTGCTCTGCACTTCAAGCTTCGAAGACAAACACATGATTTCCCCTGCTGCGGTGATTTTTGATTTGGATGGCACTCTGCTGGACACGCTGGACGATTTGGCGGACTCAGCGAATGAGGCCTTGGCCGCCTGCGGGCTACCTCCCCATCCTGTGGATGCCTACCGCACTTTTGTGGGTGAGGGGATGGAAGTGCTGATTTCACGCATTGTTCCACCAAGCCAGCGGATGGCCCCTCTGGCATCGGAGGTTCTGCAAACCTATAAAGCCGTTTACAGCCGGCGTTGGAAGGACAAGTCGCGTCCCTATCCGGGCATTGTGGACATGCTGATGGCCCTTAATGCCAAGGGAGTTCCCCTCTCGGTTCTGTCCAATAAACCACAGGCCTCCACGGAAATCTGCATGGCCCACTTTCTTGGTGGACTCGGGTTTGAAATCATCCTGGGCCAGCGGGATCACGTGCCCAGGAAGCCTGATCCAGCCGGAGCGCTCGAAATCGCCCAGCGCTTGGGATTGGATCCTTCCCGGATTCTATTTATCGGTGACACTGCCACAGATATGGACACGGCTACCTCAGCCGGGATGATCCCCGTCGGCGTGCTCTGGGGCTTCCGTGAAGAGGAGGAACTGCGCGCGCATGGGGCGCGCTACATTGTCTCTGATCCCGCGGAAATTCCGGCCTTGTTCCCAAGCTAACAGGAGAAACCGGTCCGGTCGGTTGTCCGCACCGGAAAAAGGTCCGCCTGCACCAGCTCGAGCCCACGCTCAAGCGTCAGCCGCGGCCGTAGTAGGTGTTGATATACTCCGCCAGCGCTTCCTGCCACGGCCGGACGGGTTGACCGGTGAGGGCGGCGAGGTGGGAGGTATCCATGGCGGTGTAAACAGGGCGTTCTGCGAGAAAGCCTGGCATTTCGGCGCAGCGCTGGGGGCTGAGGGTGCGGCACTGGAGCGACACCCCGGCAGCGAAGGCGAGATCCAGGGTGGTCTGGCCATATTCCAGCCAGGAACAGGAGCCCGCATTGCACAAATTCACGGCTCCCCGGGCGGCGGGATTCAGCAGCAGGGCTTCCAGCAGGGCTGCCTGATCGTGGCTGTAGCTGGGATTGCTCCATTTGTCAGCGATGGCCCCGCAATGGGTTTCGAGCATCGCCCGCTGGATGATCGCATCGGCAAATCCCGGACGGTCCGGACCGAAAATCCAGGAAGCCCTGGCCACCACGAAGTCTGCACTCACCTCCAAAACGGCTTCTTCCGCAGCCCGCTTGGTTTTGGCGTAAATTCCGAGGGGACGGCAGGGATCGGACTCGCGGCGCAGCCCAGGCTGGGTGCCATCGTAGACGTAATCGGTGCTGACGTGGATCATCCTGGCACCCCGTGTTTTGCAGATGCGGGCAATCTGCGCGGGGGCGGCGGTGTTCACGGCGTGGGCTTCGTCCGGATAGGTTTCACAATAGTCCACCCCCGTCACGGCCGCGCAGTGGATCACGGCGTCAAAATCGAGGGCCCCAAGGTGGTCATCGATTTGATCAGGGGAGGTCAGGTCCAGGGCCTTGCGGTCCCACGCGATGACGCGGTGCCGCTCCCGGAGAAGACGGGAGACCGCCGCCCCGAGGCGGCCGCCGGTGCCGGTGATGATGATGCGCATGCCGACAGGGAATGCACAAATGACAAATGACAAATGACAATTTGCAGGCCCGGCGGGCATGAGGCAAAAAGGAGGATGAGTTTGTATTCGAACCTGCGTCGCGCCCTGGCCTCTCTGAGCCGGGAGCAGCGGTGGTTTATTTTTTGGGTCCTGTTGTGCACTGTTCCATTGGCTTGGCTGGCGGTGCCAGGTCCGCGCGCCGCAAAGGCTGCCCAGAAATTGCAGCAGGCCCACGCCGCCGGGCAAGCCGGGGCCACCATGGACTATGCGGCGTATTGGATTCCCCGGGCGGGCAAGGCCGGGCTGGTGCTTGCCTGGCTGTTTCTCCTGGGGACGCGGGCCCTGGTGCGCCCTGTGCCTCTGGAAGCCGCTCCAAGGTTGCCGGAGCCGGGCCGCCGCGCCGGGCTGGGGCTGATCACCCTGACGGGCTTGGTGATGCTTTACAGCGCCTGGGCCAATGCCCCCCGCCTGAACTACGGGCTATGGGGCGATGAGGAAGCGACCATGCGCAAGAGTGTCGTGGGCCAGTTCCACCGGGGGGACGATGGCAAGCTGTCTCCCGATCCCATCTCCTGGCAGGAGACCCTGTTCCGATACCGTGATCCCAATAACCATCCGTTGAACAGCGTGCTGTCGCGCTTGAGCCACGAATGGTTGGCGCGGGATCTGACGCGGCCGGATGGCTTTTATTTTGACGAACGGGCGATGCGGTTTCCTGTTTTCATCGCAGGTCTCCTCGGGCTGGCGGCCATGGCGTGGGTGGGTTGGGTGCTGGGTCGACCAATGGCAGGGGGCATGGCAGTGCTGCTGATGGCGTCGCATCCCTGGTTTGTGCGCTACGGGGTGGAATCCCGGGGATACGGATTTTTGTTTCTTTTCATCCCCTTGGCCATCGGCTGTCTGGTCAAGGCGGTGGCGTCGGGCCGATGGCGCTGGTGGGTCGGCTATGGGCTGTCCCAGTTTTTGATCATGTGGTCGTTTCCCGGGTCGCTCCACGTCCTGCTCGCGCTGAATGCCTCCGCTTTGTGCATGATTTTTGGCTTGGGCGGCCTGAGCCGGGACTGGCGGCTGGCGCAGGCGGGCCGATGGTTTAGCGTTTGTGCGCTCGGGGCCTTGCTCTGCACGATCCTGATGTTGCCTCTGGTGCAGCCGCTGATGTTTTATTTAAAGGCGGCGCGCATGCAGGGACCGATGCCTGCCGCGTGGTATGGGGAGGCGCTCATCTGGCTGTGCAGCGGAATGCCGTGGCACGCCTGGGATCCATCGAATCCGCTTTGCTGGTCGTGGCAGCAGTTTTTCGCGGGCCATGCGATGCCGGTAGGCATGGTGCCCGCCCTGCTGGGGGCGGCGGGCGTTTTGATCGCGGCAGGAATCGGCTGGTGGAAGGCAGGTGGTATCGCGCGGGCCCTGCTGCCGGCCCTGCTGCTGTTCCCGGGGTTATTTTTCATCCAGATGAAGGCGACGGGAGGCTTCGGTTATTCCTGGTATATTCTGCCAGGATTGCCAGGAGTGATCCTGCTGGCTTCCGGCCTCGGCTGCTTTCCCTGGAAGCGCAGCGCTCTGCCGGCGGGCGTGGTTCTGGCCGGATTCAGCTACGGCACAGCGAAGCAAAATATCCTGCAGCGCCATTTCCCCATCGAGCAGATGCGGGAAGGAACCATGCTCACCCGCACGGTCCGCCTGGCCACGGACCCCAGGATAGATGAAGTGATGAGTTTGGATATCATCATGACCACCCGGGGCTATGATCCCGCAGTGCTGCCGCTGCCCGGGGATGATCCTGATCAGTTGAAGAAATATCTGGCGGAAGCAGACCGCACGAAGAAGCCGTTCTTTGTGCATATTGGATCGCCGTTTTTCGCCGATGAAGCGCGGCCCAAGGTGATGGCCTTGGTCCGCAATCCTGCGATGTTTGAACTGATCGCGACCCTGCCAGGAATGGATGCGCCCTACACGCGCCAAGTCTTCCGGTATCGGCCGAATTCGGTGGCGGTGCCGTGAGGTCGTAAGGTGGGGCTGAGTTTATTTATTTATTGATTCAATTATGGCGCTTCGAATTTCACCCAATCCAGGTTGACGGGGCCCTCGGCGTTGGGGGGGCAGAGGAAGACGAGGACGACGTCGGCGGTGGGTTTTCCGGGGGGCAGGGGGGCGCGGAGTTCGGCCCATTTATTGCCGGCTCCGGTGGCGGGGAAGTCGAGGGTGGTGAGGAGTTCGCCATCCGGGGAACCGGCGCGGAATTCGATTTTGCCGGCGGTGCTGGCGCTGGCGAGGCGGCAGGTGATGGCGGCGGCTTGAGCGAGGGGAAGGTGAGGGAAGGTGAGGTGATTCCGGTCGCGGAAACCGCTGACGGCTTTTTTGCCGGAGGCGCTGCCGAAATCTTTGACCTCGGGGCCGGTGATGGCCCCGGCCAGTTCAGCCTCAATGCGGCGACCGCGCAGGGTGACGCTGGCCTGGCCGACGATGGCGGGCACGGTGTCGCGCCCGGCGTCGGTGAAGGAGGCTTCGAGCACGGCTTTGGAAATTTCCGGATCATCCGGAGCGGCGGAGTTGCCGCTGAGCGCGCGGGTCAGGCCAGGACCGCTTTTGCCTGGCTCCAGGCTGTAGATGTAGCGGACCATTTGATGAATCTCATCCAGGCTGTGCTGGGCATGGGGCAGCATGGGAATGGGCGACCACACATTGGCGGAGCCGCGCTGGACCCGGCCGACGGAGACTTCCTCTGCGCCGGGCTGATTGCGGTATTTGTTGGCAATGTCAAGGAGCGCGGGGCCCACGATTTTTTGCTCGACGGCATGGCAGTTGAAGCAATCGCTATGCTTCATGAGGGCGAGGCCAGGCGGGATATCCGTGACGCCGTCCTTCAACCAGCTGGTGCTGACAAGGGTGCGGGCCCCGAAGGCATCCGCGTGGGCGGTGGACTCGCCATCTTCCTCATCCTTCACGCGGACTTGCCAAGCGACGGGTTTGCCAGGGGTGAAAAAATCGCCCTCGCGCGGGGAGTCGAAGGATACGGCAGGCGGGGCATTCCCCACGGTGACGGGCACGGTGGCCATGGCCAAGCCGCCTTTGCCATCATTGACCCGCAGCTCAATGGTATAGGAGCCAGGCGCGGTGAGGACGGCTTCCAGCTCGGGCGTGGTGCCGAGCACTTTTTCGCCCGGATGGAGACGCCATTCATAACTGAGGGCATCGCCATCGCGGTCCGAGGAGCCGGCGCTGGAGAGCTGGACGGTGAGCGGCTCCCGGCCGGCCCGGTTTTTGGCGGCGAGCTTGGCCATGGGGACGAGGTTCCCCCATTGATAGGAAATGCGGATCAGCTGGGAGTCAGGATTGACGCCCCAGGTCTCGCCGTAGTCCAGCAGATAGAGCGCACCATCGCTGCCGAAGGTCATGTCGACGGGGCGCTTGATCTGGAAGCGTCCGCTGCCGTCCGGGTTGCCCTGGGCGAGACGCAGGGCGCTGGTGAAGGGCAGGAGTTCGGCTAGTTTACCGTCCTTGCCGAGGCGGGCCCAGTTTTGGAAGGGACGCTGCCAATCGTAAATGATGAGGCAATTGTCGTAGAATTCCGGGAAACCGCCGGTCTCGCGGAATTTTTCCGCGAAGTGAAAGACGGGGCCGGCGCAGGCGGTGCGCCCGCCGGACCCTAGCAGGGGGAATTTTTCCGTGGCTCCGCTGGGATACCAGATCAAGGGGTCCTGCACCGGGGGCAGTTCCCGGGCTCCTTTGTTATTCGGGCTGGTGTTGACCGGCTTCATGGGATCGAAAATGGGGCCGGCAGCCTTGGCGGCGAAATCGAATTCGCGGTAGGCTTCGGTGCCGCGCACGTAGGGCCAGCCGTAGTTGCCGGCGTGGCGGACCTGATTCACGGTATCGTAGCCGCGGGGGCCGCGCTGCTCACTGGGGCCACCGGCGTCCGGGCCCACATCGCCGGTATAAACGTAGCCAGTGGCGGCATCCACATTGAAGCGCCAGGGATTCCGGAAGCCCATGGCGTAGATTTCCGGTTTTGTCAGGGGGGTGCCAGGCTTGAAGAGATTCCCCTCCGGCACGGTGTAGCTGCCCTCCGGGGTGGGGCGGATGCGGAGGATCTTGCCACGCAGGTCATTGGTGTTGCCGGAGGATTTTTGGGCATCCCAGGGCTCGCGGCCGGGGCGCTCGTCGATCGGGGCATAACTGTCAGAGTCGCCAAAAGGGTGGGTGTTGTCGCCCGTAGAGATGAAGAGGCAGCCATCCGGGCCAAAGCGCATGGTGCCGGCGTGGTGACAGCATTCCAGCCGCTGTTCCTCCCATTTCAGAAGATCGCGCCCGGTGGCGGGATCCATTTTGTTATTCGTGATGGTGTAGCGGCTGAGGATCTGCCCGGGATAGTCCTTGGGGGAGTGCAGGAGATAGATCCAGCCGTTCTGCAGGAAGGCGGGATCCAGGGCCATGCCGAGGAGACCGTTTTCATTGGCGGTGGTGACTTCGATGCTGCCTACTTCTTCGACCTTCCCGGTGGCGGGGAGGAGGACTTTGATTTTGCCAGCGATTTCGGAAAAGAAGATCCGGCCGTCGTCGAGGCGGGTGAGGTGCATGGGCTGCACCATGCCCTGGGCGAGGACTTCGACTTTGAAACGATAGTCCGGGGGAGCTTCAGGGGCGGCGTAACAAATGCCGCTGAGGGCAGGCAACAGGCAGAGCAGGGATAACTTCATGGCGTCCTGCTACGCGCCCCGGGATGGCGTCATTTCAGGATCGGCTCCGGATGAGGTGTTAAAGAAGGTGGAAGCGGGGGCCGCGCCATTAAAAGCAGCAGCACTGGCTGGGAATTCATCGTTTTTGCTCGAGCTTGTAGGATTCCGGCTTGGCGGGGTCCGGGACTTCGATCCACTCGCCCGCGTGGGCGCTCTGCACCGTGGCGGCGTATTGCTCCTGCATGATTTCGTGGAGTTCCCGCCGGGCTTTGGCGGCGGAAGCGGTCATAAGCCTGATGCGGTCGGTGTTTTCGTCTTCGACCACTTTTTTGACATAGGCCCCGTAAGTGCCGGCGGGCTCCTGACGCAGCAGCAGGACGCCGCGGTGGGTCTCGGCGACGTAGCGTTGGTTTTTCAGTTCCTGGATTTCGGCGGCTCGGTTGTATTTCCGCTTCTCGATTTGTTCCAAGGCCTCGTCAGCGGCGTCGGCCTTGGCGGCATCTTCCGGGGTGGCGTGCTGGTAGACGTTGAGGTCTACCTTGATATCCACTTTCAGGGGCTCCGTGGTGGCGAGGTTGACGTCCGGGATTTTGCAGCCTGCCGCCAGGAGGATAGGGAGAAAGATGAGAGGGCGGGGCACCATGGCGTGAAGGCTTAATTTAGGGTGGCAGGTTTTGCGTTGGGGGCAAATCTGGAAAATGACCGGGTTCCTTGGCAGTGGCTTTCGGATTTTTCCGGCCTTTGCTTTGGACCTTTGCTCTGCTCAAGGCCGGGACGGGCCTTGCGGCGTGTGTTAAATCACGCGGTCGTTGCCGCCATCGACCGGGATTTGGGCACCGGTGGTTTTGCCAAAGAGAGGGCTGGCCATGGCGGCGACCATGGCGGCGACGTCGCGGGATTTGATCTCGGTCTTCATGAGGTTCCGGGTTTTGTATTGCTCCACGCTCATGTTATAACGTTCGGCGCTGCGGGCGAGGGCTTCCGGCGTCCAGAGTTCGGTGTCGAAGACGGCGTCGGGGTGGATGATGTTCACGCGGACGCCATCGCCCGCCAGTTCAAGCGCGGCGACGCGGACGAGTTGGGTAACGGCCGCCTTTGCGCAGGAGTAGCTGCCGGCTCCGGCCCCAGGGGCGGCGACGTTGCGGCTGCCGACAAAGACGGCGGCGGGCTCGATGCCTTTTTTCAGATAGGGGACGCAGAACTGGAGCAGTTTCATGTGGCTGGTCAGGTTGACCTCCAGGCTTTTCGCCCAATTGACAGGATCCATGTCCTCAAAGTTGGCCCCGGCGGTGAAAATGCCGGCGTTGCTGACCAGAATATCCAGCCCGCCATACTGGCGCACCACGTCTTCCACCGCAGCCTGCACGACGGGGTAGTCCGTGAGGTTGAGCACCTTGCCCGTCAGGCCAGGGCGGCCACCGAGGCGGGTGGGGGTTTCAGGGTTCAGGTCAAAGCCGGTGACCACCGCGCCCTGGGCGTGCAGTTCCTCCGCGATGGCGCGGCCAATGCCAGCGGCCGCTCCGGAAACGATCGCGATTTTGCCTTGGAGGGGTTTGGGAGCAGGGGCGGTGCGGAGCTTGGCCTGCTCAAGGTCCCAGTGTTCAATTTCAAAGAGATCGCGCTCCGGCAGGGCGGTCCAGGCCCCGGCGGATTCCGCCTGTTGGATCGTGCGCACGGTGTGGCGGGCGATGTCTGAAATGATGCCGGCTCCCGCTAGGGTGGTGTCAAAAGCGATGGTGCCCTTGTCCGGCCAGATGGCCCAGCGGGGCGCGGGGTCGAGCGTGGGTTGGCCCGTTTGCAGGCGGCTGTGGGATTCCAGATAGTCGAGGGCAAAGGCGGCAATGGCTCCGTCCTTGCCCAGGATGACCGGGGCGCGCTTCATGCGGATGGAGTGGTCCGGGGTGAGGGTGCCCCGGGTGGCGAGCGCCCCGGCATCCGCCCGGCTGGCGAATCCGGCGGCATCCACGCTGGTGTCCGGAACCGCCAGGACGGCCCGGCCCCGGGCCCGGGAGACGGCCCGGCGCACGGCGGCGAGCAGACGGAGATCCTGACCATCCAGGGTGGCGGGCGCAGGGGCGACCGTGACCTTGTCAGGACTGCCGCCGCGTTTGGCCAGGGCCTGTTCGGCTTCCGTGACCAGCCGGATCATGCGATGGTAACTTTCATGGGCGGTTTCCCCGAAAGTGAAAATGCCGTGGTGCATCAGGATCAGGCCCTCAACCTTGCTCCAGTCGGCGTCCTGGATGAGGTCACGCACGGCTTTGGCCAGGAAAAAGCCGGGCATGACGTAGGGCACCACGATGACGCGCCCGCCCCAGGTTTCGCGCACGAGGGCGGCCCCGTCCGCTTGATTGGTCAGGGCAATCACGGCGTCGGCGTGGGTGTGATCCACAAAACAGTGGGGCAGCACCGCGTGGACCACGGCCTCAATGCTGGGATTGGGAAAAGCGGGGTCGAGCATGGCGGCGCGCTGCTCGCGGACCATTTCAGCATCGGTGAGGGTGGAAAGATCCGCGAGGCGGCGCAGCACGTCCAGCTTCACGGCGGGAAAGCCCTCCCCGCCCAGGGTGGCGAGATTGCCGCCACTGCCTTTGATATAAAGGACTTCCACTTCATCGCCAAAAAAGTTGAGCACCGTGGCTTTGACCGAGGTATTGCCGCCACCGTGGAGCACGAGGGCAGGATTTTGGCCGAGCAGGCGTGAGCTGTGCACCCGTTGAGCGAGCAGGCTGGTGCCGCAGGCGGCGGCTTCGACTGGGTTCCAAAGGCTTTGCATAATTAGAAAATTTGTCCGGGGGTGGCTGGTGGGGAACTGTTCTATAGCCGGAGTCGGGCGCAGCCGTCAACGGAACTGGGGAGGAAATACCGGAAGCAGCCCGGACGGAGAGAGCCTTTTTCGGGGATTTTCAAATTCATCCCGGTTTTATGGTTAAATCTGTTGAATATTACTGGGAAATATAGTTTACAGTAGTTAACTAATTCTATTATTGAAATGCCTGATCTCAACCCCACCTCGCCGCCTCCCGGGTCCGCTGGGGTGGTCTGGGCTGGTGACAGCATCGCAGCGCCTTGGGCCAATATTCCGTCCAATGCCGTGGGACAGACGGAACCAGCAGCGCAGGACCGCCGGTTTGCCTCGTTGAGTTCCCTGCCGGAGGCGGGAAGGCTGCGTCCAAAACGTGATCTTTCCCCGGTGAGGCAAGCCCGGGCTCAGGAACGGGCTTTGGCTGCGGCCGGCCTTCCACCCCCAACGGTAATGCCAGTGGGGCCGGTTTCCATGCCGTTGCAGTTTCCACCGCCAGCGATGCGGCAACTCGGGTTCAATTGCCCGGGCTGCTTTTCGGTGCTGATCATCAAGGACCCCTCCAGTTACGATGGAAAACCGGCCCCTTGTCCCACCTGTGGCAGCCGGATCCTGCCTCCCCGCTGCGTGCCGGAAAGCCCCTTCAGTATCGTGCTGCAGCAGAATGCCCTGGCCGTCCCGGTTCGCGCGGGCTTGTTATCCCATGCGGCAGGGCACCGGCGATGACTGTCATTTGCCTGACTTCTGTCTGTTTGGAGTCAAGGGAGGCTTGACCGCTTTTCAGGAAACCGGCGGGGTTCCCACGAAGTTGACCACCGAGGAGAATCCGCCGCTATGGGGTGCTCCAAAACGCGGCCGGTGTTCTGCCTCCGGCAGCAAAATCGTCTCCCCCCGGCCGGCCCGGCCTGCATGGCGGCGGCGCAGCCATGAGTGGGCCAACCCTCCGCCCGCCATCAGCACGGCCCCACCGAAAATCAGCCAGGAGGCTTTGCGGCTATGGTTCAGCACCCGGCTGCCTGGCAGGACTGGCCCGCCCGCAGGGGTGGGGTAAATCCGCAGGCGTGAGAGCCAGTGCAGGCGGACTGACATTTTATAGCAAAACCGCTCCAGTTGTTCCCCGGCCCCCGGGACCCGCCCCGTCTCCGTCACGGCGGCTTCCACGGTGGAACGCAGTAAATCCTCCGAGTAGGTGGCCCTGGATTTTGGCCCAAAAATGGCCAGGGTGCGTTCGGGCTGGCGGTAAAAATACAACACCAGCAGGGAGGCATCGTCTTCCCCGAACCACTGGCGGCGGAGCGCCTGGGGGTCAAAGTCTGCCGGCAATAACTGGCCCGGACCAAAGACCAGCAGGGTGGTGGGAAAAGCGCATTGCTCATTCAGCCAGCGCTGCACCAGCGACTCCATCCAGCCAGCCGGGCGGCCTTTGATCAGACGCTGGGGGTCCAGTAAAACCACGGTGGGTTTTTGTCCGGTGTAGAGGGCCATCTGTTCCGGGCTCAGGGCCACGGCAGCCGGTTCGCCCGGAGTCCCCTCCTCCTCCATTTCCGCCTCTCCTTGGTCGTATGCTTTCCCCAAGGGACCTGCTCCGGGCTGCATCGCCCAAATTTGTGGAGGGAAGAGCCCCCCCCCTTGGTTGGCGGGACGGAGGCCCGAGGTGATTTCCTCCTGCTCTGCGCTTAGCCATTCAGGCAAGGCCAGCATCGACTCATGCCAGGGAATAATCTCCGTTGGCAGCATATCCGCCCCATCATCCTTTTCTCCGGATCCTGGCGTGCCAGCCGGTGCTGGCGATTCTTCGGAAAACGGTTCTTCAGTGGGGTCGGCGGCCGGTTCGTCAAGCGGGCTGATCGGGACGCTTTCCGCCGTCTGGACCGGCTCCACGGCGGCCGCATCCGGAGCAGAAGGGGCTGCCCCCGCCTGATGATGCAGGAAAAGCAGCGAACAGACCAGCAGGGAGGATTTCACCGGCGTTTGGGTTTGAGGCGTTTCGCGGCAGTCCTGATCCGCTGGGTGGCACTCTCCAGTGCGGGCACTTTTTGATGATCGGGTGCTGTCGGCGATGCCGGGGCCCTGGCCGCGATAGGCGGGGCCAGGTTGGCATCTGCAGGTCCCGCTTCCGGTTCCGGCCAAAACACTCGTGCCTCACCTGTTCTAACGAGGTTGGGGAAGGGAAAGGGGGAGGGCGGCAGGGCGTCCGGCACGGTCAGCGGGAACCGCTTTGGGAAACGGGCTACGTCCTCCGCCCGTTTTTTCAACAGCTCCGCCAGCCCCACGGCCACAGTCTCCAAGGCAGCCGCAAAATCATGACGGCCGAAATCCTTCACCGCTGCCCGGAGCACCGCATCCAATTCCTCCTGGCGGATAAAATTTTCCAGATAATACCCACTGGCCAGCACTGCCGTGCCCCCCTGTGGATCCACCACCAGAAGCAATCCCCGCTCATTTGGCCGCGTCGCATCCATGTCCGGCACGGCGGCGTGATTCAAAAGCCAGAAGGCAAACTGCCGGGGACTGACTGGAGCAGGCAGGGGCCCCAAATACATCAACAGGAAAAGCTGGGGAAACCGCGCTTCAAAGGCTTCCAGGGTCCCGGTCATTCCGGTTTTTGTTTCCTCAGCCAATACGCCCTCCACGTCCATGAGACGGGCCGCCACCACCGCCTCAGCCCCGTAAAGCTCGCAGGCCGCCTGCATCGAGTATCCACAATGGGAACAGGAGCATTCTCCAGGCAACACCCGCTGGACACAACGCGGGCATTTTATGATAAGCCGGTGTTTCAATACCCCCAGTAAAATCCGGCTGGAGCCATCCGTCAAATTCTAATCCCTGAAAGGAAGTTGAGAGTTGTTGGATGAGAGATGAGAGTTGAGAGCAGGAAGGTCAAGCTATTGCTTCACCGGCAGCACACCACCTGCGGGTGAATGACCGAATTCACTTAATTCTACTTTTTATGTTCCCCGTGGCGCAGGCTTCCAGCCTGTGCGGCCAGCGGGCTTCCAGCCCGCTGATTCCCCAACTCAACAAAGTAGAATTAAGCTCCTGGGATTGAATCTCTCAACGCTCAACTTTCAACTCTCAACTTCCTGTTTAGACTAATGCTTTCCGGCTCCATCAACCTCCTGAATAACTCATTTATAAGTTACGCAGCAGGAACGAGTTGGAAGCCGAGGGATTGGGCCTGTTTGATGAGTTGGGCGTGCTGGCGTTCGAGGGAGCGCGGGGTGATTTTGAAGGCTTCCGCTTCGTCATAGGGCTTCCGGGT
>CAMDJM010000042.1 GCA_945900785.1 Akkermansia muciniphila
CGGGACGCAGGGTCATTTTTAGAAGGCTGGTTTGTCCTTTGCCGCGCGACCACCGCGCCTCCGGGACAGCAACCAACCTTGTATTCAACCATGGCAGGGTTTTGGCAGCCAGCAAGCAAATTGATATAAATTCACCAAAGCAGAATTAAGTGACTACGCAAGTGAACCGCGATCTGGCAAAAAGTGGACAAATCAAAAACCAATTGTCCCGCAACAGCGGAACCTCATCACCCGGTCCACTGTGGGTCCGCCGTGAGCCACGCTTTGCTGGCGAGGAGGGCGGCGACGGCGGGGTGGCTGGTGCGGCGCTCGGCGGTGTAGGCGTGGAAGCGGACACGGCAGTCTTCCGCCGTGCCGAAGACGTGCAGGCCATAACGTTTTAACGCGGACGCGGCGGCAGTGGCGGGCAGGACCAGAAAGCCGCGGCCTTCCGCCGCCATTACTTTCATCAGCGCGGGGTCATCGAACTCCGCCACCACCTGCGGGCGGAGGGCGTGGACCTTGCACCACGTTTCCACCACGCGGCGCATCGGGGAAGACTCGGCAGGCAAGAGAGCCGGGGCACCCGTCAGGGAAGCCGGGAAGCCGGGGCGCAGCCGGCGGGCCAATGTATCCACTGCGGCGAAGAGGCAGGCGGCATTGCCCAGCGGGTGGTCGAAAACGCGGATGCTGGCGCTGCCGGGCGGGGCTTCTTCGGCCAGGACCACGTCGAGCCGGTGGGCTGCCAGTTGGGTTAGCAATTCATCCGCTTTGCCATCGCGGCAAACCAGGTGCACCGGGCGCTCCGGCAAAAAGAGCGGCCGCAGAATTTCGTTGGCGACAAGGCGGGGGAAGGAATCCGTGAGGCCCACCCTTACCAGCAGCGCCCGCGTGGCGGGGCCGGCCGCGAGTTCATTCAGCAGCTCGCCGCCGAGGAGAAAAATATCGTCCGCATAGCGCTGCACCAGCTGGCCGGTTTCGGTCAGGATGTTATTACGCCCCTGCCGCCGGAAGAGCGGCTGCCCCACCGCCGCCTCCAACTCCCGGATCTGCCCGGAAATGGAGGGCTGCGAGACATTCAGCACGGACGCGGCACGCGCCAGACTGCCCTCGCGGGCCACCGTCCAGAAGTATCTCAGATGATGATAATTGAGCCATTCCATGGGCAGAACTTAGTTCGGGAAATCCGAAGCGTCCATTCGGAATTGCGTCATTTTCCGAATCGGCAGATTGGGCGAAGGAGCGCGGTGCCCAAACTGCGGCATCTTCCTCCTTACCCACCTCCGTCATGAAAATCACGCTCTCGATTTCCCCGCTCAATCTCAATGATGCCTCCGAAACCTGGGTGGCGGAACGCCTCGCCGGCATTGGGGAGCGTCGCCGGATTGACGAAGCCATCGTCAGGATCACCCGCCATGCCGAATCCAGTCCGCCATGGGAAATTTTCATCCACCTCGTCACGCCGGGGCCGGACCTGACGGCTACGACGAAGGACCACACGCTGGCGGCCGCCTTCTCCAAAAATCTTGCTGAGCTGGATGACATCCTGGATGCCCGCGAGGCGAAACGCGCCGGGCGGCACCGGGGCCATGGGCCGTCCAATCCGCCGGCGGCGTATATTGGATGATGATTACTGCCCACTCCGCAGAGGCTTCGGCCACCCTGCTTCCTTTCTGCAACAAACCCATAAAATAACTGAAAATTGATGATTGATCAAACCTGGCTCTGGATCGGATTCAACGTCTTCGTGCTGGCGATGCTGGCGCTCGACCTTGGCGTGTTTCACAAGAAATGCCACGTCGTCACCTTCAAGGAATCCATGACCTGGACGGTGGTGTGGATCAGCTTGGCGCTGCTCTTCAACCTCTGGATCTGGAATCACTTCGGACCGCAGAAGGGACTCGAATTCTTCACGGGTTATGTGATCGAAAAGTCCCTCAGCGTGGACAACGTTTTTGTCTTCGCGCTGCTCTTCAGCTACTTCGCGGTGCCTGCGGTTTATCAGCATAAGGTGCTGTTCTGGGGCGTCCTGGGAGCGTTGGTGATGCGGGCCGGGATGATCGTGCTGGGGGCCGCGCTGATTACGAAATTCGCCTGGATCATCTACGTATTCGGCGGCTTCCTCATCCTCACGGGACTCAAGATGATCTTCAAAAAGGAAGAAGAAATCCACCCCGAGAACAACCCCGTGGTCCGGTGGTTCAAGAAGCTGATGCCCGTCACGCCCGAATACCGGGGCGACCGTTTTTTTGTCAGGGAAAACGGGATTCTGATGGCCACGCCGCTCTTCGTGGTGCTCATCCTGGTCGAAATCTCCGACCTGATTTTCGCGGTCGATAGCATCCCGGCGATTTTCGCGGTGACCACGGATCCCTTCATCGTCTATACCTCGAATGTCTTCGCCATCCTTGGCCTGCGGTCGCTGTATTTCGCCCTCGCCGGGGTGATGGATAAATTCCACTACCTGAAGCTCGGCCTCGGGGTGATCCTGACATTTGTCGGGGTGAAAATGCTCCTTGTCCACACGCCCTGGAAGATTGATACCCTGATCTCGCTTGGCGTCATCGTCGCCATCCTCGCGGCCAGTGTGATCGCCTCTCTGCTCAAACCCAAAGCCATTGCGATTGTGCCGCTCCATCCCGCCCCGGAGCTGCCTCCGGCTGGCACCTGATTCCCTGCCTTCAAATACCAACACTAATTTCACCATCATGAACTGCCCAAAATGCAACGTCGCCCTCTCCATGACTGACCGTCAGGGAGTCGAAATAGACTTCTGTCCGCAATGCCGCGGGATCTGGCTCGACCGCGGGGAGCTGGATAAAATCATCGAACGCGCTGGCCTGGCCATGTCCCCGCCCCCGGCCGCCGCTCCCCCCCACGCACCTGGCGCCATGCCGCCCATCCCATCTCCGCAGCGCGATTACCGCCGCCGGGATGATGACGATGACGACGACTACCGTCACCGAAGCTCCGAGGGCAGCTACGATCCCCGGCGGGGGAAGAAGAAAGGCTTTCTGGGCGAGCTTTTTGACTTCTGACACAACGATCACCGCATGGCATGGGTGGCTCTACAGCCCGTTCCCCCAAGTTGAATATCTGCCACCCCTCCTTTTTGTCCATGACTGCCCTGGCGAAGAAAATAGTCGAATCGCGTCTCTTCCGGAGCTTCATCATTAACGTCATTCTTCTGGCGGGCGTCCTGGCCGGGGTGGAAACGAGTGCCGCTTTGGTGGCGGAACACGCCGGCCTCCTCAGGTCCTTGGATGCCATGGTGCTCGCCATCTTTGTTATGGAAACCGTTCTGAAGCTGATGGCTTGCGGACGCCGGCCTCTCGACTATTTTCACGACCGTTGGAATGTCTTCGACTTCGCGATTGTTGCGTTGTGCCTGCTCCCAGTCAGCGGACCGTTTGCGGGAGTGCTGCGCCTCGTCCGCACGCTGCGGCTGCTGCGGCTCGTCACTGCGCTGCCGAAGCTGCAACTGCTGGTTGGCGCCCTGATCAAGAGCCTGAGTTCCATGGGCTACGTCGGACTGCTCCTTGGTCTGATTTTCTACATTTATGCCGTCACCGGGGTCCACTTGTTCGGGCAGGCGTCCCCCGGGCATTTTGGGGATCTCCGGGCGGCTTTGCTCTCGCTCTTCCAGATGATCACGCTCGATGACTGGAGGACCATGTATAACAGCGCGCAAGCCGCCGCGCCCCTCGCCGCCACTCCTTATTTCGTCAGCTTCATCCTGCTCGGCACCATGATCATGCTGAACCTCTTCATCGGCATCGTCATGAATAGCATGGCCGAGATGCAGGACGAACTGGAGGAGCAGAAGCAGGCGGCTCATCCGGTCCCGGCGCTCGATCAGTTGACGGCGATCGAAAGGCAACTCTCCGAACTCCGGACCACGCTGAGCGTAGAGCACGCGAGCCGAACTCCGCGCGCCCGGGCCGCGCCCCCGGAAAGCCCGATGCAGGCCCGTTTCGAAGAAACCCAAATCCACCCCACCCACTCATGAAACCCCAACACCTCATCCTCATCCTCGCAGCCCTCGGCACTTCCGCCTGCAGCACGCTGTCGCCGAATTCCGCGACCATGACCAAACAGTCGCAGTCCGCCACCACGCCCGCTGACGCTTTGCAAAAGCTCAAGGATGGCAATGCCCGCTTTGTTGCCGGAAGATCCACGAACTATGACTATCGCCAGCAGGTGAAGCAGACCGCATCGGGACAGTTTCCCTACGCGAGCGTGGTCAGTTGTCTCGGCTCGCGGACCAGCAGCGAGCTGATTTTTGATCAGGGGATCGGTGATGTCTTCAATGCCCGCGTAGCGGGAAACATCGCGAACCCTGATATCATCGGCAGTCTGGAATTTGCCTCAAAAGTGTCGGGTTCCAAACTCATCGCCGTGGTCGGTCACACGAAGTGCGGCGCGGTGAAGGGGGCCTGTGATCATGTCGAACTCGGCAACCTGACTGGGTTACTGAATAAGATTGAGCCCGCCGTGGCCGCGACGCCCTCCACCGGTGGCGCGGATCGTTCGTCCAGGAACGTGGCATTTGTAGACAAGGTCGCCGGGCAAAACGTGCGTCAGGTGATGGCGACCATTCGGAAGCAAAGCCCCATCCTCCGGCAGATGGAGAATGCGGGGCAGATCAGGATTGTCGGCGCGATGCATGACATCGAGACCGGCAAGGTGACCTTTACCGACTAATTAATTCCTGCTTCCGCTCATCATCCTTTATGAAATACAAACACTGGCTGCTCGCGCTCTGGGTGCTGATCGTCTTCGCGCTCCATCAGGACGTCTGGAACTGGACAAAGCCCGGTCCGTTGCTCTTCGGCCTGCTGCCGCCAGGGCTGACTTATCACCTCGGTTACTCCGTGCTTGCCGCCATCACCATGGCGCTGCTGGTGCGCTTTGCCTGGCCCGCCCATCTCGAAGATGAAGCGCCCGGTGACCCACAGCCCCCAACGGACCAGCCATGATTCCTGCCATCGTCGTCTTCATTTACCTCGCCATCATCCTCTACGTGGGGATGTTTGCCTTCCGCCGGAGCACTGGTTCGAAGGAGGATTTCTTCCTCGCCAGCCGCTCGCTCGGGCCATGGGTTTTTCTGCTCACCGTCTTTGGCACCAACATGACGGCCTTTGCCATCCTCGGCAGTTCCGGCCTGGCGTATCAGCGGGGCATCGGCGTTTACGGACTCATGGCTTCGTCGTCGGGGCTGATCATTCCGCTCACCATCTTCCTCATCGGCACGCGGCTGTGGTCGCTTGGAAAAAAGCATGGCTACCTGACGCAGGTGCAGTATTTCCGCGACCGCTGGGAGTGCGACGGCATCGGCACCCTCATCTTTGCGGTCACCGCGCTGATGATGATTCCGTATGTCGTCATCGGCATGATGGGGGGCGGCCACACGCTCGATAGCCTGAGCGGGGGATGGGTGCCTTACTGGCTGGGCGGCGCAATCGTGGCGGTCGTTGTCATGCTCTACGTTTTCTTCGGCGGCATGCGCGGCGTGGCTTGGGTGAACGCGCTGCAAACCGTGCTCTTCCTTTGCTTCGGCGCGATCGCCTTTTACCTCATCTCCCGCAACCTCGGCGGCTACGACCGGATCATGGCCGAAATCGCGGCGGACCCGAAAGACTCCGCGCTGCTGACGCGCGCCCGCATTTCGCCGCAGGAGTTTTTCAGTTACACTTTCATTCCACTCTCGGCGATGATGTTTCCGCACATGGCCATCATGTGCATGACGGCGGAGAAGGTGACTTCCTTCAAGCGCACCGTCGTTTGGTATCCCATTTGCATCCTGCTCATCTGGCTGCCCAGCGTCTATCTCGGCATCGTCGCCGCGCATCAGTTTCCCGGGCTGAAGCTCGGCGAATCCGACGACGTGATCCTGCGCCTGCTGAGTGAGAACACGGATGTCATCGTGGCCGGCATCCTCGGCGCGGCGATCATGGCCTGCGTCATGGCCACCGACTCGCAGATCATGGCGCTGAGCACCATGTTCAGCCAGGACGTGTTTGCGCACTACGGCGGTGCGAAGAAGTATGGGGAGAACGTGCAGGTGTGGATGGGGCGCGCGTTCGTCATCGTGATCGCCACTATCAGCTACGTCCTCGCGCTGGCGCTGGAGGGACAAAAATCCATCTTCGATCTCGCGATCCGCTTTGGCTTCTCGGGCTTTGCCGCGCTCTCGCCCGTCATGCTCGCCGCGCTCTTCTGGCGGCGGAGTAACAAGTGGGGCGCGCTCGCCGCCGTGCTCTGGGTGGTCTTCTCCATGGTGCTCCTCTGGTGGCTGCAACTCTACTCCAACGGGCTCGCCCCCAAGCCCGGTCAGTCACCCGTGCCCATCTTCGCCGGACTTGGCGGACTCTTCCTCCGCACTCCGATGAATGTCACCATTTTTGGCTATATGCCCGTAATGTTCATGTGCCTCGGCTCCGCCTTCTGGATGGCGCTGGTCAGCCTGCTCACGCCGGCACCGACGCGGGCCACCGTCGAAAAGTTCTTCCCGCCATCCTCTCCCAAGCCGCTTCCAACCACATAAGCGGTTGCTCCTGGCCCGTCTGAAAAACCATGTGGCGGAAAATGGTTGTGGCAGGGTGCAGGATGCGGCCCGTTTTGCTCCGCCACCCCCTCCGCCAACTGCGTCCGGGCCAACCACCGCAGCCCGCTGGCCATCAGTCCCCGGTGTTCCTGACCACCCTCCGCGCCCAGGGCCAGATTCTGAGATGCCTGTATTTTCATTTCATCCACCTCCAGGATTGACGTTTCACGGTGCTCCGTGGCTGACTATTAAACAGCTCACCCAGCCCCTATTTTCCAACTGCCTGCATCCCTGAATCGACCTGAAATCATGTTATCCAAAGCCCCGCTTCCCTATCGCGTTCTGTTGCTCCTGCTCTTTCTCCTGAATTTGGTTCCGGCCATGGCGGAGGATCAAAGCAAAATGCTGCCTCTCCCGGGCGAGGTTTTCAAGGTGGAGGGGGCGGCGGCTTTTGTGATTCTGCCTGACGCAAAACCTGGTGGCCCGCCTATCCCCTGGGTCTGGTATGCCCCCACCCTGCCGGGCCTTCCTGGCAAGGAGGAGCAGTGGATGTTTGAACGTTTCACCAAAGCCGGGATGGCCATCGCCGGCATCGACGTTGGCGAATCCTACGGAAGTCCCGCTGGCCGCGCCCTCTTTTCCGCATTCCATGCCCACCTGACCACGACACGCGGATTTGCTCCGAAAGTCGTGATGCTGGCCCGCAGCCGGGGTGGCCTGATGGCCCTCTGCTGGGCGGCGGAACATCCGGATAAAATCGCCGCCTTTGCCGGGATCTACCCGGTCTGTAATCTAGCCAGTTATCCCGGACTGGAAAAGGCTGCCGGGGCCTATCACATAAGCGCCGGGGAACTGGCGGCGCGCCTGGTGGAACACAATCCGCCCGACCGCCTTGCTCCTTTGGCCAAAGCTGGGGTGCCTTTTTTTGCCATCCATGGGGACAAGGATGAAGTGGTGCCGCTGGAGGCAAACTCCCTGGAAATTCAAAAACGTTACACCGCCCTCGGTGGGCGGATGCAACTCATCATCCCCGCAGGTCAGGGCCACAACATGTGGCCCGGATTTTTCGAATGCCAGGCCTTGGTTGATTTTGTCACCGCCACCGCCGTCCCCCGGAAAACAAACGCTTTTTTCGCCATGGATACGATCGCCCGCGGCGGCGCGGCGGAGGTGGTGCCCATGCTGCGCGATCTTGGTTATGATGGGCTGGGCGGAACGGCCGGGGACTCCGCCATGCCGGCGGCGCTGAAGGCTGCCGGGTTGAAATTCTTCAATGGTTATATTACGAAATCCT
Source organism: Akkermansia muciniphila (assembly GCA_945900785.1). Classification (GTDB taxonomy): domain Bacteria; phylum Verrucomicrobiota; class Verrucomicrobiia; order Verrucomicrobiales; family V1-33; genus CAIZWU01. The sequence continues at coordinate 7,821 of CAMDJM010000042.1, forward strand.
TCGAGGCAGGGAAGCCGGGCTTGGATGATGATCTGCGTCACAGGATAGACGCCATGCAAGGCCAAGGGGCAGCCCTTTGGCTGGCGGTGGACCAGGTCACCGCCCAGGCCAAGCCCTTTCCCAAATCGTCTCCGGAGGCCGATCCTGTCGTCATTGCTCAACTGAAGGAAATCGCGGCCTACGCCGGGCCCAAGGATGTGCGGATCGCGCTTTATCCTCACACGGGCACCTGGCTGGAGCGCGTGTCGGATGCCATCCGGGTCGCGGACCAGGTGAATCTTCCGTCCGTTGGCGTCACCTTCAACCTCTGCCACTGGCTCAAGGTGGAAGGCGCTGAAACCGATCCCCTTCCTGTGCTGCAGGCCGCCTTGCCCCGGCTGATGTTCGTCACGATCAACGGTGCCGATACCGGTGACACCAAAACCATGAGCTGGGATCGTCTCATCCAACCCTTGGGAGAGGGCAGCTACGATGCCGTTGGATTCATGCGGAAAGTGCGGGCGGCCGGCTACACGGGACCGGTCGGATTCCAAGGCTATGGCATCAGGCGTGATCCAAAGGAAGTCCTCCAGCGCTCCATGGAATTCTGGCAGCGTCAGTGACAGGGAAAGGAGGCCCAAGAGAATTAATTTAACAGTTTAATTGAATGTTCCTCCCCGCCCTCCGCCCCCGGGGCCAGCACTGCCACCGCCGTGGACCGAGCACTATCCGAAAGCTCCCCCTCCCACCAGCCGGAAGCCGTCCGCTCCCCCAATAAGACCCCACGCGCCGACGCCCCTGCCCAGGTTACCCGTTCCCTTTTCGTGGGTGCCCTCCGTGCTCGCCAGATGGGCGTCGATGCTGCGGGCAAGATCGAAGACCCGCTCCTGCGGTGCTTCAATTTTAGTTTCCAGTTGGATCAGGGGCATGCGCATCAATACCAAGCGGCCAGCCCGTCTTTCCAGATGGACTTCAGATCGGCGAGGGGCTCGTCTATGAGCAGACCGGCCCCCTGGCGGATGACGAGGCGGCGGTGGGCCCGGGTGGTGGAGCCAAGGACGGCCATGGGCAGGCCGGAGAAGAGTTCCTGAACGCTTTCCAGGTCTTCTGCGGGGACTTCCAGAACGAAGCGTGAGGGCGTCTCGCTGAAAAGCTGGACCATGGCGGGCAGGTCGCGGGTTAGATCGGCTTCGATGCCGGCTTTCATGGAGAAAGCCATTTCTGCCAAGGTGACGGCGAGACCGCCTTCCGAGACGTCGTGGGCACTGAGGACATAACCTTCCTTGATGGCTTCGTGCGCGGCCCGGTAGAGCGGCATGGCGGCAGACGGATCACAGATAGGGACCCGGAGATCCTTGAGTCCTTTTTGGCGGGCAAAGACGCTGCCGCCCAGGTCGCTGGTGGCGGTGCCGATGAGGACGAGCACGCTTTCATCTGAGCGGAGGCTGGCTCCGGTGACGTGGGCGGCCTCTTCCACGATGCCCATGCCGCTGATGAGTGCGGTGACGGGGATGCTGACGGGGCCGTCTTCGGTCTGGAAGAAGTTATAAAAGGAGTCCTTTCCTGACACGAATGGCGTGCCGTAGGCCACGGCGGCTTCGGCAAGGGCGCGGGCGCTTTCGACGAGAGCGCCCAGTTCCACCGGATCGTGGGGGTTCCCCATGCAGTAGTTGTCGAGGACGGCGATCTTGTCAGGATTGGCACCGCAAAGAACCAGGGAGCGCATGCATTCGTCCATGCAGGCGAGGCCCATGGCGTAGGGGTCGGTCTTGCCCCACTCCGGCAGGAGACTCAAGCCCAGGGCGACGAGACGGGAGCTGCCGTCGAGACGAATCACAGAACCATCCTGCGGGGCGTCCCCCGTGGCTCCAGCGAGGGGTTTCAGAACGGTATTCCCTTGAACCTCATGGTCGTATTCGCGGATCACGGGCTCCCGGGAGACGACGGCAAAATCGCCCAGGACGCGTTTCAGGTCCGCCCCGGCAGTGGACTCGTCCAAGGTGGGCAGGGCTTGCCAGACCGGGGTGTTCCAGGTGCCTTTGAGGTTCAGACGGGGGGCTTCATGGAGGCGATTGCAGTCCAACTCGCAGACCATTTTGCCATGATGCTGGATCTTAAGGATGCCGGTGCCATCGCTGGTGCCGAGGACGGAGAGTTCGGTTTCGTAAATATCAGCCAGCTTTTGCAGGGCAGGCAGGTTGGCAGCATCGGAGGATAGCACCATGCGTTCCTGACTTTCGCTGAGGAAGATTTGCCAGCTCAACAGGCCTGGTTCCTTGAGCGGGGCCTTGTCCAGATCCAGCAGACCGCCGGTCTCACTGAGCATTTCCCCAGCGGCGCTGCTGAATCCGCCTGCGCCGCAATCCGTGATGCTGCCGATCAAACCCGCAGCGCGTGCCGCGAGGACAAAATCACCGACCTTCTTTTCCTCAATCGGATTCCCGATCTGCACCGCGCTTTGGTCTTCCCCGTGACTCTCCGTGCCGAGCGCGGCGGAGGAAAAGGTGGCCCCCTTCAAACCATCGCGTCCGGTGCGCCCGCCAACGGCGATGATGAGGTGGCCAGGGGTGACTTCCTTCGGGATATCGGCGGATGGGATGACGCCGGCGGTGCCGCAAAATACCAGCGGATTATAGCAAAAAGTATCGTCAAACTGGATTGCCCCGGCGACGGTGGGAATGCCCATGCGATTGCCGTAATCGCGCACCCCGCGCACCACGCCACGCATCACGCCGAGAGGATGGATCACATCCCGGGCGCGGATTTGCCCGGGCTGGGTATCCGGCCGGCCAAAGCAGAACACATCCAGGGAAGCGATGGGCTTGGCCCCCTTTCCCGCTCCCAAAATATCGCGGATCACGCCGCCGAGGCCGGTATTCGCTCCGGCGTAGGGCTCGATGGCGGACGGATGGTTATGGGTTTCGACTTTGAGACAGACGGCGAGGCCAGGATCGACTTCGATGAAGCCGGCATTGTCAGTGAAGGCGGATAACACAAAACCCGGCTTCCGTGCCATGATGTCGAGACTGATCTGACGGATGTAAGTTTTAAAGACACCATCTACCACCTCCATTTTGCCGTCGCGGCTGTGCTCGATCCGGGCGGAAAATATCCGGTGTTTGCAATGCTCGCTCCAGGTCTGGGCGATCACTTCCAGCTCCACGTCGGTCGGCTCACGGCCGGTTTCCTGATAGTAGGCGCGCACGGCTTCCATGTCAGCGCCTGACAGGGACAACTTCATGGCCTTGCTCAGGGATTCCAGCTCTGCGGTGGAGAGAGCGAGAATGGGAATGGTGCGGAAAGTGGGGGAATCGGAAGCTGGAGAGGCCATCATCGAACGTGGCGGGAAGCCTCCCGCCGTCAAGGGAGCGCCGCAACTGCCGCTTGGCTGCTGCGGGCAGCTGGATGAATCACCACTTCCGCACGCAGCCGGTGGAGCAGACTGTAGAGGCCAAAAAACGCCCGGTTTAAATACACGGACTCCGCCGGCCCCCGGGCGCCCCGGAGCTGGCGCAGGGATTTGTCCTTCCGGTTAGCCTCTCCCATGTCGTAGATGGCCTTCATGAAAGCCGGATCGGCAAAATCGAAGGTGGCGTTGAGGAGAGGCCGGGCCAGCAAACTGACGGATTGCCTTGCCAGCGCGAGGATTTTTCCAGCAACCGGAGGGGAGTCCTCCGGGAGCAGGATATCCAGCGCCCGCAGGGCGGCGGGGAATGCCACGGGATCCTCCAAAACAGCCGGATCCAGCAGGGCAAATTGACGGTCATGAAACTCCCGGGTGATCGCCCGGGTGCAGCCAAAGTCCAGCACCCACAGCTGGTTTTCCCTGACCAAAAAATTCCCGGGGTGCGGATCGGCATGGAAGAGCAGCAGGGTGTGCACTTGATAGTCGTAAAAATCCCAGAGGGCCTGGCCGATGGCATTCCGCTCTGCCTGGGAGGCTGGGCCATCGGCATAGCGGTCGAGCGGCTCGCCATCAATCCATTCCATAGTGAGGACGCGGGTAGAGCAATGCGTGGGATGGAAGGCGGGGAACCTGACATTTTTCAGGCAGGCACAGGCGGCAGCCAATTCCTGGGAGCGGCGCAGCTCCATGGTGTAATCGGTTTCCTCGGCGAGGCGGGCTTCGACTTCCTTGAAGTAGTGAGCCACATCCGCCTCACGCAGTCCCAGCATTTGCAGGGCGACGGGTTTCACCACGCGCAGGTCACTGGCGAGGCTTTCGGCCACGCCGGGGTATTGCACTTTCACGGCCACCGGCTGCCCAGCCAGGACGGCGCGGTGCACCTGGCCGATGGATGCGCCATGGGCCGCCTGGGGGGTGAATTGCTGGAAGAGCGCCTCCACCGGCTGACGGAACTCGCGTTCAATGGTCCGCCGCACCAAAGGCCAGGACAGGGGCGGGGCGGAGTATTGGGCTTTGGAAAATTCCGCGGCATAGGCCGCCGGCAGCAGCTGATCATCCATACTCAACATTTGCGCCAATTTGAGAGGGCCGCCCTTCAGTTGGCTGAAGGTCCCGTAGATGCGGCTGGCATTCGCCTCATCCAGCGCGGTGCGGGCCGCTGCGCTGCTCTCAGGATTCTGGCTGGAGACGGCACGCTTGCCGTAGTATTTCAGATAGTTCATCCCCACGGAAGCCCCTGCCCCCGCCAAGGCTGCCATGCGCGAGAGCGGCGTGCTGCGGATGCTGTCCTGGCCTGTGGTGGGTTCCGGTGGGGCGTCCATGCTTCTGCTAGGCACGGTTGGTCCACTTGGGCAGGAGAAACCGGAGCAGATCAAATCCGGAATCGAGCACCTGCTTTCCTATCAGGTCAAAGAGCACGCTGGTCGACTTCTCGATGAAGGCATCCGTGCGCTCGTAGCGTGGGCTGGTATCCTGGAGATGGAAGTCGATCACGCTGCGGAATAACCGGTAGGCGGCCTGCGGATAAAGTTTCCCCAGAGGCCCGCGGGAGGCAATCTCGCCGGAGGCGCGGCCGTGATCCAGCAGCCGCTGGGCGAAGGCGAGGAAGTGCGTTTCGAATCCCACGAATTCCGCAGGATTCGTCAGGACACCGCGCCCCTGCAGGCGCATCAGCAGCAGGGAACGGAAATCAAGAGACGCTTCCGCAAACGCAAACAGAAAACCCAGCATGCGGTGCCGCGCAGTGAAGCTGGACCACTCCGCTCCGGCTTCCACAGAAGCGATCACCCGCTCCAACGTCCCACTCCACCAGGCAGATTCCACCGCCTCCAAGGAAGCGAATTCCCCAAAAAATTCACGCTCGGTGAAGCCACTGCTCTCACAAAACCGGTAAACGGAACGTGGCGGGTGGCCTTCCCGCTGCAGCTGGGCAAGATAGGCCTCAAAGATACGCTGCCGAAGGGCCGGGGCTGGCGGGGCCATGATTTCACTGCTCTGTTCCATACCGGAACTACGCCCGGAATGGCCCCGGCGCGAGGGTTTCGTTTGGGAATCCCAGGGTGGAAATGCAGCGGCCTTCGCCTCAGGCGTCTTCGTCATCCGGGCTGGCGAACACCGGATCCAGCAAATCCGGGATCGCCGCGTGGCGGGCGAACGACAGACCGGGCAACGGCGGGAGGTGCTCCACCTTTTTCCCCAACACGAGGAAGTGGAATTTCTGACCAAGGTGCGCGGGATGGGTCAGGGTTTGAAATTGCCGCTGCCATGCCGGTGGGTTCGGCACCCCGGATGCCTCCATTGCCTGAAGATGCGGGGCGGCCACCCCAGTCAGGAAACGCGCCTGATCCAGAAAAGCCAACACCTGGCAACCAGCCCCCACCGCGGCCTGGGCCGCCAAGGAAAAATCAACGTGCGCGGTGAGATCCGTTTCCCCCGGATGATCAAATGGATCTTCATGAGCCCGGTGCGCCCGGTAGCACCGCAGGGTGCCCGTGCGACGGTGGGCGGCGTAATAATCCAGGGCTGGATAACCATAATCCGCAAAAAAGAAATACCCCTGATTCAACTGACCTGCGGCAAGGCGCAACTGGGAGGCCACGGCGGGAGCGATTTCCGTGATGTAGCCCTCCGGAAAACCAGTCCCCAGCCAAGCCAGGCGGCGCTTCAGAGCGGAATCCTCCGGATCCTTTTCCATCCAGGAAAATTCGCCAGCGGCATCCAGGGCCACATGGCATTCCACCCACCGTCCGCCGCTCCAGCGGACCCGGCGGCAGGGAATCGCATCCAGCAGTTCATTGGCAAAATAACACCCCTGTGCGACGGCTGCCGTAGCATCATGCGAAACTTTCCCGGCAAAAGCAGCTAGTTTTTCACACTGGCGGCGGGCGGGCCCGGGAAGCGGTTCATCGATGCGGTATTGCAAAGCGGCAAGGAAATCCGGCCGGTGCGCCTGCGCCCATGTGAGGACATCCAAGGCAAATTGACCATCATTGGCCCCAGCCTCCGTAATGGTAAAGGAAGCAGGCCGGTCCAATTGCTCCCATGCCCGGCAAAACTCCCCGGCCATCAATTGGCCAAAGACAGATCCCACGCTCACACTGGTGAAAAAATCGCCTTCGCGTCCCGTCCTCGCCTTGTCCTGGCTGTAATATCCATGCTCGCGGTCGTAAAGAGCCGCCGCCATAAAGCTGGAAAAGGGCATGGAACTGCCATCGGCGAGCCGGGCCTTCAGTTGCATCTCAAGTGGGGTCATCGGTGGGTCAGGGGAAGTTAGGGTGAAACAGGAGAGCCGTTAAAAGACCATTCGGGATAATCCACCGCGACCAAATACAGACCCTCCGCGGGGGCCACATGGGCGCATTTCCCGGGCACAACGCGATGAAGCAGATCCGTCAACCAGGACAAGGGTTGCCGCCCGGTGGCTACACGCAGCAGCCCCCCCGTCAGCAGGCGGACCATTTTGTAAAGAAATCCGGAGCCATGGAAAGTGATCACCAGCAATTCGCCGCGAATCACGGGTTGAACCGACCACAGAGTCCGGGTATTGTCCTCGCTTCCATCCTCATTCCCGCGGAAGGCAGCAAAACCTGAAAAATCATACGTTCCTGCGAGGGCGGCACAGGCGGCGGACAACGCGGTGAAATCAACCGGTCGGGGATGGTGAAAACAAAGCCCAGCTTCCAAAGGAGGCAAGACCGGGCCCAACCAGAGGCGATAGTCGTAAGACTTGCCGGTGGCATCGAAACGCGCATGGAAACAGTCCTCCACCACCGCGCAATTCATGATCCGGATCGTAGCGGGAAGCCGGACATTCAGCGCCCGTTGCCAAGCATCCGGCGGCAACTGGCTGGCGGCTGGGCTGTCAAAATGAGCCACCTGCCCCAACGCATGCACCCCGGCATCGGTGCGGCCACTGGCATGCAGGCGCACCGGAAACCGCAAATCCGCCAGGATTTTGGGAAAAGTGCTCTCGATCACATCCTGGATTGTTTTCCCGCCCGGCTGGGATTGCCAACCGGAGTAGGGCCGGCCATCGTAAGCAATCGTGAGACGGAGTCGGGGCATGCTGTGGGCTGAAGGTGGTGGACTGGAAGCTGAAAAGCTGGCTTATCTGAAAAGACGGAAAGAAGCAAGAAATGAAGAAGTCGGATGGAAACGGGCTCCACGCCGCCCGAAGCCTGAAACCCCAATGTCGCCTCGAGGATTCTGCTCCGCTCACTCCTCCGCCAGAAACGGCTGCGCAGCATCCAGGAAGTCCTGAAGAATCACCACTGCCGCTGCCTGGTCGATGATGGGGCGGTGGGTCCTGGTTTTTTTTCCGGAGGCCCGCAACTGTTCCGTCGCCTGTTTGGTGCTGCCATATTCATCCTGAAAAAATACCGCAGTCCCCGCCGGCAAATACGGAATCATCGTTTCGGCAAAAGCCCGGACCTTTTCAGCAGCCGAGCCCTCCTGCCCATCCGCCCGGATCGGCAGCCCCAGCACCACCGCCGTTGCCCCCCGCGCCACACAGATCGCCGCGATCCGCTCCAGCGCCCCGGTCCGTGGATAGGAAGCCACCGTTTCGAGCGGATGGGCCAGCAGCCCCAGCGCATCCGAGCCCGCCACTCCGATCCGCGCTTCCCCATAGTCGAGCGCAATGAACCGTTGGTCCTGGGACGCTCCAGAGTGGTGGTTCATGGTTGAATATTCAGACAAAAACAGCGCCCCAAGCTGGGGCGCTGTTGCAGGTCACCTCAAAAACTGAAAAAACCGATCAAGGGACAATAATTTGGTCTCCATCCTGAAGCACAGGATTATTTGAACCATCAGACAGCACTTTACGCATGTCATAAATGCGTTCTGTGTTACCACGAATGAGTTTGACCTTCCTGGAAATGCTGAATTCCGTAAATCCACCCACCTTGGTGATAGCTGCCAGCAAGGTCATCCCTTGTCGCAGTTGAAATTCACCGGGAGCTTTTACTTCCCCCGCCACGCTAACCACGTGACTTGGTGCGAGGGTTTCACCCTGGATGGATGCTGTCAGGGAAGGGTTGGTGTAAATGTCCGCCGCGCGGTAGGCCGCCTCAATCCTGCGGGCCAGGGCCTCAGCGGTGATGCCTGCAGCAGGGATCTCCTGATCCAAATGAGGCATCTTGACGGTGCCCCGGTTTGAAACAGGATAAACCATGGTCACACTCGCAGTGTCCGCGATAGGGCTTTGCAGCGAAATGTTGACGGAGTCGCCTGGTTTCAAGGTTCCCGCCGTCTGCGCCTGGAGACTGGCAGGCACCACCAATGACATTAGCAATACAAGGAACAGGGAAGTTACTGTTTTCATGGGGAAGATAGGTCGCAGGTTGAATTGATCTGGAACGTTGGGTTCAATTAATAATCGTCATTATTCGTGTCCGTGGTGCGCGTTGGGCTGCCGCTCCGGGACGGGGTGGAGACGGATCCTGTTGATGCAGTCGCCGCCGGACCAGCGCTGCGGACAGGGCGGGCTTTCTCCATATTGGTAGGAGAGTAGTAGGTGTAGTAACTGGTGTAGTATTGATACTGGCTGTCGCTGCGGACATCCACGTTGTTCAGAACGACTCCAAGGAGATTTCCACCGACGTTTTCAATCGCCTGTTTCACGCGCATCAACATCGTGCGGGGCAACTTGCGGTGCTGAATCACAACGACCGTCAGATCCACTTCGGAAGCAAGCACCGAGGCGTCGCTCACCCCAAGAATCGGAGGAGAGTCAATCAGCACGAGGTCGAAGCGGTTCTTCACATCGGCAATCAATTCCGACATACGCCGGCTGTTCAAAATACCCGCCGCATCGGCCGGAAGAATGCCGGACGGCATGAAGTAGAGATTCTCAATTGGCGTTTGCAGAATGACGTCCTCCAATTGCAAAGCGGTGGTAAGGTAATTGGTCAAACCCACCGAGTTGTTGATGTCGAAGAAGGTGTGAAGTTTTGGACGGCGAAGGTCACCATCGATCATCAGCGTGTTGTAACCACCTTGAGCACAAATGTAAGCCAGGTTGACCAAAGTGGTGGATTTTCCTTCGCCAGCACCCCCGGAAACAATCGTAATGGCGTTAGCATCGGCACTTTTCCGGTTAAACTCGATGTTGGTGCGCAAAATCCGGTATGCCTCCGCGTCCGGGCTCAGACCGCTTTGCTTGTGCAGGATGCCGACGTCCTTCGGAATCACCGCCAGCACAGGAACCCCCAAATACCGCTCCACATCGTCGAGCGTTTTGACGCTGGTATCGAGATACTCGAGGAAGAATGCCAGAACCAAGCCTAGAATCAAACCCAGACCAGCTCCGATGGACAGAAGCAAAGGCACATTCGGGCGGGCGGGTGTCAAATCGGTCTTGGCGACCTCGTGCACCTCAATTGGCATACGGGGCAACAGTTCTTCGACTTGGGTTTTCAGGAAGGTTTCCCTCATCTGGTTCAACAGATCGAGCCGCATTTCGTAGCGGGTTTTGGCTTGGGCGTATTCGGCTGTTTTTTGCTTATCCTCAACGGTTTTTTCCCGTTCCCCATCGCTGATCTTGTTCAGACTTTCGATGGCGTCCTCCATATTTTTAATCTGCACCGTCAGACTGTCGCGATAAGCTTCTGCGGCCTGGCCCAGAATCCTGCTTTCTTCTTCGATTTGTTTGGCCAGTCCAACGACTTTTGGGTGACGTTTTCCAAAGCCGGAATTCGTCAAGTTTTGATACTCCACCTTGTCCGCTTTATATTTGCCACCAAAGTTTTCAATCGTGGCATCCCGGATACCCAAACTCAGGGCACTTTCAATCAACTGCTGACCACTCAATTTGCGGATGTTTTCCAAATTTGCTTTGAGTGTGGCCACTTGTGTCCTCATCTCCAATGCATTCCGCTGGCTGGCTTCGAAGTTCCCATTGCTGACGCCCTGCACGGGGGTGTATCCGCGGCCGGCCGAGCCAAATGCTATATCCACAATCCCATTTTGCTTCATGAGGGTCATCATCTCAATGCGGGCTTCCTCAACCTCGGTTTCCTGACTCTTCAGCTTCCCTGTCAATGCCGTAACCACGGTGCCAACCCGTTCATTTTCCGTTTTTTTGCGCCGCTCTTCATAGGCGTCCCTCACGGCATTGGCCAGATCCGATGCTTCCTCGGGCTTCGTGCTGTAAACTTCGATGGAGATGATTTCGGTGCCCCGTTCTTCCTGGGTTTCAATCATCCGGAAGAGTTTGCTGACCGCTTCATCCTCGCTCATTTCCCAAATGGCCTTGAGGTTTTTCTTATCCACTACCAACAGCAGAGTCTCGCGTGAAGTAATGATCTTGAATTGGGTTTCCAAAAATTGAGCCGAGAAATTAAGCCGTTCCCCATCGCTGCTCCCCTCGTTGAAAATGCGGGTTTTTGAGCTTTGATGGACTTGAAGGCTGGTGCGGCCCACATATTTTTTATCAAGGAGGGAAATGATGACCAATGATGCCAGGAGAACCAGGAAAAAAGTCAGGAGGATGACCCCCCAGCGGTTTCTCATGACTTGCCAATAGTCCAAGGCATGCATTTTGGATTCTGCGATCTGCTCTTTCATGAAGGGGGAGGGTAAAATTAGAGGGGCGGTTACTTCTTAGTTGCGAAAGCACCGGATGTAAAGTAAAAGCCCTCGCCATGTCAGAGACACAGCGAGGGCAGAAACGTTCAACTCAGAAAGTGAAAAGTTAGAATTTGGCGGTCATCCCCAGCGAGAGGATGTGACGGTCGTATTCCCGTTCCGGGACACCGGAAGAGGTGGTGGTGAAGGAATAGCCTGTGTTCAACACCAAATTGCGGTAAACGGCGAAATCAAGCCCCAGGGACACTTCGATGATGTCGTCATTGAAAGGTTGGTGTCCTCCCTCAAACTCGTCATGAATGTAATTGGCTCCAATGTTTCCGGAAAGCCGGTTGGTGAAGCGTTGTTGGAGGCTGACACCGGTGCGGATCGAGGTGCGTTCAGTGGAGTTGCCGATATCCGCATCTTCAAACCCGTAGCGGCCATACCACCGGAGGTAGGTCTGTTTGGCGACACTCTGGGAAAAACTGGCTTCGATGTAGGGGTTGGTGGTGTTGCCGCCGTTGTCGCGGTCGCGGACTTCAGCACCAGCGCGGAAGCTCCCGGAGGTGCGGCGGCTGAAGGCATAATCCAAACCAGCAAGGAAATACTGGCTGGTGTAATCCCCGAAATTGTTATCATACTCTGTCATGCCGTAACGGTAGGTCACAACGCCAGTGGCGGTCTTGGTGAATGCATAGCGGAAGTCCTGGGAGAACAGGTGCGAAAGGTAGTTTTCGCCGGATTCGGATCCGGAGTCATAGTCGATTCCAGAAATGGTGTAGCCCGTCACGGTGGAGAAACGCTTGGTCCAGGCGTAGGCCACTCCAAGGTTGTTGTAACCATAAATGTAGGGCTGGGTGCGACGGCCGACAGATGCTCCAATCTGGTAATTCGGCTCATATTCGTAAGCAAAGTAGAGATTGTCCGTGATTGTCAGACGGGGGTTGACCCGGTGGCGCAGGGCGAAGTTGATGCTGGCACTCTGTTGGAACTCATCCATGCCCTCAGGGGCATCAATGTAAAAGAAGGGATTGTAACTGATGCCGACGGAATAGGAAGTGCGGCGGTCTCCCGTGTTGTATTGGGCTTCGAGCTTGCCTTGGATAGAGGAACTGGATTTCTCGTCTGTCGCGCTCACGTTGACATTGGAGTCCCAGCCAGCACCAAGACCGACATTGACTGAAAAGGGCAGTTTTTTCTCGAATTCGTCGCGTTGGCCGAGGCTCAACAGCCCTTGCCCATGGGCACCAGAGCAGAATACGACAACTGAACAGGCGGAAATCAGGCTTAATTTGCGTTTCATGGAAAAGGATGGAAGTGTTTGAAAAGCTTGGGGGGAGTTGAATTCGAAAGGGAAATGACCTGAAATTCCGCCGTATATTCGAGACATTGCCAGCGGATTGGCCAGCTTTCAAGGCAATTGTTTAAAAAAGTCAGGTTTATTCCGGGGCATCGCGGGTGACGGGAGCAACCGGACGGCGGGGTTTGGCGGGAATGATAATTATGATTTCTTTAGCCGGCACCGCATCGGTGTCGCCCCCCTCATGGATTCTCCCTCCCCGGACGGGCGAGGTTGCGTAAATCCCGGAAATGCCAACGGCAGGGGAGTCATCGAAAAATCCATAGTCTATCCCTGCGTTCACTTCTTTAGCGACTTCCCCGGCCGGCTGGACGGGGATTGATTCCTTGCCTGGGGATTTCCCCACCGGGGATTTTCCCTCACCAGCGGGGTCAGGGGATTTTTCCGCCAGCCAGTCAACCGATTTTTCACCCAATTCGCTGGCGAGCGCAGCTTTTAAAGTAGATGCCGTCTCGGGAGCCTCCTGAAGGGCACATTCGGTAATCCTGGCTGCAGCAGGTGGTAGCATGCGGATGGCGGCGAGAACCAGTTTGGCGGTCAGGCTCGGGTCGTGGCCAGCGAGATCGATCGCGGTGCGGATAATCGGGCAAACGCATAGCTCGTCCGTAGCCAGAGCGTCCTCCACAGCCAGCACGAGGCGACCTAGATCCTTGGCGAAATCATGGCGCATTTTTTGGAGCACCAGGGAACAATCTGTTTTGGTGGACGGCGGTGCCACGCGCTTAACCTCACTCTGCGCCCCTGCAGACTGCACCATGGCCATTGCTGCCAACAGGGAAAGGAAAGGGATTGCAGGGGGAAGTCGCATCGGGCAGAAATTCTGCCTGAGGCTGAAGTGGAGCGGGCAGCGGGAATCGAACCCGCCTGGCCAGCTTGGAAGGCTGGAACTTTACCACTAAGCTATGCCCGCTGAATTCGCCACAGGTGCCTCATTTTGCTAAAAACCAGAAGTTCTGCAAGTATTATTTCTAAGTTTGCTTAGACATTCGGCATTTATTCCTGGGACGATGCTGTATTAATGCACATCGAACGCATCGCGCAAGGCGTCTCCTAAAAAATTCAACGCGAGCAAAGCCACCCCCATCGCGACGGCGGGGGTGACGAGGAGCCACCACCGGGAAACCAGCGGATTTACCGCGCTGGCCCCCTCTTTCAACAGGGTGCCCCAACTGGAGGCTGGCTCCTCAATGCCAAGACCAAGGAAACTGAGGAAACTTTCATCCAGCACCACCACGGGGACAGTCAGCGTGAGATAGGTCAGGATGACGGTCCAGAGATTTGGCAGCAAGTGGCGGGTCATGATTTTCCACTGGGACTGCCCGAGCACCCGCGCCGCTGAGATAAATTGCTGCTCTTTCAAAACGAGCACCTGCCCCCGAACGATCCGGGCCATGGTGAGCCATTCAATGAATCCGAGACAGAAAATCAAAATCAGGGTTCGCTGGTATGGAATTGCGCCATCCACCCAGGACTTGAGCATCAACCAGTTGTGAGCATCTGCCGCCGCCCGCGCCTGATTGATGGCGAGGCTGAGGGGCCCGCTGAGCGCGCTGATCAGAATCAGGACGAAGAGCACCCGGGGATTGGCATACAGCACGTCCACGAGCCGCATCAGAAAATGGTCCACTTTGCCCCCATAAAATCCGGCGGTCATACCGATGAGGGTGCCGATGAACAAGCTCACCGCCGCCGCACACAGCCCGACCACCAGGGAAACCCTCCCTCCCGACAGCACACGATAAAGCACATCCCGGCCATTGGCATCGGTCCCCAGCCAAGCGGTATAGGTGCCGCCTTGGGCCGTCTGGACGAGCGATCCCGGCGGACTGTAGGTGGCAGCACTGGTGCTGTTCCTCAGGGAGGTTGCACCCGCCCCCCGGTTGGCTCCATCCAGGGAATTCAGGACCGGCGGAGCCACGAAACACGCCATGGCCGAAATCACGAGCACCGCCAGCGAGATCATAGCCATCCGATCCAGCTTCAGGCGCTCCCACCCCGTCAGGGAATCGGAGGCAGAGGACCCGGTGGTGGTCATGGCGGCAGCGGCACTACTCATATAATTTGATGCGCCGGTCCAGCACGCAGTAGACAATATCGACGAAGAAATTCAGCACCACCAGCAGGACGCAATAGACCGCCACGGCACCCATGAGGAGAAAGCCATCTTTATTTAAAATAGAACTGACAAAGTGCTGCCCGGCTCCGGGAATTCCAAAAACACTTTCCACCACGACACTGCCCGTGAGCAGTCCGGCGGCCAGCGGGCCGAGGTAGCTGACGACGGGTAGAATCGCCACCTTCAGCGCGTGCCGGAAGATCACCTTCCGTTCCGGCAGGCCTTTCGCCCGGGCGGTGCGGATGAAATCGGCCCCCAGGACTTCGACCATACTATTCCGCATCAGCCGCGCGACATAGGCCCCGTAGGGGATGGCGAGACAGATCGACGGTAAAATCAAATGGTGGAGGCCCGTCCAGCCCCCCACGGGAAACCAACGCAGGCCCAAGGCAAAAACCAGGACCAAGAGCGGCCCGGTGACAAAAGTGGGCAAGGAAATGGCCAGCAGCGCCCCAGTCATCGCAAGACGGTCCGGCCAATGATTTTTCCGCGCTGCAGCCAAGGCCCCGGCGATGATGCCGCCTGATGCCGCGAGCACAAAAGCCACCGCGCCCAGGGTGAAACTCACGGGGAGGCTTTGCCTGAGGATTTCGGCCACAGTGAAATTTTTCGATTTCATCGACTCCCGGAAATCACCACGCAAGGCGTCTCCCCACCAGCGTGCCACCTGCACCGGCAGCGGACCATCCAGCTTATACTTGACCTCCTTTTCGTGAATTTGCTGCGCAGTCAGATCACGTTCAAAAGAAAACGGTCCGCCCGGCGAGGTGCGGAAGAGGATAAACGTCAGCGTCAATACCACCGCCAGCACCGCGAGGAGACTGAGGAAACGTGATATTAAAAACCGGCCCATGGAAACCCAGTCATCCAACCGGGAAGGCCGTCCGGCAACAAAGAATGCGCCCGGCCCCTGTGAAAATTACCACGGCAACACCCGCCTCAAACCAAAAAGAACCCCAAAAGGGAACTGGGGCCTTTTTGGGGTTCATCCAAGGGAATGATGGAGCAGAGGCCCCGCTTGGGCTGATGCCGGGTTATTTGTCTGCGATGGCAGCCACTCCCGGGAGTTCTTTGCCTTCCAGGAGTTCCAGGCTGGCACCGCCACCGGTGGAGATGAAGGTCATCTGGTCACCCACGCCAGCCATTTTCACCGCTTTCACGCTGTCACCGCCGCCGATGATGGTTTTGGCGGAGGTATTGGCTGCGATGGCTTCCGCAATCTCAAAGGTGCCTTTGGCGCAGGCTTTGATTTCGAAGACACCCATGGGGCCATTCCATAGCACGGTTTTCGCCTTGGCGATTTCCCCGCTGAAGAGCTTCACGGACTCTGGCCCGATATCCACCCCTTCCCAGCCATCCGGGATGCTCTCGCCCTGGCCGGTGATCCTGATCTCGCCCACCTGCATGGTGCCGAAGTCGAAGCTGTCCGTAATGACCGCATCCACCGGGATAAGGAATTTCACTCCCCGTTCCCTGGCCTTGACCAGCGCGGCCTCAGCGATGGGTTCCCACTCAGGTTTGTAGAGGCTCTTTCCGATGCCGATGCCCTGCACGAGCTTGCGGAAAGTGTAAGCCATGCCGCCGCCGATGATGACGGTATCGGCTTTTTCAAGGAGAGCATTGATCACCCCGATCTTGTCACTGACCTTGGCCCCGCCGAGGATCACCACAAACGGACGGTCCGGGTTTTGCAGCTCATCGTGCATATAGGTCAGTTCCTTCTCCATGAGCAGGCCGCTGACGCCGGGCAAAAAGGCGGCGACACCAGCCGTGGAACTGTGAGCGCGGTGGGCACTGCCGAAGGCGTCGTTCACGAAAATTTCGGCAAGGGCGGCAAATTGTTTGGAAAGCTCCACCTCGTTCTTTTCCTCCCCGGCGTGGAAGCGGACGTTCTCCAACAGAAGCACCCCTCCATCCGGCAAAGCCTTCGCCATGGCTTCGGCTTCGGGACCTGTGCTCGTTTCAGAAAATCCGACCGGCACTCCCAGCAAGTCACTCAGTGCGGCTGCCACCGGGCGCAGGCTCTGCTTCGGATCCACCTGCCCCTTCGGACGGCCAAGATGGCTGCACAAAATCACCTTCGCGCCCTTGGCTATGAGGTATTTCAGCGTCGGCAGGGTTTCCTCAATGCGGGTGGCATCAGTGATCACCATCACCCCGTCTTTTTCCGTCAGCGGCACATTGAAGTCCACGCGCACAAGGCAGCGTTTGCCGGCAGGATCGAAATCACGGATGCTTTTTTTAGCCATAAGTCAGGTTGGTTGGGAAGGGGGAAGAATGAAAACTGGAGAACGGAATCCGCGCCGTAGCCTTGCCTCCGGCAAAATGCAAACGACCCCTGCTTGATTCCAGGTCCAGCGGCAGGGCGGCCATGCCCACGCAAAGCTCAGACCAGATCCCAACGGTGCCGCCAAACCTATATAGGCATGAGTCGCTGGCGTAATTCCCTGTCACTTCGTCCGGGCATTGCCCCAGCCGCCGCCGAGGGCTTTGTAGAGCTTGACCAGATTCAGGCTGACCTGGGTTTGGCTGGAGACCTGGGCGTCTTCGGCGGAGAGGAGTTGACGGTCGGCTTCGAGGACGGTGAGGAAGTTTTCCAGGCCGGCCTTGTAGCGGTCGCTGGCGAGACTCGAGGCGCGGCGGGTGGCGTTGACGGAGCGGGTCAGGCTGGCATAGCGCTTTTGTTCCTGACCAAAGCTGATGAGGCTGCCTTCGACGTCTTCCAGGGCGAGATAGATGGATTTTTCAAAAGTGAGGGCGGCCTGTTCCTGGCGGGCATTCTGGATGGCGATGTTGCCTTTGATCTTGCCGGCAGTGAAAACGGGCCAACTGAGGCTGGGCCCGAGGGACCAGAGGCCGGCTTTGCCTTTGAAGAGTTCCTCCGCCTCCAGGGAGGACAGACCGGCGCGGGCGGTGAGGGAGAATTTCGGATAGAGATCCGCCGTGGCCACGCCGATGCGGGCGGTGGCTGCAGCGAGTTGGCGCTCGGCCCGGCGCACGTCAGGACGGCGGCGGACGAGATCGCTGGGCAGCCCGACAGGCACGGCGGGAGGAGCCCCAGGCTGGGCTTTGGAGCTGATGAGTTCATCCACCACGCTGCCGGGAGTCCCGCCCAGCAGGACGCCGAGCCGGTAGATGCTGCGGCGCAGCAGGGCTTCAAATTGGGGCAGGGTGGCGGCAGTGGTTTCGTTCTGGGCTTCGGCGCGGGCGACGTCGAGATCGTTGGCGACGCCGGCCGCCTGGCGGCTTTTAGTTAGCTCAAGGGTGTCTTTCTGGGACTTGAGGTTGCGCTCGGCAACGCTTTTCCGGGCCTGGTAACCCCGGAGTTCGAGGTAGGCGGTGGCGACTTCGGCGACCAGTCCGACCTGGACGTCGCGGGTGTTTTCGGCAGCGGCCTGGATGTCGGCGGTGGCGGCTTCGACATTGCGGCGGGTGCCGCCGAAAATGTCAGGCTCCCAGGAGGCGTCGAGATTTAGGTTGAAGGAATTAGAGGTCTGGCCGCCACCAAAGGCGGGATTGGCGCTCGCCGCTTCGCTGCCTTGGCTGCGGGTGGCAGATCCTCCGGCATTGATTTGAGGGAAAAAGTCGGCCCGGGCCACGGTGCGGACGGCCTTGGCTTCGGCGACGCGGCTGGCGGCGATTTTGAGGTCCTGATTGGCGGCCAGGGCGCGGCTGATCAAAGTGGTCAGTTTGCTGTCGTTGAATTTTTTCCACCAGGTGGTGACGTCGCCGGTGCTGGAGGGATCGGCTCCGGGCGAGACAAAGGGCGCCGCTGTATCAGCGGGAACTCCGGATTGATAGTTCGGACCGACAGTGCAGGAAACGAGGAACGCCATGGAAAGCAGCGTCAGGCGTGGGGCAATTTTCATAGGATCAGTAGGGGTAGGAAGAGGAGCACACGGGAGGCAGGTGGCAATGGAAAGTTGACTGAACGGTCAAGAACGTGGGGGGCTTGTGCGCAGGGAAAAAGGGAGCACGGGGCTCCGGCCCGTGTGTTTTGATTTTTAGCAGTGAGATAGTTTCGGGAGTTTGAGTAGTGGGTTGGAAATCCCTTTTATCATTCGTTATTGGAATAAGAAACTAACGGGCCGGAGCCCCGTGCTCCCTTGGGTGGCCTACAAGGTTGATTCGATGAAGACATCCATTTGCTGTCCGGGGAAGAGGCGCAGGTTGGGGGCCGTAAGTTCATAGATGATTTGAAGGACGCGGGTGTCGACGCGTTCGGTGGCGGCTCCGGTGAGGGAGGCTTTCGGGATGACATACGGCTCAAACCGGACAAAGCGCAGGCTGGCGCGCAGATCCGCATTGCCGCGCACCGAGGCTTCAGCGGCGGTGTTGGGCTGAACGCGCCAGGCCTCGTGCTCGTCGACGTCGACACGGACATGGAGCGGGTTGGTATTGCCCAACAAAAGCCAGGGCTGGGTGACGGGACCAGCGATGACGGGTTCGCCCCGGCGGAGTTTCACCTGGAGGACGGTGGCATCGATAGGGGCGGTGACGGTGCTGCGCTCGATGTCGGTGGTGACGACGCCGATGCCGGCGGTGGCGGTGAGGACGTCGGCTTCGGCAGCGGCCACGGCGGCCTCGGCGGCGGCGACGTTGGCGTTGGTGGATTCGAGGGCGGTGCGGCGGCGGGTCAGGTCTTCGCTGCTGAGGCTGCGGCCGTCTTTGATGGATTCGACATTGGCAAGGTTGATTTTGGCTTCGTTCCGCGCAGCCTCGGCGGTGACGACCTGGGCTTGGGCCGTGCGCACCGCAGCCTGACGGCTTCCCAGCTGGGCTTTGGCCTCGGCGAGCTGGGCTTCGAGGTGGCGGGTGTCGAGCCGGAACAGCGGTGCACCGGCTTTGATCGAGTCCCCGACTTTAACCATGACCTCAGCCGCGATGCCGGGGAGCTGCGAGCCGATGGAAATGTTCTCGGTATTGCACTCCAGGAGACCGACGGCAGCGACACGGGTTTTATAGTTGGAGCTGGGAGGCGCGACAGGCGGCTCCGCCGAGGCCTGAAGCGGCTGGGTGCGCATGATGCTGAGGATGGAGCATCCCAGTACGATGGCGGCGAAAAGCGGGAGGAGGAGGCGGGTGATCATGGGTGGGGTTGGGTGGGGGAGAAAGTTATTGGCACCTGGGGGCTTGGGTGGGCTGGAATTTATTTTTCCTGGAGGGCGGTTTGGGATTCGGTTTTGGTGATAGTGCCGTCGTTCATGAAGGCGAGGCGGTCGGCGAAGTGGAAGACGCGGTTGTCGTGGGAGACCACGATCACGGCGCGGTCCGGGTGGACGGCGGTCTGTGAGAGGAGTTCCATCACAGAGTGTCCGCTTTCAGCATCAAGGGCGGCGGTGGGTTCATCGCAGATGACAAGGCGGGGCTCATGCACGAGGGCGCGGGCGAGGGCGACGCGTTGCTGCTGGCCGCCGGAGAGGATTTTGGGCAGGGCTTTGGTGCGGCTGCCGAGGCCGAGCCGGTCGAGAAGATGCGCCGCGCGCTCGAGGGCGGTGCTCCGGGGGACCCCGGCGGCCAGCAAGGGGACGGCGGCGTTTTCGGCGGCACTGAGGGAAGGGAGCAGATTGTATTGCTGGAAGACGAAGCCGAGGTTTTTGCGGCGGAAGAGGATGCGGTCCCGGGAGGAGAGCGAGGCGACTTCCGTGCCGAAGAGTTCGACGGTTCCGCTGGTGGCATCCAACAGGCCAGCGATGACGGAGATGAGAGTGGTTTTCCCGCATCCGCTGGGACCGACAAGGAAGGTCATGTCACCCATGGCAGCGGTGAAGTCGATGCCGCGGAGCACCTCGACGCGGGCTTCGCCGGTGCCGAAAGACTTGTGGATGGAGGCGCAGGAGACGGCGGGCGGGAGAGGGGGAGAAGATGAGAAGGAGGAATTTGGAACGTCGAACGTTGAACGTTGAACGTTGAACGTCGAATGGGGGTGCGGCTGGTTGGGGGAGTTCATGATGCGAGGGGATTGGAAGAGTGAGAAAAATCGAATTTAGAGCTAGTTACCGGTGGGGCTTATTGGCAGATGTCAACGAATGAGAAATGAAGCTTCGTGGCGGGACATTCGACGTTGGACGTTCAGCGTTCTGACATTTCAAAACTCCCGATCATTTCGGTTTGGTTTGCCGGAGTTTGCGTTCCTTGGCGGTGGCTAGACTGGCCCGGAAGATGCGGATGAGTTCATCAGTTTCCCCGGTGAGAAAGGTGAGGGCGTTACTGTCGCCGTATTGCAGGCGGGCGAGGAGCTTGAGCCATCGCTCGCTTTCGCGCAGTTCCTTTAGGGTGATACTGATTTTGTGGATAAAGTCGTCCACGGATTCGGCAGCCTGACTTTCTCCGTGATTCGGCAAGGGCGAGGTGCCGGAGCGCATCAATTGACCGGCGAGATGATTGCCAGTCCGGGTGTTGGGAAGGCTTTCGGCCAAGCGGATGATGGCACAGGCGTAATTAAGCAGCCGCTCTTCGAGGTCCCATTTTTCATTGTTGGATTTCATATCACATTGTGACTAAAGCTTCGTGACGCACCCCGTTCGGCGTTCCGACATTATTCTTGTTTCCCAATTTTATGATTTGTATCATTTTGGAGTTCATTTTTCGTTGTTGGATTTCATTTCACTGTTTGGCTAAAGCATTGAGGCGCACCCATTGGACGTTCGACGTTCGACATTCAGCGTTCGACGTTCCAGCATTATTCATTTTCCCAATTTCATGATTCCTTACATTAAAGAAAACTATCCCCTAAACACTCCCGCCGGTTCCAGCTTCTGCACATTCCGCAGCGCCACCAGCACCGCCACCGCCGTCACCGCAGTGAGGGCACCACAGGTGGCCACGGCGACCCAGGGCGGGATGAAGATGCCGCGCAAAAAGGGCTGGGTGCGGGAGAGCACGGTGGTCAGGGTGGCGAGGCCGGTGCCGAAGCAGCAGCCGATGGCGACGACGAGGGCGGCCTGACTGAATAACATGCCGGTCATTTGCCCGCGGGTGACGCCGACGACTTTGAGCAGGGAGAGGTGGCGCTCGTTTTCCTTCACAAACATGAGGAAGGTCTGGCCGGTGATGGCGGCTCCGACGATGAGGCCGATGGCGATGACGACGTAGAATAACATGGGGACGCCCTGATTGGCGTAGAATTGATAGCTATCGGCTTTGAATTCGGTGGCGGTGCGGGCTTTGAGGCCGGTGGTGGCCTGGATGCTGGCGCAGATGGCGGCGGGATCCGCTCCGGCTTTGATCTGACCGAGGATGAAAGTTTGGTTCCGGCCTTCGCCCCGATTGAGCGGGATGGCGGTGGAGCGGGTGCAATGAATGATAGGAAATCCAGTGAAGGGCGGGGAGGCATCGCTGATGCCAACGAGGCGGAGAAAGGTGTCGGCGACGCGGATGCGTTTTCCAAGTTGGTGGGGCTCGTTGGGGAAGAGAAGGTTATAGCCCCCGGGGTCGATGATGCAGGTGTCGCGCTCCTGGATGGCCGAGGCGTCGCCCATAACCATGCGGGGCGGCAGGCCGACGAGCGTGGTGTCGTCCACGCCGAGGATCACGGCGAGGGTGAGCTTGCCATTTTCAGAGCGGGCGAAGGCATCCACCTTGAGCAAGGGCACGGCCCAGTCCACCCCGCTGGTGCCGCGCACGCGGTAAAGAGCGGTGTCGCGCACGGGCTTGGCCTGGTCGAAGCACTCGGTGTCCGGCTCCATGACCCAGAGGCCGGCAGAGGGGACGTCCCGGATTTGCGAGCCGGTCATGGTGAGGATGCTGCTCAGGATGGCGGCCTGGTTTTGCATGAGAAAGACGGACAGGGCGACGGCCAGGATCATGGCGAAAAACTTCGCACGGTCGGCCCGGAGGATGTCGAGGGCGAGGCGGATCATGGCTGCGGCCTTCCTGCTTTTTTGGCCGGTTTTTGGCGGGGCGGGGGTGAGGGAAGTGGGGCCCCGATGGCGTGGGCAAAGAGGGCGAGATTGGCCTGGGCGACTTTTTGCAGAGGGTAGGCGGGGTCGATGGCACGGCGGGTCATCATGCCATCGTGGGTGGCCATGATGAAGCGGGCCAGATCCAACGGATGGGTGCCGGGACGGAGTTCGCCGCGCTTCAGAGCGGCGGTGGCCAGCGTAGCGAGGAGGTTTTCGATGTGTTGATAATGTGAGGAAAGCAGCGCTGCCACGGCGGGGTTGCGGGTGGCTTCGGAGGCGATTTCGGACCAGATGGCGAGCAGGCCTTCGTTGGTCTGGAGTTCTTCCATGGTGACTTCCATCATGTGCTGTAGGGTTTCGACGAAACTGATTCCCTCGGGCAGGCTTTGGAGGTTCCGCTGGACCATCTCGCGGTCCATTTCGACGAGGCCGGCGATGATGGCTTCCTTGCCAGGAAAATACCGGTAGAGTGCGCCGGGGCTCATGCCGAGGGCGGTGCAGAGCTGGCGCATGCCGGTCTGGTGGAAACCGTGCTGGGCGTAGACGGAGACGGCGGTCCCGAGGATACGCCGGCGGCGTTCGGCCAGGGGCAGCCGGGTGGGCGGGGGATCGGAAGGATTCATGGTCATGAGTGCGAACGTTCGTTCTCATTCGTCCGGATGCAAGAAAAAAGTGCGAACGTTCGTTCGCGTTGGAAAGGTGGGATTTTTCAGAATGGGATTCAGCGGGCTGGAAGCCCGCTGGGCCTGGGGTTTCAACCCCAGGAAACGTGATGCCCACAACCCCCGGGAGCGCCAACGGCGCGTTCCATCAGGGACGATTTGGCTGGATAGGACCGGTATTGAGAACATCGGCGTGCACCGGTGATTCATGGGACGCGCCTTCAGCGCTGGGAAATCGGGCGGGCTGGGGTCCTGGGGTTGAAACCCCATGCTGACATGGGACGCGCCTGTGGCGCTGGGGAATGGGTTGCGGCTGGGGTCCTGGGGTTGAAACCCCAGGCTGTCATGGGATGCGCCTGTGGCGCTCGCCGCCAATGCGACCTCGACAGGAATGGAACGTCGCTGCGTTGTCATCTCCCGCAATTTGGAGAGCTTCCCCATCAACCCTCAACGCGGCCTCGACGTGGATGGAACATGGGACGTCGCGGCACCGGATGATATCCGCCGGATCGCGCGATGTTAAATCCCATTTTCCCGGCCAATCGCGCAGCGCCAGTCCATCAGCGCCAACGGCGCGCCGCATGACAGCCTGGGGTTTCAACCCCAGGATCAGCGGGCTGGAAGCCCGCTGGCCGCACAGGCTGGAGGCCTGTGCCACGGGTTGGAAGTCTGTGTCACGGAATGACCAGCAAATTGGCATCAGCGGAAGACGGCGGCAGGTTCGGGGACGAGAACGCGCCGGATGCTGAGCAGGCTGGCCGCGATAACCACTCCCAGCATGAGGACGGCGACGCCGGCGGCACTTTGCCAGAGGAGGACAATGCCCCGGTTGGCCATTTGGGTGCTGAAGGTTTCAAAGAAGACGGCGGCCATGCCGGTGCCGAGGGCATAACCGGTGAATCCCACGACGAGGGCCTGGAGCAGGATCATGCCGGTGAGGCGGCCATTGGTGACGCCGATGGCCTTGAGGGCGCCGCATTGCTTGAGATTTTCGACCGTAAAGAGATAGAAGGTTTGCCCGCTGACCACGAGGCCGATGATGATAGCGATGACGAGGGTGATCCCAAAATTGACCGGGATGCCGGTGTTCGCCATGATTTTGCGCAGGTCGTTACGACGTTTTGACCAGCAGCTCTTTTGTCACTTTAAGGCTGGAAACTGGCTGCAGGATGGAAGCCAAAGAAGTTCCGGGCGTTACCGTAACAGATGCGTTGCACGAGGGTGCTCAGGGTTTCGAAGTCGTCCGGGATTTCGCCGGTGGCGACGTCGCGGGCGAGCAGGTTGCACAGGATGCGGCGGAAGTATTCGTGCCGGGGGAAGGACATGAAGGAACGGCTATCGGTGAGCATGCCGACCCAGTGGCTGATGAGGTTCAGATTGGAGAGGGCGTTGATTTGCCATTCCATGCCTTCTTTTTGATCCAGGAACCACCAGCCGGAGCCGAATTGCACTTTGCCGGCGGCGGTGCCGTCGTTGAAGTTGCCGATCATGGTGCCCATCACATAGTTGTCAGCAGGATTGATGTTGTAGACGATGGTTTTAGGCAGGGAGCCATCCAGATCAAGGTGCCCGAGGTAGCGGGAAAGGGCGTCGGCCTGGGGGAGATCGCCGATGGAATCAAATCCAATATCCGGCCCGAGGGCTCGGAAGAGGCGGGTGCTGTTGTTGCGCAGGGCTCCGAGGTGGAGCTGTTTCACCCAGCCTTTTTGGGCATCGAGCCGGCCGCTGTGGACCATGATGAAGGTGGCGAATTGCTGCTGTTCTTCCGGGGTGACCTGGGTGCCGGTGCGGGCTTTGTCATAAATGCGGGCGGCCTCGGGCTCGGTGCAGAAGTGGCAGGTGGCCTGGGAGAGGCCGTGATCGCTGAGGCGGCCACCGATGGCATGGAAGGCATCGTGGCGTTTTTCGAGGGCGGCGAGGAGGCCACGGAAGGTGGTGACGTCGGTATCGGCAGTGGCGGCCAGCTTTTCGACGTAGGTGTTGAAAAAGGCGGTCTGGTCGATCTTCAGAAGATTGTCCGGGCGAAAGGTGGGGAGGATTTTGGTGCCAAAGTTGGCTGCCGCAATGGTCTCATGGTGCGTCAGGGGATCGGCGGGATCATCCGTGGTGCAAACGACTTCCACCTTGAAATCCGTGAGGATGGCGCGGGCTCCGCGGTCGGGCCCGGCGAGGCGCGCATTCGCTTGTTCCCAGATACGGGGGGCAGATTCCGGCGTCAGCAGCTCGTCGATGCCAAAGTAGCGCTTCAGCTCAATGTGGCACCAGTGGTAAAGGGGATTGCGCAGGCAATTTGGAATGGTGCGGGCGAGGGCGAGGAATTTTTCGTAGGGGGGAGCGTCGCCGGTGCAGTATTTTTCCGCTTCGCCATTGGAACGCATCGCCCGCCATTTGTAATGATCACCCGCCAGCCAGATCTCGAAAAGATTGCCAAAGCGGCGGTCGGAGGCGACATCCTGCGGCGGTAGATGGGAGTGATAGTCGATGATGGGCTGGGACTCCGCGACTTCATGATAGAGGCGGCGGGCCAGGGGCGTGGCGAGGAGGAAATCGTCGTGAATGAAGCTCATGGCGGATGAGTTTTTCCGTTTTCAGAATTCAGTTTTCAGCGGGCGGATAGTGGGAATCAAGGCTGCACGGCGGCGGTCACTGGCATGGGAGGAGCGGCGGTGTCGTCTTTCAACAGCCCGGAAAGCAGCAAAGCCGCCACCAGGACGGCGAGGCCGATGCGGTAATAACCAAACACGGTGACGCCGCGTTTTTGCAGCCAGCCGACCATCCATTTCACCGAGAGCACAGCAGAAATCCATGCGGCGAGGATGCCGAGGAACATGACGCCGATGGAATAGTCCTGGAGGAGTTCGGGTTGTTTGATGAATTTCAGCATCTTGTAGCCGGAGGCCGCGCTGAGCGTGACCATGCCGAGGAGGAAGCTGAACTCGACCGCCGCCAGCATGTTCAATCCGACCAGCAGGCCGCCCACGATCACCATCAGACTGCGGCTGGTGCCGGGCCACATCGCCACGCATTGCAGCAGGCCGATCAGGAATGCGGTTTTCGGGGTAATGTCCTCCAGGCTGAGACCGATTTTACGCGCACCTGGGGCGGCATTCCGCTTGAACCAGGCCACGGCTAAAATCGCCACCCCACCCACGAACCAAGCGGCGGTAATCGGCCATAAGCCGAAGAGGTATTGCTCGATTTTTTTATCGAAGAGCAGACCCACGACCACCGCCGGCAGGAAGGCGATCAGGATATTCCGGAGCAACAGCAGCCCCTGGGGATTTTTGCCGAGCAGCCCCTCGAAAAGGCTGCGGCAGCGTTGAAAATACAATCCCAGCACGGCGAGGATGGCTCCGATCTGCACCACCACGGCGTAAGCATTGGCGGCTTCGCGGGCCGCGCCAGGATTCGGGGCGATGCCGAGGATTTTCTGCGTCAGGAGGATGTGCCCGGTAGAGCTGACGGGGAGATATTCGGTCAGGCCTTCGACGATGCCGATGAGGATAGATTGCCACCAATTCATAGTTGTGGCGTCCGGTAGTGGCGGCAGCAGCCGGTAGCAAGAGGAAGCGCAGCCGGTTCCAGCCGGCTCACTTTGCCTTTTTGGCTTTGGCGGCGGTTTTTTTCGGACGGGATGCGGCCTGGGCTTTGCCGTTCCAATCCGCCGGGGCTTTTTGGCCCAGGCTGCTCCAGAGGGCTCCACGCTTTAGCCAGGCGTTGCGCCATTTGCTGAAGGTGATACCTTTGTCATCGTCATCGACGCCAAATTGAAACCCGCAGGAAGGGCAAATTTCGTAGGAACCGCCCCCGCTGGCACTGCGGGGTGGTTCCTTGAGCTTGGGGTAGGCACAGACAGGGCAGGAATGGGACATGGCGGGAAAGCGGTTTGCAGGTTATTGCGGACCAGAAGCGGGGCGGGTCAGCCGGATGGGCTTGCCGGGCTGATCACGGAAGTAGTCAGGCCTCTGCGGTTTGAAAAAAGTTTTGGTGCGCCCGGCTTTGTTGTAGGAGGCGAAGGATTTGGTCCTGGGCTCGTAAACGCGGATCACGCCATTCCCGTCGACTTTGGCAGGCAGTCCTTCGTCAATGGCACGCTGGAGGAACTCCCAGGCTTTCCGGGCGTAATCGTCTGCGCTGGTCGCGCCGAAATCGCGTCCATGGCGGGCGAAATGATCGGCGAGGGAGGAAGGATCCCCCCAGGTGGCGCGGGTGGGCGGAGCCGGGGAGGGGGCAGGTTTGACGCTTGGCGCAGGCTTGGGGTCGGCGGAAGCCGGCGTTGCCTTGGGCGCAGCAGGCGCTGCGGGGACCGGGACCGGTTTGCCGACGGTGAATTGACCGGTTTTGAGGGATTTTTTGGCGGTGCCAGCACTGAAGAAGTAGGTTTTACCATCCAGCAAACCCTCCAGAGTGACGGTATGGAGGAGACCTACTGTGCCCTCGGCTTTATGGTTCAGGTGGTCCGAATCCAAGCCAAATTTAAACAGCGTGCCGCATTCCGCATCCGTGCTCCATTGGACGGTAGCAGCCGTTCCCTGGATCTGAATGCTGGGACCCGCCGTGATTTCCACCCCCATCGCCCATCGGGTGAGCCAAAAAACACACAGGAGAATGGCGGCAGGCAGGCGCTTCATGATTTCAGGCTGGAAGCGAAGGCTGGATTCGTGGATGGCCTCCAATGACGGGCGGGGATCAGATGGATGCTCCTACCCACCGGGATGGATTTTACTGGGGGCGCAGCGCCTGGCCGAGTCGCTTGAAGAGGGATTTGGTGACGGGGCGGGCGGCATTGGGATAGCCGGCGGCGTCAAAAGGAATATCCTTCTCGTAGGTGGGCAGGGCGACGTTGGAAGTATCGCGGTCGGGCTTGGCGAAGGTCTCCGCATCCGGACCGATGATGGTGCGCTGCACTTCAGAGGTGTGCACATCGATCATGTCATCTGCGGTGTCGATGATGCGGGGTTGGATCATGATGATCAGTTCCTGCCGCTTGGTGCCATGCACGGTGGTGCCGAAGAGGTGCTTGATAACGGGGATTTTGGAGAGGAAGGGGATGCCACTGATGGATTCGCTCTTGGACTCGGTGATGCTGCCGCCGATGGTGAAGATGGCTCCGTTGGGAACGGTGATCTTGTTATTAAGGCGCTGCGTCAGAATGTTGGGAATGGGGTTGCCATTGATGATGGTGGAGCCGGAGACGGTATCGTTCTGTTGGGAAACTTCGAGGGTGATTTCGTTCTTGGAATTGATGAGGGGCCGCACTTCGAGGATAAGTTCGACGTCCTCATACTCCACATTTGAGGTGACGGAGTTGGTATTGCCGGCCACGACGGAAGTTTGCTGGTTGGCTGGGATTGGCACGCGTGAACCCACGGAGATGTTGGCGACTTCGTTGTTGGCGGTGGCGACGTGGGGCTTGGAAAGGACCTTGAAGCGGGAGGTGGATTCCAGGGCGTTGACGTAAGCGTTGAAGAGTTCTCCGGCGGTGGCATAGAGATTCAGCCCGGCACCGGCAGAGGTAAAGCCGGACACGGTGTCGAGATTGGCTGGGTCGAGGAACCGGTTGGCACCAGTGGAGTTGTATAGGCCGGCGATGCTGACGTTTTGACCGGCAATGTTTACGTCTTCCACCCGGCGGAGAAGGTCTATGCCGGTGGAGATGTCGTCGCTGAGGGTGATCTGGGCGATCACCGCATTGATGTGCACCTGGAGGGGACGCTTGTCCATTTCCTTGATCAATTCGCCGACGCGCTCAATGGACTCCGGGGGTCCCGTGACCAGCAGGGAGTTCATGCGGGGATCGGAAATGAGCAGGGTCTTGCCGACCACGGTGGAACGGGGTAAGGCGTTATCGGATTGGCGGGAGGCGAGTCCGCCGCCCCCTCCGCCGCCGCCGCCCCCAAAGCCGGAGGACCCGCCGGAGCGGCTGCTGCCGCCAAAGCTGGAGGATCCGCTCCGGGAGGAAGCCTGGGAGCCAAAGCCGCTATTGCCTTGGCCTCCGATGCCTCCAAATTGGTTTTGCCCTGCGGTGGCTCCGGTGCGGGCGGCGCCGCCCCCTGCTCCTCCTCCCCCGGAGGTCTGGCCGGCGGCCCCGAGACCTCTGGCCTCGAGACTGGCAGCGGCGATGTCGAGGAACTCATCCACCGGAATGTAGCGGAGCTGTTGCGTGAGGAGGTTTTTCACGCGGGAGGGCTGATCGAATTCCTTCACCAGCTTGATCATGTAATCGACGTGGACCTTGGGACCGTTGATAAAAATGCGGTTGGTGCGGGGGTCGGCTTTGATGATGATGGATTTTCCGTCGGGCATGGTGCCGGAAATAGTGTTGGTGCCCCCTCCGGAGATGACAGGTTGAGCCCCTCCAGGGTTCGCGAGGGCGTTGGCCGCAGCGTTGGGGGCGACGGGACGGAATCCGGTGTTGCCTCCTTTATTGGTGCCGGGATTGGCTTGGGCCTGGGCTTGGAGAATGCCTTCGAGAAGCGCTTGGATGTCTTCGGCGGAGGCGCGCTCCAGTTCCACGAATTCGTGAATCTGGGCGACGGGCTCGACATCGACCTTGTCCTTGACCTTGATCAGGGTGCGGATGTTGGGGATCGTGCCCCGGACCAGAATAGCATTCGCGGAAGGAATCGGAATGTAAGCTCCCCAAGGGTGGGTGGGAACGGCGTTGGCTAGGACGGCGGAGGCTTCCTCGGCACTCAGGTAGTTGAGACGGATCAGGTAGTTGACCGGCTCATCGGTTTCCGGCAGTTCGTCCGCGCTGAGATAAATCTGCGAGCCCCCGATCGGGCCTTCCAGTCCAGGTGGTTTTGCGTTGATCTGGATGATTTTATCAATTCCGGGAGCATAAGGCTGAAGGCTGAAGCCCTGGATGAGCAGCGAGGCTTTGATGAAGTCCACGCCCTCGGCGCGGGTCATTTTTTTGTTGGGATTCTGCACCACGACAACGGTGCCGGTGAGTCCTGCGTCCCGGATCACGTGGTGGTCGGAGATGAATTCGTATAGTTGAATCACGCTTTCGATGGGATCACCTGTGAAGGCGAGGAGAAAATCATTCGGATCATCCGGGATCACATTGGTTTTGGCCGCCGGATCCCCGGGATTGGCCGGTGGCCCGCCTGCGGTCGGTGTTCCCGGAAGTGGGGTCCGGATGGTTCCTGCGGTGCTGGGGGTGCCCGGGGTGTTGGGAAGGGTGATGGCGGGCCTGCGGCCAGGGGTGCCTGGAGGGGTGGTGGGCCGGGCTGGGGTGGGGATGGTGGGAGCCTTGGGGGTGGCGGGAGGAGTGGCCCCGTCCGTTGGGTTCGGTTGGGCTGGTGCAGGAACGGCGGGGACCGCTGGAGTGGGGATCGCCGCTGGGGCGGGAATGACGGGGACGCCTTCCGGCTGTGGCACGTTGTTTTGCGCGAGCAAACGGGCGCGGAGCGCTGGATTTAAATTCGAGGGCAACTCCACGGCTTCCTGGGCGTAAGAGATGGCCAACAGTGGAACAAAAGCGAGGGAGAGACGGCAGAGCGCCCGGGGAAAGGACTGAAGAATCATGACAAAAGGTGAAAGGGAGAAATGAAAGGGGAGCACCGCAGCGGGAAAAGTGGAGGTGGGGGAAGCGGGAAAGGCCGTCAGGGAGTGGTGGAGGGGAGAACGACGCGGCGGCGCGTGGGTGTTTGCGCGGCATTATTGCCGGCCGGCACGGTCGGAGTCGGCACGACGTTGGGCTGGGCGGCGGGGTTGGCCAGCATGGCATTCAACTGCTGTTGGGCATCGGTGGCGCCGCCGGGACTGGCGGGGACACCAGGCTGCGGCGTGCCGAAGTTTGCCTGCCCAGCCATCCCTGGCTGATTGGCGTTATTCCGGTTGGATTGGCCGCCACGGGTGATATTCACGGGTTGGGGAGCCTGATAAGGCCGCACCGCTTGTGCCTGCATGCCGGCAGGACGGACCACGGGTTGACCATTGGGTTGGCCGTTGTTGGGCTGTCCCGGAACCGCCGGCCGGCCGCCCGCCGCCGCTCCACCGCCTCCAGCTCCGCCCACCATGCTGTAGAGCAGTTTGGTGTCGAAGCCGAGTTCTTTTTGTTGGCCGTCTTTTTCCACGGTGACGGTGGTAGTGGACAGGGTGCGGCCCTTGTTGACGCTGAGAATTTGATAGCCGTTCTCATTTTTCCGGCCTGTGCCCTGGGCGTAAACGGAGATCCGCTCCTGGGTTTTGGTATTCAGCAGGGTGACGTTGGCATTTTTGGCATACCCCCCATAACTGGCGAGGATGAGATCCGCGAAGGGGTCGGCTGCGTCCACGACCGGGGGCTTGGCGAGTTCAAATTCAAAGGGACTTTTCCCGCGGAGCTTCTGATAGCGCTCCATGCTGTATTCCAGTGGAGTGAACGTTTCGCCTGCGGCTTCCGGAGCAGGGGGAGGCGGGGTGTCCTGGGCGGGCAGCAGGGCCGGCAAGGCCAGGAAAATCAATCCGGCAGCAAAGGGGTGGGCCAAGGCGCTGCGATTCGGGGAAAGATGAGTAGTTTTCATGACCGGTCGGTGGGAGGGTGGGCGACGGGGACCCGTCAGGGCGTTTGGACCGCTTCGGGATTGGATTGTTCAGCGGCGGCGGTTTTTTGAGGCGAGGCAGGATCGCCAGGGGGCGCAGACGGAGCCTCAGGGGTGGGTGCTCCGGGGACAGGAGGGGCAGCGGGGGAGTCGGCAGGGGTTTCAGCCGTGGTGGCTGGGGCGGGGATTTCGGCGTTCAGCGGCACTTCTGTAGCCACGCTTTCCGGTGACCACCAACGCTCGACTTCAAAAGTGCAGACCACTTCGGCAGCCTCATCGGTCGCGCCTTCTTTTTTCTGGGATTTCAGCCGCAGGGTGCTGACAAAGCGGAAGGCCTTGGGGGATTGCAGCTTGAAGATGAACGCGAAAACATCGTCCCATGCCCCGATCACGTCCGCCGTGTAGCGGGACTTGTGAAAATGATCCTCCAGTTTGACGGGCAGGGTTTGATTTTTGCGGACTTCAAGATTCAGAACGTCGGCTTCCTGTTTAATGAATTTGTCGAGGTAAATTTCCCGTGAGGCTTCATCGGGATAGGACTCCAAATTGGCGTCCAGGAAACTCCGTTTTTGCTCGGCTTCGGGCGCGAGGGTTTTGGCGAATTCCAGCTCGCGGGCACGGGTTTCGAGCGTGATGCGTTTGCGCTCCAGCACGAGGTTGCTCTTCTTCCACCAACTGAAGCCCAGCAGGTTGAAGAGGAGAAAGGCTGCGATCCCGAGGAAGATCAGGAGCCGCTTTTCACTTGGTTTCAGAGGTGTCATCTTTGGTGATTCCGACGATGTCGAAGGGGACTTTGCCGTCCTTGGGGGCTTGGGCTTTGTATTCCCATTTGAAATTTTGCAGCTCAGGATTGCCCTTCACTTTGGTGGCATAGACAATGGCGGCCTGGGTATTGGCGTTGTTGGCCTCGCCTTTGATGGTGATCTGGGAGAGTTTTTTCTCGCCTTGGTCTTTCTCCACTTCGAAGCCCGAGATGCGGACGCCGGGGGTCGCGGTGTCGTAAAGGGAAGTGAGGCACTGGAAGAGCAGCTCCACCGGGTATTGTTTGAAGTTGATGGCGGCGTCCGCGAGGTTGGCCTGGTCGATAGTGCCCTGAATATTGCCGTAGTTGCTTTCCAGCCCCGCGACACGGGATTTCAGGACATCGACCTTCCGCTGCTCCATGAAATACCGGAAGGCGAAGAAGCCCGGAACCAGCAAATAAGCGAGGACACAAGCGGTGGCGATTTTTTGGATGCGGGCGGCGCGGGCGGCGC
This sequence comes from Akkermansia muciniphila, assembly GCA_945900785.1. GTDB lineage: Bacteria > Verrucomicrobiota > Verrucomicrobiia > Verrucomicrobiales > V1-33 > CAIZWU01. The sequence continues at coordinate 40,607 of CAMDJM010000042.1, forward strand.
GGATTTTCCCTTGGGCGACGGACACGGGCTCCAAGGCGGAAACGCGGGTGCCGGGACGGGGCGGGGGCTTGGGCAAATGCAGGACGCGCCCCCCAAATGTGACCTGAAAAGCGGCATCCACCGCAGGATCCGGCGCGGCTGTGCTGCCGGGATTCCCCCAGATGACCACGGCATCCAGCGCGGTGACAAATCCCTGAGTGTAAACGGGCATCAAAAGTTGCTCAATCTCCTGCACCACGCCAAGCGTGAGGTGCGAGGCGCTGAGCGCGTGAAAATAAACGGGGTGATCCCGCCGGGTGACGGCAAAGACGAGGCGGCCCAGCTCTTTCCAGATCACGAGGGAGTCGTCCGGGAGATCATAGAGATACGGGCTCAGTTCGAAGCGGGCAGGCGCTTCCTTTGGGAGTTCCTCCGGGAGACCGGGATTCAGCACCGCCGCGCAGACCAGGGTTTGGTTTTCTTCGCGGTCGACAATGCGCCAGTCCGTCAGACAACCCACGGGCGCATCTGGCTTCAGGCCTTGTTTTTCCAACTGAATTTCAATGATATCCGGCAGCAGATCGGGATCGCCCGTGGCCGCGCGGATGGGCACGGCGAAGGTGCTGCTGACGGGAAAGGCGAACAGGGCGGCCGATTTGAAAGCGGAGGGGCTGGTGGTGGATTCCGAGCCTGGAACGCGTTGCCACCCGGAAGGCGTAGGCTTCCAGAGTTCCCAAATCTCCGGGCCGGGCAGGCAGAGAGTGGCGGTGGGGTCGAGCGGTGGGGGTTTCAAAAGGAAAAAGGTGGGGGAAATTAGGCAGCCGGTGGCCATGCATGGCACGCTTTTAACAAATTAGCACGGGGGATTTTTTCGGGAAGATGGGATTTTGCGGGAGCAGGGAATTATTGGAAAAGAGGGATTTCCTCGCGGGCGAGGATTTGCGGACTGCCTTGAGTGCGGTTGCGGACGATTAAGACAACGCGCTTCCGGTAATCGTTCACTGTGGCGACAGATTCAATGTGAACAGTGGTGTCGTTCAGGCCAAAGTGCGCCTGAACGTCCGGATCCTCGGCGTCCAGGTTCAGCGCATCGTAGGCCTGCTGGAGGTCCTGGAGCTTCACGTCGTCCTCGGTGAATTCGATGCCGTCCGGCCCCCAGCGCACGTCGCGCACAAAGTCGGTGGCATCTTTCAGGGCCGGTTCCCAGTCGTTCAAAGGATCGGCGGTGGCTTGGCTGGTGATGATGCCCAGGGCGATGACTTTCGGCTCGGCAGCGTTCAGGTCGAGCTTGCCGCCAGAGTAGATGGTGAAATAGTCGCGCCAGTCCTTCACATTGGCCGTTATGGAGTCAAAACCCGGCACCAGCAGCATTTCATCCAGGCTGTAGAAGGGCCGGTTAAAGGGGTAGCCGAAGACATTCAACTTCTCGTAGTCTTCCTTTTCCATGCCGTGCAGTTGGGTTTGCTCATCCTGATCGACCCAATCCAGCATGGTGTCCGTCAGCGCGGACGCGGCGTCCTTGTCGAGTCCCCAGAGTTCGAAGGCGCGCTCGAAAAATGTGCGGTCATTGGCTTGAAGCAGGGTGTTCACATTGAATCTGCCGCCTTCGCCGCGGATGGTGACTGCAAAGGACTCGCCGTCCGCGATGGTCTGGTTGAGCAACGCGGTATCCGTGTCCTTGACGGCGGGATTGCAGGCGATATTGAGCCCCATTTCGGTGAGCTGGCGGGCCCGGAAGGCTTTTTTCTGCGAGATGGTGATGTCCATGTCATGGGAAATCACCCGGATGGTGGAGTAAATCAGCAGGCTGAGCATGGAAATCAGCCACATGACCAGCAACAGAGCCGAGCCCCGCTGACGGGCACGGCGGGCTGCCACCACCGCAGTGGGAAAAGAGCTGGAAGAGAGATGGGGAAGCGAGGTCACAAAGGACAGGGATGATTGTGAAAAAACACCAGGAGAAATAGGAGCAAAGCCGAAAATTTGGATGAGCGTTTTTATGGAAAATGGAAAATCAGAACAGGCATCAACGATCCCTACGGCTGTCTCCCG
>CAMDJM010000043.1 GCA_945900785.1 Akkermansia muciniphila
GCCAGCACGGCTTGATAGAGCGTAGTGGTATCGCCATAGGCTTTCACGCTCAGCTCGTCCACGGGGCCGCTCATGCGAAAGGTGTCAGGAGTGAGTTTGTCCGTGAGCGCCTGCATGCCGATGCCGGTCATGGAGATCCAGGCATCCCAGGTGTAGAGTTCATCGAGGTAGAGATTGAAGCCGCCGGTGAGGTTGCCGCCGCAGGTCATTCCGCCGAAACGGGCGTAGATGCCGCGGGCGTCATAGGTGATGGACAGCCAGGTGCCGCTGATTTCGAGCTGGCGGAAGATCAGGGTGTTGTTTTCGAAGACCTCGGTCAGGTTATTGTCCTGGTCCTTTTGCGGGGTATTGAAGAGAATGCGGCCCCGGTCGCTGAGACGCAGGCGCACCTTGTATTCCGGGAAGTCATACCATCCCGGTTCGATCGCCAGCTCGCCATGGAAGCTTTCCCCGTGCAGATGAAATGGGATCGGATTGCCCTGGGCATCCCGCGCGTTGCGGAAGGGAATGACCGGCAGGTTAGGCCAGGGAAAGCCCTTGGGGGCTACCAGCACCTTGCCGCTGGCAGTGAAAAATGGAATGTCCCATTCCGCGATGCCAGCCACGGCAGCGGGCGTGACGCTGGCCAGGGCGCTGAGCAGGGTGGGGCTGCGGCTGGCGCTATCCACCAGCATGGGCTGATCCGGGGTGCTGGCAGGCTGGGCGCTGGCCAAGCTGGCAAAACGCTGGCGGGCCGCAGCGACAAAATCAAAGAGGGGCTGGCCCGCGTAAAGGGAAGGAGCCATGAGGTCCACCTGTTTGATCTGACGCTTCAGCAGGCCCGAGGGAGTGAATTGGATATAGTTGGTATCCAGGACCGCGACCTTTTGTCCAACGGAAAATGGGTTATACAAGGTGATGCTGGGCACCTCGATTTTATAAACCCGCTCCACTGCCGCGAGGGCTTCCATATCCAGCGGCAGGTCGTGGAATTCCTGACGTTTGATCGGAATATCCAGGCGGCTGCCGGCTCCCAGGTTATCGATCCGCACCAGGGAGTCATCCAGCACCACACTTTTGATCCGCCAGGGGGAAGCGGCCGGGTTGGCAGGGCGGGTTGAAGACGTGGAAGGGGGCTTGGGGGTGGCCTCACTCTCCGGTGCGGCGGGCGCTGGCGGAAGAGTGGGCGTGGGCGGCAGCGCACTGATCATGCGGAACAGAGCATCCCCGATCTGAAGCCGGGTGCCGCCAATGGTGAGGGAATCAATTTCCCGCTTTTGCCAGAGGCCAGTCACGGTTGCCGTGAACTGGATGGCGCTGGCGAGGGCCATGGGCTGTTCCGGCAGATCAGGATGCACCATCTGCGGTTCCCGGAGATTGATCTGATAGGCTGCCGGCACTTCCGCACTGCCGGTGGTGGGCGTGGAGATGGACAGGGAGGTGGTGATGCGGGCTCCACCGAGTTGGGGCAGAGTGGTTTTGAGATGACCTTCGCTGGCGGTGAGATGGTCAGCATTCCAGCCCTCCCAAAGCGGGCGGGCGGCGACCGGCACCGGGGTGCCTGAAGCGGCAGGCGGGTCGGCGCTGGTTTCTGCGGCTCCGGCTTCTGCCAACAGCGCGGGGGAAGGGCGTTCGATGGTCAGGTCGGCTTGCCAGCCCTCCAATTCCAAACGGCGCAGCCTCCGCGAGGCGGTTACCTCATCCGGCACTGCGGCCAGGACCACACGGCTGGCAGATACCGTGCCTTGCCCGGGCAGGGCGGCCTTGAGATCGCGGAAAGTCAGGTGCTGCTCTGCGCTGGAGGCCGGCACGCCAGCCCCCGCCTGCAGGCCGGAGAACACGCCATCCGCTTCAAATGAAGCCACCAGCTCAGGGATGCCCGGTAATCCCATCTGGGTGAACAGCCCATTGAGATCCGGCACCATGGCTTTGGTGAAGACGAACTTTTCCAAACGGAGCGCCGTGCCGCTGACACTGGCGCTCAGGGAAAATTCTGGCAGGCTGGCCTCTGCCGGAAGCTTGGCAGACGCAGCGGAAAACTGCAGACCCTCCAGGGAAAAAGGCGCTCCCATTCCGGATGTCAGATGCGCCAGGGCCAGATCCCCCCGGCTGCTGGCCAACCACGGCATGGCAGCATCCAACTGCAGGCCGGGAGCGGTTAGATTTTTGATCCCGATTCCGGAAATGATGGACGGCCCCCCGGAGTCCGCTGCCGGAGCTGGGTCAGGAGTTGGCCGGGCCGGCAGGGCCGGGCTGGGTGCTGTGGCCCCCAGCTGCACCCGGGCACCGGCCAAGCTGGATGAGGTGAGGACCAGGGCACCGCTTGCGGCAGCCAGGCTACCGGCGGTTTCCACCTGACTGGCGTTGATTTTGAGGGTGCGCACCGGGCCTTCCGTCAGGATCATGGTGTATTCAGCATCCCTGGAAGTCAGGGTAGTTCCGGCCAGGGCAAGGCGGCCCTCTTCATGCCAGGCACCCGGACCGCTTTGTCCCGCGAGGCTGCCGGTGAAGCCGTAAAACCCGGCTTCAGCTACGTCCACGCTGCCATCGGTGATGAGAAGTGAATCCCAGGTCAAAAGAGGTTTCGCCGCAGCGGGCCTGATGGGCTTGGGAGGATCGGCGCGCAGCCCAGCCCGCCAATGGACCCGGGGTTTTTCCACGGTCACCTTCCCCAGTTGGCCTGACATCAATGCCTGCAGGGTCACGGAGGAGCGCAGACTGGCTGCCGCAAATACCGGCTCCGCCTGATCCGCGTGCCGCACGCTGAAGTCCTGGATGATCAGTCCCTGACCGCTCCACTCCACGTTTTGCAGCCGCACCTGCCACACACTGGTGGGATCTGTGAGGAAGTGGTGGATCAGATCCACCCGCCACGCCCATGCCGCCGCAGCGAGGCCTGCGGTGAGCCCGGCGAGGCTGAGAAAGCCGATGGCGAGCCGCCGTCCCCAGCGGCGGGGACGCCGTGTCTCCGGGGGTGCGGGGGAATCAGCCATCGCCTTCAGTCTAGCCTGGATTCACCTGGGTGAAACACAAAAGAGCGGGATCCTCCACCGCCTTTCCGGCCTGCAAAATCCGGCGCACCGTAGCGCTGACATGTTCCGGCGTGATGCCATTCATGCAGCGGAAGTCCATGGGGCATTCCCGCAGAAAGCAGGGCGTGCACTCGACGTGTTTCCGGATCACCGTATGGCCCGGGCCCACCGGGCCGGTCCAGGCAGGCTCGGTGGAGCCAAAGATCGCCACCACCGGCGTGCCCAGCAGGGCGGCGAGATGCATCGTGCCGGTGTCATTGGTGAGGAGCAGGCGGCAGCGGCGGAGTTCACGCATCAGCCCTTCCAGACTGGTGGTGCCTACCATGTTTTTGCATCGGCCCCCCAGCAGGGCGCTCAACTCTTCCCCCATGGCCTTTTCCCCGGGGGCTCCGAAGAGCACGATTTCGGCTTTCAGGGTGGTGGTGATTTGTTGGATCGCGGCGGCAAAGCGCTCCAGCGGCCAGCGCTTTGCGGGGCCGTATTCCGCACCCGCGCAGATGCCGATCCTGACTTTTCCTGACAATTTGGCAGCGGGTCCCGGCAGGGGATCGCGCAGGGTGGGATCCTCCACCTCCGCGCCCAGCCGCCACGCGATGCGCAGGTAGTGCCTGACATGATGCTCCGTGGGGGTGATGCGCTTCTTTTTGGGGATGATCTGGTGCAGCAGCCACTTCCGGTAGTGCCCCTGATAGCCCACAATGCGCGGGATGTGCGCCAGCCAGGCCTCCAGGGCGCTACGCAGGGAATTGGGCAGGAGCACGGCGGCATCAAAAAAGATCCCACTGTCACGGATCACTTTGGCGGTTCCGAGGATGCCGCTCTCCCGGGGAATCGCCAGCACGGCGTCCACTTCCGGGATGGCTTTCCAGAATCCTGCCAGTTTTTCCGGTGTGAGGATCGTGACCCTGGCATCCGGACGGCCCCGCCGGATGGCGCGCACCGCCGGCACCGCCATGCAGGCATCGCCCAGCCAATTTGAGGACCGGATCAGGATTTCAAAGCGCTGGAGGGACTCCACGCTCTGCTCCGGGAGCAGGGTGATGCCGCGCTTATACTTCGCGAGGAGGAAGTCAGGATTGGGCGTTTTCCAACGGTTGTGCACCCAGAACCAATCGGCCGGCGAGCGGCGGATGCCCGCCTCCAGGACCAGATTCAGCTGGGCCGTCGCCCTGTCAGGATCCAGCCCCTGGCGTCCCCCGGGGAGCACCTCCCCGCACACAATCCGCCAGCGGGCTGTGCCGATGGTTTCCACGGTGAGCGGCACGATGGGAGCCCCGGTGCGGCGGCTGAGCAGGGCCGCCAGATTGGTGGTGGAGGCCAGTCTGCCAAAAAAGGGGCACCACACTCCGCCGTCCCCGGCGTGCTGGTCCAGGAGAATGCCCAGCGCATTGCCCTCACGCAGCCATTTGGCAGGAGCCGCGAAGCCGTCCTTCCGGTCAAACAGCGTGCAGACGGAATGACTGCGGCGGCGCAGCACATGGGCATTCAGCAGCGGATTGGCCAGGGCCTGATACATGCTGGCTGATTTCGCTTCCGGGCCCAGCACTCCAGTCTGGGAGAGCACTTCCCAGTTCCCCATGTGGCACAGGGCGTAGATGATGCCATGCCCCGCCGAGAGCAGGCCAGGGAGCTTTTCCAAGCCGCGCGTTTCCAGCCGGGCGAGGATGTCGCTTTCCTTCATGAAGGAGACCTTCAGGCTGCTCAGCAGATTGGCCGTGAGGGTGGCGAAGTGCTCCCGCACCAGCCAGTCCAATTCCTCACGCGAGCGCTCGCGTCCAAAAGCCGTTTGGAAATTCCGCCGGGCCAGCCGCCGGTAGCTGGGAAAAAACAGGCACCCCACCCGCCCGATCAGGCGCCCCGCCCGCCAGACGAGGTTCAGCGGCAGGATCCGGCAGATCGTTTCGACCATCCGGTAAGCAAGATAGGTGAGCCAGTGGGACATGGAACGGGCAGCGCAGAAAGTGGGGGGAAGGGAAAAACGCGTCCGGCAAGGCGGGCGCTTCGGGGCCACGAATGGACTTCCTGGCCAGGGAAGCGTCAAGGGCGGGAAGTATCGGCCCCACCGGCTGCCTTGGCTGCCCTGTCACCAGCTGCCTTGGCCCACGTGGCCCATGGTGATAGTTCCTTGGTTTGGCAGTGTGCCAAATTCCGTGCAGTCCTCCGGCTTAGAGAGGTCTTCCTGTTTGGAAAAAGCAGCGCTGGTGCTGGATTTTTTCCCGATGTCCATGATGAGGGCGGCAGGACAGGACTTGAGAAGGGCCCCCATGCTTTCCTGTCTACCTGCTTTTGGAGGCCGCTTTTTCGGCTGCTTCGCGGTCCAGGCGGGCTTTGACTTCCGGCGCGATGTCGGGGCGGCTTGCCCGTGATGAAAGGTCCTGGAAGAACCTTACATCGATAGTCCGGTCCATGGGCACGCTGAATTCGTTGGGCAGCAGTTCTCCGTATTTTGGATCCAGCTCATTGTCTTTCCACGGAGACAGTCCGGCCCACGGTTCTGTGACATAGCGTTCCTCGCCAGCTTCTCCGTTAGTCTGAAATGCGCGGATGCCTACATTTGTTCCGTAGCGGTTGGCTCCGGGAATCGCAGAGCTGTCGTATGGGATAAATTCCGGTTCGACGTCCGCGAAAAACCTGGGTAGCTTACGACTTTTTTCACTGATTGGGCCTAAGCTCCAAGTATGGATCAACACGTTGCGTGGTGGGCTTTCACCTTCATATTCAACTTCGGCGTGATACCAAAGTTCATACTTGGGTGTCCTATGATCGGCAGCAATGCTCCATATCATATTTCTGAAATCAATGTTTCCCAAATCAGCCGGTTTGATTTTTACCGATAAAACGCGTTCCGTCAGTTCTTTCGGGGCTTCGCTATGCTGCCCTTTGGTCTCCAGCAGGAGTCCCAAGACTTCATGATAGCGTTCTGGTATCGAAACAGTAGTGAAAGCATCGTCTCCGGCCTTCGCAGCCAAAAACCGGCCCTGCTCATCGACCAGAATATCTGGAGTTACAGTGTTGACGTCGGAATGCAAAGGATCAGGATTCCTAAAAGTCTGTTCGGAAATCCATTTTGCCCCTGCAATTTCCCCAAGCATGGGCACGGTTATCTTGGTGGGTCGCGGAGGTTGCGCTGTCGGACGGCCATTTGAACCCGGGCGGCTGGTTGTTACGTTTGAATCCGGGGATGTCAAATCCTGATCGGGCACGGGAGGACTTTCCAAGTTTTTCCATCCGAGAAACGCAAGCCACAATAGCAGCAGAGCAATAGATGTATAGAGAAGGGGGCGGCCTGAGATAAAATTCGACATAAGGTGCAATTTTAAAAATGATTAACCTAGCGGCGAAGTTTCGGAAAAGCCCAGGTGCGGTCATCCCACATCCAATATTGATCTTTGGTGCCGTTGGTGGTTTTTTGAATGTTCCAGAAATTAACTTTTGAATTATCACTCGAATTGAAAAATGGTCTTTTGCCTGTATTTCGGGTGATGCGTGGGACAGTATTTGTCCCCGCTCGCTCATTGGCCTTGGTCCAATTGAAGCTGGCTCCGGCCCCGGCGCTGCCATTCACCCAGGTCCAGAGGGAGGTGGCGTCATTGATTGGCGGGGCCGCAGTGCTCCCGCCCCGCACCGTGGCATATTGCACATCCTCGATCAGAGCTTTGTGATTGATATTCCCGAAGAGGAAGCTGGTGGAATTGTGGAACTCCATCTTGGCCTGGAGGATGCGGTAGAGGCAGGTGTCATAAACATTCTGGATATCGATGCGCTGTTGCGGCGTGGCCCCATCCGGGGGCGGCGGCATTTGCTGCTTGATGCGGAAGTAGCGGGGGCTGGCCGGGGTCCGGATGTCCTTGCAGACGAATACCCAACTGCCATTGGTCGGATCATTCACCGTCAGATTCTGGAACAGGACAAATTCCAAGTTGATCCCGCTGGTGGCCCAGCCGCTGAGGACTCCGGCGCTCTGGCTTTCATTTGGAGTGTCCTGCGTATGGCTGGGTAGCAGTTCTATCCGACTCGTCTCCAGATACATGGTTGCCTGGTAGCCGTCCTTTTTATTCGGATAGTCATCGCCGGGCCGCTGGGAAAGTAGGAACCCGGCCTGCGCCCACGTTTGCAGGACGTTGTGCTCCTGGAGCGTGGCTGGTAAGTCCGATCCAGAAGGACGCGGTGGAAACCGGGTCCGCCCCGACGGTGAACTGGCGCAGGGGGCCCCGCTTGTGAGTCTGCCAGGGCCGCCATGAATTCTGGCCCACGGCGCCGGCGGGAATCTCCAGCATGATATGGCCTTTAACGGCGCGGATGTTTTCGGTTGGAGTAGTATCGGCCAGCGTATTGAAGTCCACCCCGGCATAGTGTTTGGAGGGCGTGCCAGCATTTCCCGGCCCGCTAGCATCTGGCTTGCCAAGTTGCTGGCCGTCCTTGGTGGAAAGGCTCTGCGAAGGCACCTGGTCCACATTGACCTGAATGGTGGCGGTGTCTTTGACTGGTGGAACCATCGGGGAACCACCGATTAAGTTGAACACCTCCAATTCCAAGAGGCAGGAGCTGGCCTGCACGCCTTCCACCAGCAGATTGATGGCGGCAAAACCATTCTGGATTGTGGCCCCGTTGAACCAGGAGCCATCAATAATAATCTGGGGTTGGGTCAGGGTTACGTTGTTGGCATTGGGCTCAAAATACAGCATCAGAATCCGCATATTTCCACTACCCGTAAGGCGGTGAACTCTGACGGCGGAGCCGGATAAATTAGACAGGAGAAGGTAGTATTTTTGCTGGGCATTTCCTGCCGTAATCAGAGGAATTAGCCCTGCTGCAATCCTGACTTGGCAACCGCCGCTCACGTGGCCTATGGTGGTGGTGCCTTGCTCGTGCAAAGTTCCAAATTCTATGCGGTCCTCCGGTCCATCCAAGTCAAGACTTAGATAATCATGTTGCAAGGCAAGGGCATTGTCGTTGCCTGCATCTGAATTGTTATTGTTGATATCGAGGATAAGTCCCGCAGGGCCGGCCTTCAGGCGGGAAACTGGACGGAGTGGATCCACCGCTGTCAGGATGTCCATCACATCATCCGCATCACTGGCAAAAGCTTGGCTGCCAAGGCGTTTTTCCAAAGGCGTGCGCCCATCAGTGCGGTATTCCAGAACACCGTTCATATTGGTATCCACGCAGAGCCGAATGGGATTGGTCTGAACTGTTTGTTTCTGCACAAGGTGGATCGATTGGTCTGGGCTGGTGTAGGGGGCGAGGTTGGTGGGCGCTGCCGGAAGTGCAGGCAATTCAGTCGCGGAGGGCACCGCGATACCGTTGGAGAGGGTGAGAGTGCGCACTTCCCCGGATTGTTCGATAACGGCCCCATCGCCCTTCGTTGCGGTGTAGGAGATGAAAACTGGCACGGTAACCTGCTGTGCTGCTGGGAAAGCTTGTGGACTTGCGGCTGATCCTGCGGCTGCGTGGCCGGTGCGGAGCCGGAAATTGCTCTTCTTCTGTCTGCCCAGCTGCACCCAGCGGTCGTCGCCATCGTAAAGTTGGTATTCGCGGAAAGCGGTAATTGTCGGTCCTCCTGGGGATTCCGGACCAAAGGTAGTCTGGGTCCCAGCATTTTCATAAACTCCATTGAAGGTTGGGAGTGCTGCGCTGACCTGGGATCTGAAAGAGGAGCTTTGCGTGGGGGTGGGATAAGCGGCCATTGGATCCAGCTCATCGTAGAGGGTCTCCAAATTCATGGTCGAGATTTCCGCATCAATGATCTCCATCCAGTCGTCGCCATCACGCCTGCTATCGCTATCGGAATCCGGGGTATAAATGAGGGAAGTATTCGTGATTTCCCAGCGGTTGGTGATTCCGTCGTTGTCAGAATCCTCGTCAAGATCGCTGATCGAGTCTCCATCGCTGTCGCTCAGAAATGGGCTTAAGCCTGCGGCAATTTCATCAAAGTCCGAGATACCATCCGCGTCTGTGTCGGCGAGGAAGGGATCTGTGCCGTATTGGACGACCTCCTCCCCATTCGTAAGTCCATCTCCATCGGCATCTCCTCCGGATCCAATCGTATGATTCGTGGATAGCGTATATTTCAGGCGGAAAAATTGTTTTCCAGATGGGGTAAACCCCCAAATAATGGTATTTCCGGCTCCCATCTCAATGACGGGAGCAGTCAGCCAGTTTTGCAGATCCGTCGAAGCTTGAATCACATAAAGCCGTCCTTGGACCCCGTGCCAGCGCACCTGATGGGTGAAATTGACATTGGTGCTGGGCTCGAATATGACTTCCGATTGGTTCACTGACTGCGCGGCAGCGGGCACAGCAAATAAACCGGACAAGCTGATTAGGCAGCGGTAGCGGGAAAGTGGATTTTTCATAGTGTTACCTGAGAGGATTTATTTGGCAACCTTGGTGGGGTATTGTGTGCTCTGAATTGGCCAGAACTTGATGACGACATCTTCCGGCTTTTGAGGATGGGCTTCTTCCCAGGCGTCGCGGGCTTCCTGATCGGCTTTGATCGCAGCAGCCGTAGCGGCGATTTGATCCCCCGCGGTATCGTAGCGCCCCAGAAGGGCCAGTAGGGGCTCCAAGGCGGCTTTATTGTCGGGATCACCTTCCGCCAGAATGATGTCTGTGCTCCGTTTGAACTCAAGAGGTGCTGGTGCTTTCCATTTCTGATTCATGCGGTCTGTTGCATGGAACATGACCGGCAGCAGACAATAGCGGCGGCGTCCCACGGTGAGATCACCGCAGGCGTGAATTGTGCTCAAATCCAGCCGAACCCATGCGGCATATTGGCGGTAGCCGCTCAGTGGGTCCACAGCGCCCCAGCGGACCATGGAGACGCCGTTGTCCAGCACGACCACAGTAGGCGAGAAGAATTGAAGCTCGTTGGGTTCCGAGGCCCGGCGGGCCGCCAACTCTCCGGCAGAAAAGTTCCCCGCCGCCTTCGCAGGCTCCGGCACCGGGGTGATAAGTCTGACGGATGAAGCGTCTGGAGGGTCGATACGCTGGAGGATCAAATTGCCGCCGGCAGTGCCACTGGCCCCGGGCAGAACGGTTTGCGCATGGATGCGGGCTTTGGACACAGCCTCCGGTATAGCAGGGGATGAGGCTTTCCAGGGGTTGCGTTCCGCTGCGGGTTCCTGAGCCAACAGGAGCGCGGGGGTCATACATTGGATCAGGATGGCTTTTGTTTTCATAATGTTGTTTGGGTAAGGTCGGCGGGCTTTTGCAATTAATGAAAATGTGAGATCCAGTCCGGCGTGGTATCCCGCCGGACTTGAGGGCAGGCTAGACGCATGTTCATTTTTGGCGAGGAAAAAAACAATTTCTTGCTTCATCTGATCAGAAAAGTGTTGCGGAATTCGGTTTAGTAAGGATGGTGAGCATTATCCGGGGGGCATTGCCTGTGAAGTTTGCAAGGGGACCTGACCCGTTCCGGCAGAAACACTGGGAACCTATCCGATTCGACCATCATACTCTACATCCTTATGGCTAATGATAATCGTGTCTCCATCGACATCACCCAGCACAACTGACGGCCATCACTGGCGCAGTGACGGCCCTGAAAACAGCATTCACCGGGCTCCTGGTCAATTTGACTGCAGAGGAACGGCGCACCCTGCCTAAAATCAGTGACGGCACTCTGGCCTTTCATGAAAAATGCACCGCTTACCGGGCGGCCAATCCTGGGCTGACTCCCAGCTTCACGGATGTGGCGGAGTTGTCCAAAGATTTGAAGCTGGTGGCCTCCCTCCTGCCAGTCATGCGCCAACTGCCCCCCCTCCTGGAGGGCGTGGAAGACACCATCACTCAGGCCTATTCCGACCTATACCTGGCGGACCTGGCCTTTTATGCCAACGTCAAGGTGGCCGCCCAACGCGGCGTTCCTGGTGCCGATAACATCTACAGCGACCTGAAAGTGCGCTTCAACGGCAAGAGCACGGTGCCCGCCACGCCTGCCACGCCGGAAACGCCCTGACCCGCCTTGGTGGCAGCCTTTCCCCGTAGGAAATGCCCCGCGCTGCCCTTTGCCCCCGCTTTCTGCCCCGGCCTTCCGGCTTTTGCCCGAGGCTCGCGGCTTTTTGCCCCGGCGGCGCGGCTTTTTGCTCCGGCGGCGCGGCTTTTTGCTCCGGCAGCGGGGCTTTTTGCTCGGGCGGCAGGGCTTTTTGCTCCGGTGGCGGGGATTTTTGCTCCGGCGGCGCGGCTTTTTGCTCCGGCAGCGGGGCTTTTTGCTCGGGCGGCGAGGCTTTTTGCTCGGACGGCACAGCTTTTTGCTCGGATGGGAACTGAACACAGCCGTCCCGGCTGTGCTGGGTTGCTGGCGTCCCGCCAGCAGGAGCTGACAGCGGTCAGGATGACCGCCAGCCAGCACCGGCGGGACGCCCGTGTTCCACCGGCTGCCAGGGAGAAGGGCTTGCAGAACCTTTTTCACCGGCACTACCGTTCCTCCATCCATGAACCCTGCCCGAATCACTCAAAATGACGTCCTGAACGCGATGCCACAAGACGGATTGTTTTCCGGGAAATCATGGCTGGCCTCGCCGGAGCCTTTTCCCCTGGAGCCGGCGCTGGTGGTGGAATTGGAAAAGCTGGGGCACCGGCTGCATGTTTTTATAAGGACGGCGAATGATCTTTACTACCGCAGCCTCAAGGGAAAGGTGCAGCCGTGGATCGCCGCCTACCTGGATGCGGGCAAGCCGCCGGAGTTGCTGGAAGCGGCCTGCGCCAAGTCCCTGCGGAATCAACTGCCGGGGGTGATCCGGCCGGATCTGATCCTGACGGAATCCGGTTTTGCCCTGACGGAAATCGACAGCGTGCCGGGGGGCATCGGCCTGACGGGCTGGCTGGCCCAAACCTACGCCTCCCTGCATCCGGAGCAGCTCCCCCTGGGCGGCGCGGCTGGCATGGTGGAGGGGTTCCGCAGCCTGTTCCCCAAGGGGGCGGATCTGGTGATTTCCCGCGAATCCGGCGACTACCGCCCGGAAATGGAATGGCTCGCCGCCCAGGCCGGAGCGGGCTTTGCGGTGGCTAAGGCGGAGTCCTATCAACCACAAGGCCGGGACATTTACCGGTTTTTTGAATTGTTCGACCTGCCGCAGATTCCCGGCTGGCGGGCGATGCAGGAAGCGGCGGCAGCAGGAAGCTTGACGATTTCCGCCCCCATGAAACCCTGGCTGGAGGAGAAGCTGTGGCTGGCCCTGTTCTGGAGCCGGCCGCTGCGGGAGCTGTGGCGGCAGGAACTCCGGGAAAATCAGCGGGATGCCCTGGCTAAAATCATTCCGCGCGGCTGGGTGATCGATCCTGCACCGCTGCCCCACCATGCGGTCTTGCCTGGACTGGACATCAACGCCTGGGACGACATGGCTGGCTTTTCGCAAAAGGAACGGCAGCTGGTGCTGAAGCGCAGCGGCTTCCACCAGGATGCCTGGGGCAGCCGCAGTGTGGTGATCGGACATGACGTGAGTCAGCCGGAATGGACGGAGGCGGTGCGGCTGGCTCAGGCCGATTTTGCGCAATCCCCCTGGGTGCTGCAGCAATTTCATGCCGCCCGGGTGGTGGAGCATCCTTACTTTGAGCGCACCACGGGGGAGCGGAGGATCATGCAGGGCCGGGTGCGGCTGTGTCCCTATTATTTTGTGCCCCGCGATGGCACCGCCATCAGTCTCGGCGGGGTGTTGGCGACCATCGTGCCGGCGGATAAAAAGATCCTGCATGGCATGAGCGATTCCATTCTGGTGCCGGCCTGCGCGGGGGGGAGGGAGGGTTGATGGTTGATGGTTGATGGCAGGAAGACCCCAGGATTTCTGGTCCTGCAGTGCTCCGGGTCCATCAACTATCAACCTTCAACTATCAACCCAGCCCAGCTCACGGCCGCCGGCCTTCATCCACGTCGATATAGTGCGCCATCGTCTGGATGTCATCGCGTCCGCACAGGCCGCTGTCGGCTTTCCGTTTCACCAGCATCGGGGTAATGTGATCATTCCATCCCAGTTTGCTGATGTAGCTGTTCCACACCAGCCGGTCGGTATCGTTCAAGGGACGGGTCATTTCCTGGCACCAGGTCAGGATTTCGCTGTCACTGCCGCCCTGCGCCACGTGGGCTTGGAGATCTTCATAGCTGATATGCAGGACACCGAGACAGGCGGCGTCGGACCCCTTGCCCAGGTTGGCCACCAGTTCCTCCCACAGCAGTCCGCTGGCCTGCAGCCGGATTTTCCCCACCATGCGGGGGAAGTATTTCAGTCCATCGGTTTCATCAAGGGGGCTGCAGGGGAGTGAGGCGGGATCGGGGGGATGGCTCATGATATCCTTCCGATACGCCCCACGGGTGGCTTTTCAATGCGCATCCTGGAGTGGAGCCGCGATCCCGCCTTGCCGGGGGCCCGGGGATCCGCGATGGACCGGCCATGATTTTCTTAGCTGAAGCCCGCCGGATCATCTCGAAAATGATCCAACCCCGGCCTGCCCTCGCGGTGCCTCTGGCAGAAGCCCATGGGCTGGTGCTGGCGGAGGATGTCGTGGCAGATGCCTTTTATCCTGCCGGGGACCGCTCCCAGATGGATGGTTATGTGGTGAGGGAGGATGCCGTGCCTGGCTCCTTTTTCGTGGCAGGGGAAATCCCCGCCGGAGCCATCCCGGGCCAGGTGCTCCAACCCGGCGAGTGCTATCGTATTTTTACCGGAGCCCTGCTCCCGGAAGGAGGCGGCCGCGTGATCATGCAGGAAGAAGCCACCCGCGAGGGAGAGCGGGTCATGCTTCCGGTCTTTGGTGAGAAAAAGTTTGTCAGGCAAAAGGGGTCCGAAGCCAAGCCCGGGGATGTCAGGCTGGCGGCCGGCAGCCGACTCGGCGCAGCGGAACTCGCTATCCTCGCACAACTGGGAGCGGTGCAACCCCGCGTGATTCCAGCTCCCAGGGTGCGCCACCTCGCCACGGGGGGCGAATTAGTAGACCCATCCCTGAGCCCCGGTCCTGGCCAGATCCGCGATACCAACACCCATCTGCTGCGTGCGCTCTTCAGTGAGGTGGGCGTCCGTGATTTCCAGACCTCCCGGATTGCCGATGATCCTGACGCTACCGCAGAGGCCGCAGAAACGGAGGCGGACCTGCTGATTCTTTCCGGCGGAGCCAGCGTGGGTGATTACGACTTCGGTGCGGCCGCCCTCCGGAAATTGGGTTATCAAATTCACTTTGACCGCGTGAACCTCCGGCCTGGCAAGCCCCTCACCTTTGCCACGAGGGGGAGGCAGGCCGCCTTTGTGATTCCGGGAAATCCCGTTTCCCATTACGTTTGTTTTCACGCCGCCGTCCGTCTCGCGGTGGAATGCTTCACCGCCCGTCCAGCCACCTGGCCCGCCGTGTGGGTCCCCCTCGCCGAAGGCGCGACCCTGACCCCGGACCCGCGCGACACCTGGTGGCCGGCCCGCGTGCGTGTGGCGGAGGGCCAGCTCACCGTTTTCCCCAAACGCTGGTCCAGCTCCGGCGATACCTTTTCCCTCGCCGGCACGAATGCCCTGGTGCTGGTGAATCCCGATTCCCCCTGGCAGGGCCGCGCCCTGACTCTTCTGCTCGAACCACCCGCCCCTTGATTTCCCCATTCATGTCCCAGCCTGTCTTTTCCCACCTTGATGCCGACGGCACCGCCCGCATGGTCGATACCGGCCACAAACCCGTGCAGCACCGCAGCGCTACCGCGGCCGGCTTTGTCCAAATGGCCCCCGCCACCCTCGCCGCACTGCGTGCCCAGGCCCTGCCCAAGGGTGATGTTCTAACGGTCGCCCGCATCGCCGCGATTCAGGCGGCCAAACGCACGGACAGCCTGATCCCGCTCTGCCACAGCCTGCCGCTGGATGCCGTCAGCGTGGACTTTTCCGTGCAGGAGGAAGGCGTCGCCATCCACGCCACCGCCACCACTTTTTCCAAAACCGGCGTCGAGATGGAAGCCCTCACTGCCGTCAGCATCGCCGGCCTGACCATTTACGACATGTGCAAGGCCATCGACAAAGGCATGATCCTGCAAAACATCCACCTGGTCAGCAAAACCAAGCAATGAAAGTCGCCCGTCTCACCCTGAGTGACCGCGCCAGCGCCGGCGTGTATGCCGACCGCAGCGGCCCGGAAATCGAGCGCGTCCTCACCGAAGGCGGTTTTCCCGTCACCGAATGGATCCGGATCGTCATGCCGGATGAGCGCGCCGAGCTTGAAGCCCTCCTGCTCCGCCTGGTGGATACGCAACAAGCCGACCTCATCCTAACCACCGGTGGCACCGGCCCCGCCCCGCGCGATGTCACCCCGGAAGCCACCCGCACCGTGCTGGAGCGCGAGCTGCCCGGCTTTGGCGAAATCATGCGTGTCCAGTCCTTTGCCAGAGTCCCGACCGCGATCCTTTCCCGCGCGACCGCCGGCACCCGCGGCAAAAGCCTCATCCTCAACCTCCCCGGCAATCCCAAAGCCATCGGCGAATGCCTGCCCATGCTCCTCCCCGCCATCCGCGAGGCGTTGAAGCATCTGAATGGGGAGTAGTGCCATTTTAACGGACCGCCCCGCTGCGGGGAACAGGACGCCAAAGCAGGCCAGGTTCCGGCCTCATGGAATCAGGGAGATTTTGCCAGCACCCCGGCGCAGCGGGTGCAGAGGTCGGGGTGGGCAGGGCTTTCGCCGATGCCGGGGAGGTGGCGCCAGCAGCGGAGGCATTTTTTGTAAGTAGTGCGCGTGATCCGGGCGGTGGGCGCGGAGCCGGCGGGGGTTTCCGTCAGGAGGAGATCGCTGAGGATGAAGTATTCCGCAGCGTCGGTGATGTTCGCCACAGCGGCGGCGGCGGGGCTGCCGGCGGGGATTTCGAGCACGGCGGCGGCTTCGAGGTTTCCACCGATGAGCTTTTCCTTCCGGGCTTTATCCACTTCCAGCATGAGGAGATCGCGCAGCTTTTGCAGTTCACCGATTTGCGTAGTGGCGGTGGTGGTGGCGAAGTCAGGATCCGGCACGGGAAAGTCGTGTTGGTGCACGCTGTCGGTGTGTCCGGCGAATTCCCAGGCTTCATCCGCGGTGAAGGCGAGGATAGGGGCCAACAATCGGCAGAGGCTGTCGAGAACGCGGTGCATCGCGGTCTGGGCGCTGAGGCGGCGTGGGCTGGTCAGGGCATCGCAATACATCCGGTCCTTGCTGATATCGACGTAGAGCGCGCTGAGGTCGACGGCGCAGAATTGATTCAGGGTGATGAAAACCTTCCGGAAATCATAGACGGCGTAGGCGGCAAGGCACTCGGTGGTGACCGCGTGGAGGCGCTCAAGGATCCAGCGGTCCAGCAAGGTCAGGTCGCTGTTAGCGACGGACTGGGTGGCGGCATCGAACCCACCGAGGTTGGCGAGGAGGATGCGCAGGGTATTGCGGAAGCGGCGGTAAACTTCGGCGTTTTGTTCGAAGAGTTTGTCGGAGAACGGCACATCGTGCGTCCAGTCCACGCTGCTGACCCAGAGGCGCACAAGGTCGGCTCCGTATTTGTTATAGTAGTGCTCGGCGTTGATCGGTTTGTCGCCGGATTTGGAGATTTTCTCGCCGCTGGTGTCGGTGACAAACCCGTGGGTCATCACCGCTTTGTAGGGAGCCTTGCCACGGTGGATGATGCTGCACATCAGGCTGCTCTGGAACCAGCCGCGGTGTTGATCGGTGGCTTCGATGTAGAGATCGGCGATACCGTGATTCCCGGCGTATTCCGGGCGGGCTTCGGTGACGGCGATGCTGGAACAGCCGGAGTCGATCCAGACATCCAGGGTGTCCTTGCCCTTGGTCCAGGTGTCAGGAAGGCCGAGCATGGCGCAGAGTTCGGTGTCGGTTTTTTCGAACCACAGGTTGGTGCCGTGCTGCTCCACAAGGTCCGCGACCTTGCGGGCCACAGCGGGATCGAGGATGGCTTCACCGGCTTCATCGTAGAACACCGGAAGCGGCACGCCCCAGGTGCGCTGGCGGCTGATGCACCAGTCCGGGCGGCTTTCCACGGTGCCGTAGATGCGGTTCCGGCCCCACGGCGGGAGCCACTGGGTGCTGTCGATTTCGGTCAGGGCCTGCTGGCGGACGGCGTCGATTTTGAGGAAATATTGCGGCACCGAGCGGAAGATGATGGGCAGCTTGCTGCGCCAGCAGTGCGGGTATTGGTGCACGTATTTCTCGCGGCCCAGCAGATGACCACTGGTGGCGAGGAGGGCGATGATGGGCTCGTTGGCGGCGAAGACGTTTTTTCCTACCAGGTCGGGCAGGCCCACTTCTTCGGTGAAATTGCCGTCGTCATCCACCGGTGAGATGAGGCCGAGGCCGTTTTCGCGTCCGGCAATGTAGTCTTCCATCCCGTGGCCGGGAGCGGTGTGGACCTGGCCGGTGCCGGTGTCGTCCGTGACAAAACTGGTGGCAATGACCCGGCTTTCGCGTTCCAGGAAAGGATGCCAGGCGATGGAGCCGGCGAGGGCGGACCCCAGCACGTCTTTGGCGCTGGCGGGGTCGAGGACGAAGCCGGTTTTTTGGCTGAAGGCTTCCACGAGGGCTGAGGCGATGACGAGAGTTTCCTCAACGCCCTCACTGTTCGTGAAATTACCCAGGACATAAGTAAAACCGGGACTGACCATGATGCCGAGGTTGGCCGGCAGGGTCCACGGGGTGGTGGTCCAGATGACGAAGGAACCAGCGGCTTCCGCGACGGGACCGGTGGTGGCCTTGAACTTAACAAAGATCGCGGGCGAGACTTTTTCCTGGTATTCGACTTCGGCTTCGGCGAGGGCGGTCTTTGCGCCGTAGCTCCACTGGACCGGGCGCTGGCTGCGGTAAACGAGGTCTTTTTCCACCGCAGTGGCGAAAAAGCGCATCACGGTCGCCTCGTAGCCGGCGGCCAGGGTGAGGTAAGGATTGTCCCAATCGCCCAGCACGCCGAGGCGGCGGAAGGACGCTTTTTGCACTTCGATCCACTTGCGGGCGAACTCCTCGGAGCGGCGGCGGATTTCCGGGGCGCTCAGGCCGCAGGCTTCCTTGACCACTTTGAATTCGATGGGCAGGCCGTGACAGTCCCAGCCGGGGACGTAGGGCGTCTCGAAGCCCGCCATGGTCTTGGACTTGAGGACGAGATCCTTGATGACTTTGTTCAGCGCGGTGCCCATATGCACATCGCCATTGGCAAAAGGCGGGCCGTCATGGAGCAGGAAGCGGGGGGCCCCCTGGGCTTTGCGCCGGTCCTGGATTTTGTGGTAGAGACCGGCGCTTTCCCATGCCGCGAGCCGGGCGGGCTCGCGCAGAATGAGGTCCGCCTTCATCGGAAAATCGGTTTTGGGCAGGTGGACAGTGTCTTTGTAATTCAGGGCGGGAGCGCTCATGGAAACGGGAAATCGGATCAGGGAAACGGGAACGCGCACCCTAAGGGCCTTGCCTGGTGGGGAAAGGGGAAATGCAGGAGGGGTTACAAGTTTGCTTGGACGGCATCCTTTGGAAATGATATGAATTCAAAATCTTTCCTTCGGATGCTGCATCTACCAGTCATAACATTTATACTTCTTGCTGGTGCAGCGGCACCGGTTGGTTCATTGCTGGAGGAGGCATTACCGCTAAAGAAATCAGGGTTCGAGTTTGAGAATGCGGACGATTCCTCGAAATTTTTTCCTGATCCGGCAGGTAAAGCCTATTTTCCCGAAGGAAAGCCTTCCTACTACACGCAGTATTTTTCGGCGATGAAGGAACCGTCCCTTCAAGCGGATTTGCCAGCGGGCGCGACGTTTGTCCTGAGATCGACCATTTTACCCAGTTTTTCAGACAACATCATGGTAAGAATTTTTGATCAGGATGGAAAAATTCACATGAGGGCTGTTTGGCTAAGACGGGCCCAAAACGGGGATCCGCTGAAAATCACCAAGGATACGACCTTGGTGCTGGACCAGGAAATTCCCGGAGAAATCAAAAATTTGATCGCCGATCAATCCGCTTCGAAGCCAATGACAAACGATGAGGAGGGGAATGCCGACCTTGATGAAGAGACATGGATTTTCGAAATGAGGGACAAAAAAGGATACCATATGCTGGACGTCTGGTGTCCGGACGAGGAGCGGAATAGTGATAAAGTCCTAAGGGCACAAGGATTCGATCCTGCGCAGATCCGGGATTACACGCCCTATGTGAAAGCAGGGAATGCTTTGCTGAAGCTTGGAAAATTTGAGCGGAATGAAAAGAAGTCTGAATGACCATTAATCCCACAAGCCAGATGGCAGGCGGCCACCTGATTGCGAAATGGCTCACACGGACCCCGGGTGCGCCGGAGGCAGGGAGAGCGCTTGAGGAAGGCGAACCAGCCTTTGGTGATCTCCTGTTCCTCCTGCATTTCGATAGGTTGCAGAGCAGCAAATCCCACATAAGCGTGGGAAATCAGCCCGGTGGATCTGTGAAATCCAATAGGTGATTCCGCCATTGCGCTATTCCTGCTGCAGCTGGCTAGCGGCCGGCCTGTTTTGCTTTGAACAAGTCTTTGTAGAACTGGCTGCCGTCGCCACAGGGCACACCGGCTTCCCTCAGGATATCCCAGACGCTTTGAAAATGAATGTGCCCGGGCAGTCCGGCGGGGAAGCTCTGCTGGATCGTGCAGGTGAAGCACACCTCCGTATGCGCCACCACCCGGCCGGCGGCATCATAGAAGACGAAGGCGTGGTGTGGCAGGAAACAGGCCGTCCGGTGATTCCGTGGTGTCTCTGTGGTCAGGGCCGGCATCAGGCGCTGCACCTGGCTGCTGGTGAGCAACACTCCAGGGCCGTTGATGATGCCCCGGGCCATGGCTCCGTTCTTCTGGAAGAAATGGCGCGTGGCATCCGCGTCACAATCATAGACAAACGCCCGCACCCTGGCGAACCTTGCCGGTGGCCATGCCGCAGAGGTGCCGGACACCGGCGCAGAGGCACAGGAAGAGAGGGCTGCCGCGGCCAGGCTTCCCCCTGCGAGACGGAAAAAAGAGGATCGGTTCATAGCTGTGTCCCATTGGGTCCCTGCTCCTGCCGCCCTGCAAGCGGAAGCGACTGTCTTCACAGCGGACACTTTCGTTAAAATGGTTTACTGTTCCCGGCTGCGCCGGGGGACACCCGGTCGCGGGCCGGTCATGCCGGAATCCGGGCTGGTGACAACAGGCCTGGGTCCCACCGCTTGTTTAATGCTGGAGACCCATCAGGGCCGGCACCCAGGATTGGACCCGACGGAAATCCGCCCTGCACGGTCCGTTCGTGACAGGGTGCGGCTTCCTTAAATTCCAGTTTGGCATTGGTGGTTTCCGCGCTTTGCTGAGCCGACCCATTTTTCCCTATGCCCTTGGACGAACTCCGTAAAAAAATCGATTCTCTCGACAGCGAACTTCTGCGCCTGCTCAATGAAAGAGCGGACGTGGTGCACGGTATCGGCGAGGCCAAAAAATCCGCCGGCCTGATGATTTATGCCCCGGAGCGTGAAGAAGCTCTCCTGCAGGTCCTGGCGAAAAAGAATGCGGCATTGGGTGGCCGCCTGCCGGAGAAATCAGTCAGGGCCATTTACCGCGAAATCATGTCCGCCGCGCTCGCTCTGGAGGATGATTTGAAGATTGCCTACCTTGGGCCGGAGGGCACCTGGACCCACCAGGCTGCGTTGAATAAATTTGGCCGCAGCGTCGAATACGTCGCCCAACCCAGTTTTGAGGATGTTTTCGATGAAGTCGCCCGCCGCCGCGCTCATTACGGGGTGGTGCCTATCGAAAACAGCACGGAGGGAGCGGTGAATCACACGCTCGATCTTTTTGCCGACAGTCCTCTCAAAATCTGTGCCCAGATTCTCCTGCGCATTGAAAACTCGCTCATGGCCAACATTCCCAGGGAGGAGATCAAGGTGCTCTACAGCCATCCCCAGGTCTTCGGCCAATGCCGGAACTGGCTGCATCAAAACATGCCTCATGCCGACCGGGTGGAAGTGAGCAGCACCACCAAGGCCGCTGAAATTGCCGCGCGCACCCCTAACGCCGGAGCCCTTGGAGGAGCCCTTGGGGCCCAGTTGCACGGCCTCACCGTGCTCGATCCATCCATCCAGGACAGCGCCACCAATACCACTCGCTTCCTCGTTCTCAGCGAAACCACCTGCCCCCCTACCGGGAATGACCGCACCTCCCTGATGTTCAGCCTGCGCAATGAACCCGGCGCGCTGTTCAAGGCCCTGACCCCCTTCAACGAGTTTCACATCAACATGTCGAAGATCGAAAGCCGCCCCTCGAAACGGCGCGACTGGGAATACTTTTTCTTCGTGGATATCCTCGGTCATTGTGAAGAGGCCGGCCTTGTCCGTGCCATGGCGGAGTTGGAGCGCCAGTGCAGCTTTGTCAAAGTGCTGGGCAGCTATCCCAACACTGACGCCACGGCAAAACCCTGACGGGACCACAACGTGGGGGATCAGCTTCACGCCCGCATCACTTCTGCCAGGACGCCCTGGCAGCCAATCTTCACGCCGGGCTGAATCCCTCCGCGCCACCGTTAAAATCCGGTGGGGAAATACTGTGATGGATAGGGGAAAACCGGAAACAGGCTTCCGCAGCGCATTCAGCCGTGACAAAGCGTCGTAAAAATACTAGAATGCGAGTCCGCAAATCGACTTTTCCTCCCTATGGGAAAGGTGCCGCTGCTTTTCCTCCCCCCCTTCCTCCATGAAACAGCGTCAGACGCCTCTCCTTATTCTTGGTGCTGTGCTCCTCGGTGCCTTCGCCCTTTCCCAGCACCAGCAGGAAACCCCTCTGCCATCCGCCACGGCCACGGCCGCGGCCGCGGCCAGTGCACCTGGCCGCGCCAGTGACCTGCCTGATCAGCCTGCGGTTCATTCCCTCCCGGATGCCAAAACCGCTGCCTCCACCGCCGCCTGGCCAGCCGCTCCCGTGGCGGGCCGGCAGCCTGACATGTTCAAAATCGTGGCCTTCAATCATTGGCTGGAAAGTTATACCGCCGCCAGTCCGGAAGCCCGTGCGGCGCTCACCGGTGAAGGCCGCACCCTCGCCGCCGCCCGCCGCCCTGAGTTCAAAAAACTCATCACCACCAATCCCCAGCGTGCCCTCGCTATGACGGTGTCCCGGGTCATCCGTCAGGATCTTCCGGAGGCCATCACCGCCGAACTGGAAAAACCCGTCACTGCACGGGGCAATTTCAATGCTTACTTTGGCCGCCCCATCGACCCCGCCGCGGTGCCGGCTGATCAGGAACTGGTGCTGCGTTATTTCGAAACCCCCGCTGGCGAAAGCTATTACGCCCGTGTTTTTGGCTCCCTGCTGGAGCAGACCTCGCGAAAGGACGTCGCCCTGCAGGGGGTCGCCCTCGACCGCGAACTCGCCGTCGCAGCAAGCCCCGTCCGGCCTCTGGAAAAAGGGGAGCGCATCCCCGCTGGCACGGTCGTCGACGAAACCTGTCCGGTTTCCAAAATCACAACACCCGCCGCCACCGAAGAAACGGTTACAGTCGCCGATGAAACACCCTATGTCGAACTCGCCGGCCGCCTGATTCTGCTCTGCAATGGCACCCACGTCAGGATTTTTGAGGAATCCCAGCGCATGGCCAACGGCGGCCCTGGGGTCGCCGGTTACTTCAAGGACAACTATCCTGGCACCTCCTCGGAAGCCATCGGCAACTTCCGCTGCCTCTACATCCGTGTCACCTATCCGGATCAGATGCGCGCTCCCAACACTGAAGCTTCCGCCCAGGGCGACATGCGGAATGTCTCCCGCTACTACCTGGAAAGTTCCTTCGGGCGCATGACTACGACTTCCGCTGTCACTCCGCTCATTGTCATGCCCCACACCCGGGCCTGGTATATCGCCAAGGATTCCGAGGTCGACGGCCTGGGCCTCGTCCACAGCGACGCCCGCTCCGAAGCCCGGAAGCTGGGCTATGATTCCAACCAATACAACTGCACCATCGTCCGCGTCAATGAAGGCCCCCGCCTCAGCGGCATTTCCTGGGGCGGTGGCGACAGTGTCTGGGTCTCCTGGGACGGCATGGACGTGCTCAATCACGAATGTGGCCACTCCCTCGGCCGCAATCACGCCAACTTCTGGCAAACATCGGATGGATCTGCCATCGGTGTCGGTGCCAACGAGGAATACGGCAACAACGTTGACGTCATGGGCGGCGGTTTCGGCTTTGGTGCCCACTATAACACCTACAGCAAACGCGTCCTGGGCTGGCTCCCGGATAACAATCTGCACCGGCCCGGCAACACACCCGCTTCCAACGGCATCTACCGCATTTACGCCTACGACCAGCCGGTGCTGGAAGAGGTAAAACGTTATTCCCTCCGCGTGGACAAGGATCCGGAGCGCCGCTTCTACCTGGAATATCACCCTGCCGCCGGGGGGCTCTGGACGGATTCCCTGCTCATGATCATGAGCGGTCTCGGCAGCAATGCCGGCCATCTCGTGGACACCACCCCGGGCAGCAGTGGCGGCAAAGGCGACGGAGGCATCGTGGTTGGCCGCACCTTCAGCGACTACGAGTCCGACCTGCACTTCACCGTCCTCTCCAGGCAAAACACCACCCCGCCCTCGCTCGATCTGGCCATGATGCGGGGCCCCTTCCCGGGCAATGTGGCCCCTGCCATCAACAGCCTCACCGCCAGCGCGACCACCGCTGCCGTCAATGCCAGCCTCACCTTCACCGCCGATGCCAGCGATGCCAATGGCGACACTCTGGCTTATCAATGGGACTTCAGTGATGGAGCCATCACCACCAACACCCCGGTCCTCACCCGCACCTTCACTGCCGCTGCCCAGCAAACCGTCGGACTCACCGTCTCTGACATGAAGGGCGGCATCGCCCGCCGTCATGAAATCATCACCATCGGCAGCCCCGGGCGTGCCACCATCCGGGGCCGCATCACCCAGGATGGCCAGCCTCTCATGGGCGTCCGCCTTACCAGCGATACCGGCAAATACTGCTACACGGACACCAATGGCGACTATGCCATGGCCGGCCTGACCACCGGTTCCCGCACTCTCACCGCCACTCTCACCGGTTACACCTTTACCCCTGGTTTCACCAATCCCGTGAGCCTGGCGCTCAGTGGTGCCACGGGCCAAAACTGGACGGCCACCAGCGTCCCCCAACTCACCATCACCGCCACGGACACCGCCGAAGGGGGAGCGGCCGGCAGCTTCGTCCTCGCCCGCAGCGGCTCCGCCGCCGCTGCCCTGACCGTCAGGGCCGCCCCCTTTACCGGCACTGCGGTCAAAACCAGCGACTACACGTTCTTCCCGGCCCAGACCGCGACCGGAACACTCGACAGCTTCACCATTCCCGCCGGTCAGGCTTCCCTGACTATCACTATCACCCCGGTTAACGACACCGCCCAGGAAGGTCCCGAGACCATTCAACTGCAGGCCGCTGCCGGAGCCTATCAGGTCAGAAATTCCGGGGTCGCCATCCTCACCATCGCTGATAACGACACCACCCGGCCGGTCGTCAAAGTCGAAAGCACCGACCCCAATGCCACGGAAACGCCGGGCGATGCCGCCACCTTCAGAATCAGCCGCACCGGCGATCCCGCTGCCGCGCTGAACCTCACCGCTGCCTGGAGCGGCACCGCCTCCCGGGGCAACGACTATCCGAATCTTGCCACCACGATCACCATCCCCGCCGGTCAGGCTACCACGTCCATCAGCCTCGTTCCGGCGGATGACACCGTGATCGAAATCCCCGAGGACGCCATCCTCACACTCGGCAGCAACGCCGCTTACATTATCAATCCCAGCGCCAATACCGCCACAATCACCATTGCCGACAATGACCTCGCCACCGTGACGGTGAGTGTGCTGGACGACACCCTGAATGAAGCCAGCCGTGGCACCGGCACCGTGCTCCTGACCCGCACCGGCAACCTCACCCAGCCTCTCAAAGTTTACTACGGCCTCAGCGGTCGTGCCATCCATGGCACGGATTACATTGCCCTGCCTGGCGAGGCGACCTTTGCCGCCGGCATGGAGTCCGTCCCCGTCGTTGTCACGCCTTACGATGACGACCTCGGCGAAGGCGATGAATCCATCACCTTCAACCTCACGGCCTTTAACAGCACCTACGCACTATCCTCCAACTACACCGCTGCACTCACGATCAAGGACAATGCGGATCCTCCCTTGGTCACCGTCACCGCCAACTCCGCCGCAGAGCCCTCCACCAATGGCACCTTTACTTTCACCGCCACCACCACCGTCACCACTCCATTCACGGTGAACTATACCCTCAGCGGCACGGCCTCCGCCGGCACCGATTTCACGGCCCGATCCGGCAGTATCACGATCAGTCCCACGGCGGGAGCAACTTCGCATTCCGCCACTGTCAGTATCCCGGTTCTCAATGATGCCATCCCTGAAAATACCGAGACCATCGTTCTGACAACCACCCCCGCTGCCGGATATGCCCTCTACAATGACACCTCCGCCACGATGCGTCTGAGGGACGATGATTCCGAAGCGATCGCCGTTTCCAACCACAGTTCCACCCTTGCAGAACCAGCCTCCGCCAGCTCCTTCTACCTGTCCCGGGCCGGCACGGCCGGGTCCCTGGCCGTCAGCTACACCCTCAGCGGCACCGCCACCAATGGCACGGACTACACCCTGCTCAGCGGCACCGCCACCATCCCTGATACTGCCACCGGGGTTGATATCCGCATAGCTCCTATCAATGACGCCATCGCCGAGGGAACGGAAAGCGTCATCCTGACGGTCATCCCGGGCCCGGGCTACGGGACCGAAGTCCCCTCCGCGGTGCTTTACCTCGGCGATGACGATGCCGGCGCCATGACTTCCATGGGCTTCCTCAGCGCCACCGGCACCACCAGCGAAGCGCCAGACCCCACCAACGGCGGATTCCGCAGCATTGAAGTCACGCTCAGCGCTGCCGCCACCGTTCCCGTCACCGCAGAATACACCATGGGTGGAGGCACCGCAGCCGGAGATGCGGTGGATTGGAATTTTGCAGACTCCACCGGCCATCCCATCCCGGGTGGAATCCTGACATTTCCACCCGGCAGCCTGTCCCAGACCATCCGCATCAAGGTCCGCGATGACGGCCTTCCCGAAGGCCCGGAAACGGCCATCCTGGAACTGCGCCACGTCAACGGCGGGCGCCTCTCCGCCAGCCGGAACAAACACACCCTGACCATCACTGAAAACACAGCGGCCAATCCCGTGCCGCGCGTCAGCCTGCTGACCACTGCTACCACCCGTTCCGAGGCAGATGGCACCGATCCGCTCCTCATCGTTATCCTTGATGCCCCCGCCGCTAATTCTGTTAGTGTCAGCTACGCTGTCACTGGCACCGCCACTTCCGGCGCAGACTATACCCTGCCAAATGCCACCCTCACCTTTGCGGCGGGGGAAACTGCCAAAAAGCTGCCCCTCCTTATCCTGCCTGACGTTTCCACCGAACCCAGGGAAACCATCATTGTCACCCTCAGTTCCCCAGTGGGCAGCCTTCCCGGTCCGGTCACCACCCACACCATCACCCTCACCGACAGCAATTCTCCCGTGCTCGCCGTTGCGGCCTCCGCCCCGGAAATCAGCGAGGACAGCGGTTCAGGCATCTTTACCCTGTCGCGGGCCGGGGGTTCCAACGCCCTGCCCATCACCGCCTTTTTCAACCTCTCCGGCACCGCCGTCAGTGGCATTGACTACTCAGACCCCGGCACGCTCAGCCTCACCATTCCTGCCAACGAAAACAGCGTTTCCCTGCTGATCCAACCCATCAGTGATTCCACCCTGGAGCCTGACAAAACAGTAATCCTCACCCTTTCCCCGGATCCCAACTACGAGATCAGCAGCACCAGCCGCGAAGCTACCCTGACCCTCCTTGATGACGACCATCCGCCCGTCCTGACACTGCTCTCCCCGGCCAGCCCATCCATTGCCATCCCCAATGGCGTCGGCCTCTACACCGAAGTCAGCGCCACCCGTGCCGTGCCCAGCGGCTTGATCCAGATGCCCGTCACCTGGACCCAGGTCAGCGGTCCTGGCAGCGCGCTTTTTGAAAGCCCCACCCTGCGCAGCACCGGTGTGACTTTCTCCGGTCCTGGCACCTATGTTCTCCGGGCCAGCGCCACCCATGGCACTGCCGTCAAAGCTGACCTTACCGTCGCCGTCGGGGCCACCACCGCTCCGCCGGTCGAGTTTACCCCGGCCCTCACCCGCTTTGGCGATATGCCTGCCACTACCGGCTACACCCCTGGCGGTCCGGGCGTTTACAACCTCACCACGGGAGGTGCCAGCATCCCCAGCAATGGCACGGCGGATCAATTTCTCTTCCTCCACCAGCCCATCTCCGGCAACTGCGTGTTTACCGCCAGAATTGTCAGCGCCGGCACCGGTGGTCCTACCGTTTCCGACAACCGCTCTGGCGTCATGATGCGCGAAAGCCTTACGGACGGCGGCAGCATGCACGCCTTCATGGCCCTTACCAAAGCTCCCGCCACCCGTTTCATCACCCGCACCGCCACTTCCGCCACCTCCAGCGCGGTCAATGGCACCGGCACCTTTCCCCGCTGGGTCCGTCTCGTCCGCACCGGCGACACTTTCCGTGGTGATACCGCGCCTGACGTCAGCGGCAATCCCGGCACCTGGACCACCACCGGAACCACCACTATCCCCATGGGTGACACCGTCTACGCTGGCCTCGCCTCGGCCAATGGCAGTGCCACCCTCACCACCGCCGTCGTCATCGATAATATCAAAATCCTCAACTACACCGGTGTCTCCAACGCCGGTCCGAACGTCAATGCCGGCTCCGACCGCACTGGCTCCGGACCCTTCATCCTGGATGCCACCCTCACTGATGACGGCCTGCCGGCCCCCACCCGCCTCATCACCGCCTGGACCACCGTCAACGGCCCGGGCAGCGCCATCTTTGCCAACCCTGGCGCTGTCGATACCGCCCTCACTCTCCCGGCCTCCGGCCTCTATACCCTGCGGCTTTCTGCCCACGACAGTCAGATCACCACCTACGACGACACCACGGTCGATTTCACTGGCCTGCCTATCGAAACCTGGCGCAATGCCCAATTCGGCACCAGTTCCAACGATCCCCTCCTCTCCGGCGATCTCGCCGATCCTGACCACGACGGCCTCTGCAACCTGGTCGAATACGCCCTCAACAGCGATCCCTGGACCTCCATTCCCGGGCACCAGCCCACCCCCCGCACCGAAGGCAACGCCCTTACTCTAACTTATCGCCTCAACTCCGCTGCCACGGACATCACGGTGATCCTCCAGACCTCCCCGGACTTGGACAACTGGGTTCCCGCCACCGCCACCCTCACCACTTTCTCCGACGACGGCATCACCCGCGTCATCCAAGCCACCCAACCTATTCTCCCAACCACCGGGCATCTCTACCTCCGCCTCCACGTCACCCATTGACCCGTTGCCGTGATCAAGGGAGCACGGGGCTCCAGCCCGTGAGGATGTTTTTGAAGCTGCGCGGGGAAACTGGCTTGGCAAACACACGGGCCGGAGCCACGTGCTCCCTTTTGGCTAATACGCCAGCCAGGGGCTGAGCCACTTTTCAACTTCGGCCAGGGGCATGGCCTTGCGGCTGGCGTAGTCTTCGATCTGGTCTTTGCCGAGGTCGGTGCCGATGCCGAAGTATTTGGCCTGGGGGTGATTGAAGTAGAGGCCGCTGACGCTGCTGCCGGGGTGCATGGCGCAGGATTCGGTGAGTTCGCAGCCGGTGAGGGCGGTGGCGTTGAGCAAACTGAAGAGGGTGCGCTTTTCGGTGTGGTCGGGCTGGGCGGGGTAACCGGGGGCGGGGCGGATGCCGCGGTATTTTTCGCGGATGATTTCCTGGGTGCTGAGGTCGCCGGGTTTCTCAATGCCACAGAAGAAGCGGGCGCGCTGGTGCAGCCATTCCGCGAAGGCTTCGGCAAAGCGGTCCGCCAACGCTTTGACGATGATGGAGCTGTAGGGATCCTGCTGGTCGTCGTAGGTTTTGGCGTATTCGTCCGCGCCGTGGATGGTGACGACAAAGCCGCCCAGCCAGTCCGGCCGGCCGCTGGTGGCGGGGGCGATGAAGTCGCCCAGAGCGAAGTTAGGAGTGGGGCTGCCGCCGGTCTTGATGACCTGCTGGCGGAGGGTGTGCAGGGTGGCGCGTTTTTCCGTGCGGTCCCCGTTGGCGTAGATTTCGATGTCGTCTCCCACGGCGTTGGCGGGGAAGAAGCCGGTGACGCCCTTGGGGGTAAAGTGCTGGCCGGCGATGATGCGGTCGAGCAGGATCTGGGCGTCGGCGTAGAGTTTGGAGGCGGTTTCTTCGGCTTGGGCCTTCAGGATGGGGTCTTCGACGGCGGAGGAGAAGCGCTGCCCGTCGTCTTTCCAACGCCCGCGCAGTTCCCAGGCGTGAAAGAAGGGCGACCAGTCGATAAAGCCGCGCAGTTCGCTCAGGGAAACCGGCGGGATGGTATCGCTATGGCCTTCGGTTTCCGTGACGGGAATGATCGCGGTGGACGGCGGTGCGGCGATGTCTACGTCGGCCCAGTCGCAGGTAAAGGCTTTGGCCCGGGCTTCGGCGATCGTTAGAATATCGCGTTTCTTTTTGTTGCCGTATTGCTCCCGCAGGGTGGCGTGGCGGGTTTCGTTATCGACAATGAATTTTTCCTTCTGCCCTTCGCTGAGCAGGCTGGTGGCCACCGGGACACTGCGGGAGGCATCGAGCACATGGACGATGGTGCCGCTGTATTTGTGTGCGAGCTTGATGGCCGTGTGGGCCGCGCTGGTGGTGGCCCCGCCAATGAGAAGCGGGGTCTTCATGCCGAGCCGCTCCATCTCGGAGGCGACGTGGGCCATTTCATCCAGGCTGGGGGTAATGAGTCCTGACAAACCGATGATGTCCGCGCCCACTTCCACAGCTTTGGCGAGGATCTTGTCGCACGGCACCATCACGCCCATGTCGATGACCTCGAAATTGTTACAAGCCAGCACAATGCCGACGATGTTTTTGCCAATGTCATGCACGTCGCCTTTCACGGTGGCGAGCACGATCCTGCCGGCATTGACTGGGCCGTCGTCCAGTTCAGACTCCGCTGCGGCTACTGGCCCGCGTTGTCCTTCAGGGCCTGCTCCAGCCCCCGCTCCGCCACCCGCTTCTCCCAAGCTGCCTTTAGGGAGTCGATCGCTGACTGCGCACTCCGGTCCATTTTTTGCCGGATGATTTCCGCGCGCGAGGAATCGTTGGCGGATGGTGTCACTGTAGCGTTCATCGGAGGTGTGATGGTTGAAGTGCTCATGAAGGATAGTTTCGCCTGAATGGAGTAATTTATCAAGGGATTCGTAATGGTGCTCATAAAAGTGGCCCAACAGCCAATCCTCGTTCCGGAACTCAGGTCGGCCCAACTCGGTGTTGTCGATAATTTGAAGTTTGAAATCGGGATTTGCCCGGTAGTAGGCCGCAAGATGGAGGGCAGTGCGCGGTGCCTGCCAATGACCGCCCGCAGCCCTTGCGAGAGGAACAATCCGGCCTCCTTCAATGACAGACCGGCGGATCATGTTCGGAATCGCTTTCTCCCATGGACAGAAGACAAAAACGACTTGCACGGCAACTCCGGCCAGCAAGGCCGACTCAACATGCGCCATGCTTCGCGTCTGATTTTGCAACGTGCCATCCATGACCAAATAAAGGTCGTCTTTCAGGTCGAGGGAATTGGTGGCTGTGGTCTTTCCACTGCCCTGCCCCCCGGCATTGAAACGAATTACGGCGTTGTCCGGCGGCGATTTCAACTTATCCGCGTAGAGCCAGTCAATAAAGGCCCCGGCAGGCTCCAGCGTGGCGACGCTCCAGCGTTGGCGGGATTCGCGGTTTTCAGCGTAGGCGGGGCTGAGTTCCTGGGCGTTGTTACGGTCGAGGACATTGCCGAAGCGGGCCTCGTATTTCGCCGCAGCGATGGGCAGGGTGCTGGCCAGGTCCGTGGCGAATTCGATTTCGATGGCGCGCTCTTCATCGGTTAGACCTGGGTAGGGCGTATAGGTAAAGCCTTCCAGCAGCGTGATGGGCTGGCCGGGGATAGCTTTGGCAAAACGCCGTTCGATCTGCGCCTTCAGCTTCACGGCTTCCATGAAGGGGGCCAGGTAAGCCACGCTCAGCTTCATGACGCGGGCACTTTTCACGACCTGCGGGAGGAACATCTTGCCGGCGCCGAAGAGGTCGCCGACGACGCTCATGCCGTCCATGAGCGGGCCTTCGATTACGCTGAGCGGCTTGCCCAGCTTCTCCAACGCCTCGGCGGTGTCCTGATTGATGAAGTCGGTGATGCCCCGGAGGAGGGAGTGTTCCAGACGTTTTTCGACCGGGGCCTCCCGCCAGCTCATATCAATTTCCGCTTTCTTCGTGGTGCCGGCCTGGCCTTTGAATTGCTCCGCGTAATCCACCAGAATTTCCGTGGCATCCGGGCGGCGGTTGAGGATGACGTCCTCCACCTTCTCCAGCATGTCTTTGGGGATTTCCTCGTAAACTTCCAGCATCCCCGCATTCACAATGCCCATGTCCATCCCGGCCTGGATCGCATGATAGAGGAAGGCGCTGTGCATGGCCTCGCGAACTTTATTATTGCCTCGGAAGCTGAAGCTGATGTTGCTCACGCCGCCGCTCACTTTGGCGTGCGGCAGATTTTCTTTGATCCAGCGCGTGGCATTGATGAAGTCCACCGCGTAGTTGTTATGCTCCTCCATGCCGGTAGCCACGGTCAGGATGTTGGGGTCGAAAATGATGTCCTCCGGCGGCAGGCCGACCTCGTCCACGAGAATGCGGTAGGCGCGTTCGCAGATGCGGATTTTGTCCTCGTAGGTGGCGGCTTGGCCATTTTCATCAAAGGCCATGACCACGGCGGCTGCTCCGTATTGCTTGACCTTGGTGGCGGTTTCCCGGAATTTCGCCTCGCCTTCCTTGAGGGAGATGGAGTTGGCGATGCCCTTGCCCTGCAGGCACTTGAGGCCGGCCTCGATGATTTCCCATTTCGAGGAATCGACCATGATCGGCACCTTGTTCACCTCCGGCTCGGTCTGCAGGAGTGTCAGGAATTTCGACATCATGGGCACGCCTTCGATGAGGCCTTCGTCCATGCAGACGTCGATCACATTGGCCCCGTTCTCGACCTGCTGCCGGGCGATGGCGACGGCTTCCTCGAGTTTGTTGTCCTTGATGAGCTTGGCAAATTTTGGCGAACCCGCGACGTTGGTGCGCTCGCCGATCATGAGATAGTTCGACCCCGGGCTCAGCACATACGGCTGCGAACCGCTGAGGCGCATGGTGTGGGGATCACCCGGCACCATGCGCGGGGCCAGACCTTCCACGGCTTTGGCAATGGCGGCGATGTGCTCCGGGGTATTGCCGCAGCAACCGCCCATGATATTGACAAAACCATTGCCACCGAAATCTTTCGCATACCCGGCCATGTCGTGGGGCAGGAGATCGAAGCCGGTGGGAGCCAGCGGATTGGGCATCCCGGCATTTGGATAGCAGGAAACAAAGCAGTCCGCCTTCGCCGCGAGTTCGGCGAGGAAGGGACGCATCTTGTCAGGTCCCAGCGAGCAGTTCAGCCCGATGGAGAGCGGCTTCACATGCCGCATGGCATTTAGATAGGCTTCCGTCACCTGACCGGAAATCATGGTCTCGCCGCCAGGTCCCACCGCCGCGCTGATCTGCACCGGCAGCTCCACTTGATCTTCCGCGAAGACCTCGCGGATGGCCACAAGGGCGGTCTTGGCATTGAGGGAATCGAAAATGGTTTCCACCATCAGGGTGTCCACCCCACCCGCGATCAGGGCGCGGATCTGGTGTTTGTAGGCCTGCTTCACCTGGTCGAAGGTGACGTAGCGGAAGCTCAGGTCGTTGAGATCCGGAAATTGGGAGAGCGACACCGTCAGCGGTCCGATGGCCCCGGCGACATAACGTTTCCGCCCGGTGTCCTCACCGATGCGGTCGGCCCATTTCCGGCACTGGCGGGCGGATTCAAAATTGATTTCCCACGCCAGATCGTTGAGGAATTTGTCCTCGATCATCGTCTGGAAAAACTCCGGATCCTTCCTCATGCCTTCCGGCACTTCACGGAAAAACTCCGCCTGGGCGATGCTGGTGGCGGAAAAGGTGTTTGTTTCGATGATGTCCGCGCCAGCTTCGAGGAAACGACGGTGGATGTCCTCAATGATGTCGGGTCGTGTGATGGACAGGATGTCCCCGTTGTTCAGGATGTCCTTTTCGTTATCGCGGAAGCGCTCGCCGCGCGCGCTGGCCTCGTCGAGCACGCCCTTGTCCTTGTAGCCCCGGATGGTCGTGCCCATGGCTCCATCGATCACGAGAATGCGTTTCGCCATCTCCGCACGGAGTTCGGCTTCGACATGGGGGCGCGGTTGGGTGACAATGGGGGAATCGGGCGTGATAATCATGATCGGGGGGTAAAGGTATGGTTCTACGCCGGGCTTTCAAGAGGAATGCATCATAATATCAGGATATGTTGATGCGTTCTGGTTTGGAGACTTTCCAAGGGTGGACTGGGCAGGGGCGGGAGTTTTTTTGCGCATGGGAAAAGGGGAGAGGAACTTCGGGATACAACTGGGGTGGCTCCCGGGGTCCCCGGAAGCGCCAAAGCGGATTCCTCGTGCTGGTGCAGGGGCTGGTCCTCCAGCAGGTTGCCCAGGTTATTGGCCCACGCGATGCACATTGAAGCTGCCAGCAGGAGCCAGCAGAGCAGGATCAGCAGGACCTGCAGGCCCCAGGAGCGGGCGGAGCCCCTCCAGCCATTGAGCAGGCCATTGGTCAGCAGAAGCACGGCCAGGCACACGCAGGCCAGCAGGGGGTAAAAGGTCAGCTTCACCAGCTCGCGCTGCCAAATGGGATAGCCCCCCGCATTCCGCCAAAAGGCCTGATTCTCGCGCCACCAGGCCACCTCCACCAGCAAACTGGAAAACAGCAGGGTGGTGGTGGAAAAGCCCAGCCATAACAGAGTGCCCGGCTGTCCCCCTTCCTGGCTGGAGGGCCGGAGCACGGGGGAAGCATGGGCAGGGTTTCCGGGCTTGGCCACTGGCTTCATTCGGGATTTTCAATCCATCCGGGAAATTCAGCAAGCCGGGGATCGGCATTTGCGTGAGCCTTGGAAAGTGGGGTGCAGAAGGTCAGTCAGTCCCCTTTTTTCCGATGGCCAGACCAGCCTGGACCGCCGGATCACCCGGGGGCCGGAGTCAGCTCCCGGCAGGATCTTGTTTTGACGGAAAGGCTTCCTGGCGCTATGGTTTTTTTCCATGAGCCTGCCGATCCGAACTACCAAAAAAGCCCCCGCTGGCTGCCTGATCCCCTTTGGCGTGATTTTCCTGGCAGCAGGTCTGGCGGTATGCTGGCTGGCATGGAGCCAGTTTCTGGTCAAGGTGCGCGTGGTGCATTCATGGGTAGAGGCACCTTGTCAAGTGACCCAGTGGGAAATCGGGATCGAGCCCACGAATGATGGCTACCAGACCTCGCCCCAAGTGGCCTACAACTACACCTGGAAGGGGCAATCCTTTACCGGCCGGACCTATGATCACGCCTTGTCCACCAGGCCTGGGATCAATGAATTTGAAGCCAAGGGGGCGAAAGCGCGGGAGGGAGGAGTGGTTTGTTTTATCAATCCGCTGAATCCATCGGAATCCACCCTGCTCCAGGCCAGCTATACAGTGGGAGCGCTGGTGATGGGTGTTGGGGTTCTCTTCGCCGGGATGGGGGGCCTGATCGCGGCGGGCGGGGTGGTCAGTCTGTTCCGACGGGCGGTGGGGGGCTCTGGCGGGGCAGGGCGGGGGGCGAAAGGTTGCCTGGGCGGAATTTTGGCCCCGGTATTTTTTGTGCTGTTTGCCGGAGCCGGATTTCTGGTGTGGAAGCTGGCCCTGGCGGATCAGCCGGACTGGGACACTGTTGGAAGCCGCATGGTGCCCGTGCCCGCCAAAGTCGTGGCCAGCGGAGTATCGACCAGCCGCAGCAGTGGGAAGAACAGTTCCACCACCTACAAGGCAAAAATCGCCTACCAGTATAAATACAACGGCCGCCTCTGGCATTCCGGCTGGTTGGATTTCGACCGCAGCACCACCTCCAGCAGCAACTACAGCAAGGCCCGCGATGCTGTCAGCCGTTACCCGCAGGGGGCCGGCACCACGGCATGGGTGGACCCCGTGGCCCCCTGGCAGGCCGTCCTGGAAAAGCAGGCTGGAACCCGCTGGTGGCTCTGGCTTTTCCCTATCGTTTTTGGCGGCATCGGGGTGATCGGCCTGCTTGGTTGGCTCCTCAAAGTCACCGCCCTGGGTGCGGCTTTGTTTGGCACGAGGCAGGCAGGCGGAAGCAGAGACTAAGGGGTCCGGTCAAAAAGAAGGATAATTTCAAAAGGAGCTTTGCCCAAAGGAGCACGTAACCCATGCGGCAGCCATCCCGCCGTCCTCAGGGAAGGCGGTAGTAGCCGTCCGGGTTGAAGAGGTAGTAGACGTCCTTGGGATTTGGACGGGGGAGGAACATGCAGGGGCGGCCTTTTTCATCAATGCCTTCTGCCAGGTAAGGGATGGCGGCGCTGGCCTCCGCCGATCCGCGGGTAGGGAGCAGCGTAAAGGTAGGGGCCGGCTTGGGATTGAGATCGGGGTGTTTCAGTTGGGCGGTCTCGCGGATGTCATCGACGATGAAATCGATCCATTTCAACTGGGTGGCCTTGTCGGCGAACTCGCTCCAGTCGCCGGTCGACACTTTGCTATACATGCGTTTGATAAAGTCTTCCGTGCTGATGCCCATTTTGGCGGCGATGGGACCGGCGAGGCGCTGCCACCATTCCTCGATTTCCTGGATGGATTCCTTTTGCTGGGTCAGATTGCCAAAGCTGCCGCTGCTGATCTGATGGTGCAGGATGACCGCGTTGGGATAGGCAAAGGATTTATCCGCGAGGGTGGCAATGCAGGCGGCCATGCTGGCGGCGAAGGATTTCACCACCACATAAACGGGGGCTCCGCTGCCCTGCATGGCTTTGAGAATGCGGTAGCCGGCCATGACGGAGCCGCCCGGGCTGTTGTCGATGACGATGAAGATGGGCAGGGTGGCGTTTTTGTTATTGAAGTAGGCGAGTTTTTCCGAAATATCGTCGGCGGTGCTGGTCACGATGGGGCCATTCAGGGTGATGCGGCGGTCGGAGATGACGAGGGTCTGGTCCTGGTGGGGATTTTCCGGATAGGAGGGCCTGGCATCCGCATACTGGGCTGCGCTGAGTTCTTTTTCCTTTTGCTCGATCAGGCTGGAAAGGCGGGTGATTTCAGAGCGGGCTTCAGTATCCGTCATCCGGAGTTCGGAGAGGCGCAGCTCGGCTTTGCTTTTGGCGATGGTTCCTTCGAGCATGAGGCGCTCGCTTTCCATGCGCAGGGTGACGAGTTCGCGGTCGGATTTTTGTTTGGCGGATTCAAACTCTGCAGCGAGGCGGGCTTTTTCCTCCTCGGCTTTGAGGGCAGTCCGTTCAAGGTCAGCGCGGCGGGAGCCGAGTTCGGCCGCAAGGCGTTCCTTGGCGATGGCGTTTTCCGTCATGAGCCGGTCGCGCTCGGCGGCAAGCTTCGCCGTCTCCTTTTTCATTTCAGCGGTTTTCGGATCCTCGGGTGCAGCAGGAGTGGGCGCGGCGGCGGGGGGCTGGGCGCTGCCGGTATTGGTGGTCTGGGTGGCGGGGGGGCCAGGAGCGGTTGGTGCCGGTGGCGCAGGTGGGGTGGGGGCTGCTGTTACAGGGGGAGCAGGGGCAGGCACTGGCACTGCCTCCTGGGCGCGCAGGATGAGGGGGGCCAGGGTCAGAAGCAGGGAGGAAGGAATAAGGAAGTGGCGTTTCATGGAACTGGGGGATTTAACGGGCACGGTGCCGATTTGCTGGACACGATACCCGCTTTTTGCAAATCCGCAGAAAAATTCCGGGCTTGAGGAAACGCCCGGAGCAGAGCAAGCGGACGGGATGAAACATGCCTTTGTGCTGGGAGCAGGATTGGGAACACGGCTGCGGCCGCTGACAGATCAATGGCCGAAGCCGCTGATCCCGGTGCATCACCGTCCGCTGATGGTGCGGGCTTTTGAGCACCTGCGCTCGGCGGGCGTGGGGGATTTTGTGGTCAACACGCATCATTTGCCGGACACCTATGCCGCAGCTTTTCCGGAGGGAAGCTGGGAGGGCTGCCGGGTGCAGTTCCGCCACGAGCCGGTGTTGCTGGAAACCGGTGGGGGCCTGGCCAACGTGGCAGACCTGCTTCAGGACGGTCCGTTTTATGTTTATAATGGCGACATCCTGACCGATGTGCCGCTGGAGCCTGCGTGGGAGGCCCATGTGGCGCAGGAACATCTGGTGACACTGCTGCTGCGCACGGAAGCCCCGGTGCGGAACGTGGCTTTCGATGCGGCAGCGGGCCGGGTGCTGGATCTGCGGAACTCGTTGGGCCAAAACCACCTGGACCAACGGGGCTTTACCGGTTTGTATGTGGTGAGCCCGGGATTTTTCAAATACCTAGTGCCCGGCAGAATCGAAAGCGTAGTCGGGGGCCTGCTGCGGGCCATCGCCGCCGGGGAACGCATCGGCGGCGTGCTGGCAGACGCCGGACAATGGCTGGATCTGGGCGACCGCGCGAGCTACCTTGCCGCCCACGCCGCCGGGCGGACCCAGGGTTTTCCGGCCTACGCCCCATGGTCCGCCGCAGAAACCGCCTCCATTCACCTGGCAGCCGACGTAGACCCCAGTGCCACGGTGGATGCCGATTCCTCCGTAGGCCCCGGAGCGGTAGTGGAAGCCGGCGCGGTGCTCAAAGGCAGCATCCTCTGGCCCGGCGGCCGTGCCGCCGCCGGATCCATCCTGACCGGCTGTGTGGTGCGCAGCGGCCAAACGGCGTCTGGCGTCCTGACGAATATGGATGTGTAATCCAGCTGGTGGGCAGTTCCTGGGAAAAAATGGCGGCAAACGTAACTTCCTTTTTCGTCCCTGCGCCGGGCGGTTTGAGAAAAACGTGTGGGCCCGCCGGGGTCCCTGACGGCTTTGGCGTAGTCGCCCAGGAAATCCGGGATCCGGGCAGGCCGTATGGGATGTGCTGGGCACGGAGGAACGGCACCTCGATAAAATCATCGGCCAAAGCGGTCTGCCGGCGTCGGAAGTCGCCTCCGATTGATACGGCTGGAAATCCGCCGGATCACCAACACGCGCCGGGGCGCCGGTATGTCCGGGCGGGTTGAAACCGGGCGGGTGCGGATATCGGACCGGTCAGGAACGCTCAGGAACGGGAACGGCGGTTCAGCAAGGCAAGGGCGAGCAGACCCAGCAATGGAATCGAGGGCTCCGGCGCCGTGGACATGGTCTCGAAGGTGGTCTTGCGCGGGTCGCTGAACGCTGTAGCCCAAAGCACATCCTGAAAGCCATATCCGGTGGCGGTGTTGCCGGTGGAGCTGATCAGCGTCCAAACATCCCAGGTGGTGCTGGTGTAAGCCGTCGAGATGTTGGCATTGGCGATCCCCGTGAGCCACCCAGCCGCGATATTGACCGCATTGGTAGACCTGGTTGTGTTCTGGGTGCCGACATAGGTGACACCGCTCGTGAGCGACAAGCTCAGATCGCTGTCATGCGTGACTTCCCAAAGCGCGATTTGAAAGGCCTGAGTCAGGGGCTGAGTGACCGTGTTGGTCCACAGGCTGATCGTATTGGACTGATAGTGCTGGTCGAACAGGTAACGGACCCGGGCCGCCCGCAATTCGCCGATCCCTCCAATGGGGATGCCGATGCTGGCGGTGCCACCCTGTCCAGCCCGGCCAGCCGAGACTTCGGCGAGGACCCGGGATTCGAACGTGTAATTGGTGGCCGAGATCCCCTCCTGTAGTTCCGTGCAGAAACTGGCGATTTTTCCCGTGCTCGTCGGCGTGCCATCAATCTGGCTGACTTCCGTGTTGAACGCGATGGCGTAGACGTTATTGGTGCCTTTCCCCCCTTCCCGGAAGTTATTAAAGGTCGTTCCCGGGTCGCTGGCATCAAGCGAAAGGGTAAAATTCACGGTGCTGTAGGCCCGCAGCCCGCCAGTCGCCGCCAAAAAGGCAGCAGCGGCAATCGCGGGAATGGAGAAGCGGAGAATCATGCAGGTAGATAGTAGTAATTACCATAATTTATAAAGGATCGCAATTAAAATTATGGAAAACATAAATATTATTTTTTGCAGACAGTTCAGCCCATCGATCCCTCAGGGGATTAGTAAAATCAATTTACCAGGAAATTTGCTTATTGCGCCCGGAATCAGGTGATCTTTGGTAGGGCTGTCTGGATCAGAAATCACGAGTTCCTTCTGGAAATCGGAATTTATCACCTGCGCCGTCAAATCGAGCGGATAATCGCCCTCAACAACTGGGGCAGGGGGTTCCGCCCCCTTCTCCTTTTTCCATCCAATCTTCCAAAACCATAAAACCATAAAAAATCTTCGATCACTGGTTTTTTAGAATAATGTTGTTGGCTTTGCGGGGAAGGGTGATTAATCTCTCCTTCATGTCCTCCTCCGCGCCGTATTTCTCCGATTCGCGAATGATGTCCGATGCGGCGTTCACTACCACCCGCTGGACTTTGGTGCGGAGCGCCGCAGACCAGTGCCTGCCGGAATCGGCCTTGGCGCTCGAAAGGTTGTGCCGGAACTACTGGTATCCGCTCTATTCGTTCGTCCGCCGCCAGGGGTATGCAGTCCACGACGCTCAGGATCTCACTCAGGAGTTCTTCTCACGGCTCCTGGAGAGTAACGGAATTGGTTCTGTCCACCCGGACAAAGGGCGGTTTCGAACCTTTCTAATTCTACTTTGTTAAGTTCCCCGTGGCGCAGGCTTCCAGCCTGTGCGGCCAGCGGGCTTCCAGCCCGCTGATTCCCCAATTTAACAAAGTAGAACTAATCGCCAGTCTCAATCACTTCCTGATAAATGAGTGGAGGCATTCCCGGCGTCAGAAGCGCGGCGGGGGGCAAATTCATTTTTCCCTGGAGGCCGAATCGGCCGAAAGCCGCTACCGATACGAACCGGCCGACCATTTCACCCCG
This sequence comes from Akkermansia muciniphila, assembly GCA_945900785.1. GTDB lineage: Bacteria > Verrucomicrobiota > Verrucomicrobiia > Verrucomicrobiales > V1-33 > CAIZWU01. The sequence continues at coordinate 40,042 of CAMDJM010000043.1, forward strand.
GAGAAGGCCTTTGACCGGCGTTGGGCGGAAACATTGCTCCAGCATGTGCTTGACCGGCTGCAGGAGGAGTGGAACCAGCGGCACCTGGCCGGCCATTTTGAGGATATGAAGCCATTTTTGGCCGATGGCCCGGGCACCATCCGGATTGCTGAGGCTGCGGCCCGGCTGGGAGTGACGGAAGATTCCTTCAAGTGGTCGTTGCGCAAATTCCGCCAGCGCTACCGCGCGATTTTCTGCGAGGAAATCACCCACACGGTGAGTTCTCCCGATGAGATTGACGATGAGATCCGGTATCTGTTTTCGGTTCTGGCGGAATGAAAACTCCGGCCCCCGGCCCCCGGCCCCCGGGAAAAATGTTCGTGCAAGGATCCGGAACTGGAACTTCGCAAATAATCAAACCCTCCTGAATAACTTATTTATAAGTTACGCAGCAGGAACGAGTTGGAAGCCGAGGGATTGGGCCTGTTTGATGAGTTGGGCGTGCTGGCGTTCGAGGGAGCGCGGGGTGATTTTGAAGGCTTCCGCTTCGTCATAGGGCTTCCGGGTGGCGATCAGGGCATACACGATCCGGGCCAGTTTGTGGGCTCCCGCAGTGATCCCTTCGGCTTTGCCCAGCCGCCCTTTCATCCGCCGGGTGTATTCCCCCATCCTGGTCTGCGAGCGGTGCTGCCCATATGCTCCCATTCTCATGGCGTTGGCGACCCGGTTGGAGACTTGCCGGGTTTTTGCTTTGAGGATGC
>CAMDJM010000044.1 GCA_945900785.1 Akkermansia muciniphila
CCGGGGTGGGAAAGATCTCAAAAAGTCACCCCTTTATTTTCACGAAAAGAACCCAGTGAATAAAAGACCGGGCAATTCAAAAATATATATATTTATTCGTAATTACCATAGCCCAACCTTGGAAACTTAAGTCAGACAGGCTGCTAGTCCAGCGAATTCAGCAGGAGAAAGCCAGCCGTCGCCGCTAAAGGAGGTGAGTGGTGCAATGGTAACAGCTGCGGTTGACGGAGCGACAGCAGAACCGAGCAGACCGCTGAACATCAGAAGATGGGTTTTTTCATAACAGAAGAGATGGACGATGGACGGGCGATGAGCTTTACCGAAACAGGAGCATCAAAGCAAGATTTAAGCCGCTGCGCTACTTCAATTCGTATGGAAACCGATCATATTCCTGATGGGCGGCCAAAAAACCGACCACTGGAACCAGTGGCCGGAATATAGTCTTTGGAGCCGTCCGGAGTGTCCCGGCGCGGCGGCCGTTTACAGGCTTTTCTTCAGCACGGAAGAAGGCACAAAACGCACGCTTTTGGAGGCTTTGATCTTCATCGCTTCTCCGGTCTTGGGATTGCGGCCTTTCCGGGCCTTGCGGGCGGCGACTTTGAAGGTGCCGAAGCCGATGATTTGGACGAGCCCATCCTTCTTCACTCCGAGGGCAATGGCGTCGAGCACGGCGGTCAGCACGTCAGCAGCCTGCTTTTTGGAGGTTTCGTCTCCGTAGGATTTCTGGATGGCGTCGATGAGTTCAGCTTTGTTCATGATGTGATTTTTGGTGATGATGGTGAGGTGGTGCCCCAGGTAGGGGGATACCGGAGATTAGGGTAATGATTAGTAAGCGTCTTTTCCAAGTCAAATCATAATGGAACATGAAAGCTATAAAAATATCAGGCAGATTGCCCCATAATGTGTAAATTTTTCCCCATGAATGAACCCCCCGCCTTCCTCCTCCGCCAGCCCCGCATTGCCCCCACCGCCTTTATTGCCCCCAACGCCACACTGCTGGGCGACGTGAGCATCGGGGATCAGGCCAGCGTCTGGTATGGAGCCGTGCTGCGGGGAGACATCAACCGCATCGCGGTCGGCAGCCGTTCCAACATTCAGGATGGCAGTGTGTTACATCTATCGGCGGAACACGCTTGCCTGATCGGGGACGATGTCACCGTAGGGCACATGGCCATGCTGCACGCCTGCACCATCGGCAATGAAGTCCTGATTGGCATGGGGGCAATCATTTTGGACGGCGTGGAAATCGGCGACCGCTGCATCATCGGGGCTGGTGCCCTCGTCACCCAAAATAAAAAAATTCCTCCCGGCTCCATGGTCATGGGCTCGCCGGCGAAAATCGTCCGGGACCTTTCCCAGGAGGAACAGGACAGCATCGCCGGCTGGGCTGCCCGCTATGTCTCGCTGATTCCCCACTACCATGCCCTTGCCCAAAAACCAGCTTCAACGGGTGAGGGGATGGGCCCGGAGCCTTCTCCAGTCAGCTGAAAAGGCCTTGCAGGTGGTAGAGGCGGGGCCACGATGGCAATACCGGCGGTGTTCCCAAAGACATGGCCTGCGTCCTTGGAAACCCCCGGAACCAAACCCTGACGGCCCGGCAGGCTCGTTGGCGGGGTCTTCCAGCGCATGGGGATCGTTTTGGAAGGGAACCCTGTTCTATTTTGTTCCGGCAGGGGCGGGAGGGGGCGGAGACCATTTTGAGTCGGCGGGGTTGGCCGAAGTGAGGAGGCAGGTGTCTCCGTATTCCTTTTGTTCCATGGCCAGACGGGTCATGAATTCGGCCACTTTGCCGGCCTGGGAGGGATCGTTGGCGAGGTCTTTCAGCTCATGGGGATCGTTTTGGAGATCGAAGAGCTGGCTGCGGTTGATTTTGGGATAGCGGATGAATTGCCAGCGCTCGTCGCGGAGGGAGCGTTGGACATCCGTATAGCAGGTGAAGGCGGTGTCGCGGACTTTGCTGGCTTTACCCATGATGACCGGGGCGAGGCTTTTGGCGTCGAGGCCCTTGGGGATACCGGTGCCAAGGAGGTCGCAGACGGTGGGAAAGACATCCATCAGATAGGCGAGGGCGTCCGTTTTGCCCGCAGGAATGCCAGGGCCGAGGAATACCAGAGGCACGTGCATGCCACCGTTGTGATAGACGTTCTGTTTGCCCGTAAGGCCCTGCTCCCCCAGGGAGAGACCGTTATCGCCCGCGATGATAATGATGGTGTTGTCGTATTGTCCGGCGTCCTTCAGGGCCTGGATGATGCGGCCCACGTGGGCGTCCCAATAACTGATGGAGGCGTAGTAGCGGGCGAGTTTGGCCGTGATGTTTTCCCGGGTGCGGGGCCAGGCGACGGTGGCTTCATCCCGGATGGTCATCTCGCCATTGTCGAAGGGATGCAGGGGAAGGAAATTGGCCGGCATCGCCAGTTTTTCGGCCTGGTAGAGTGGATAATACTCCGGGGTGGCAAACTGGGGGTCGTGCGGCTCATTGCTGGCCATGTGGAGGAACATCGGGGCCTTGCCGGCGTGTTCCCTGATGAAGGCGATGATGTTGTTGGCATTGGTCTCGGAGTTGTAGCCGTTGACGTTGACGTCAAAGGGTTTGCAGAGGTCATTGGGATTCGCGCCAAACTTGCCGCTGCGGATCGTGGCATAACCGGCGTCCTTCATGGCGACAGGGAAGGTGGTGGTGGTGCCATCGCCATAACCATTTTTACGAAACAGGTGGCAGCCGGTGTAGAGCATGGTGCGGCTGGGCAGGCAGACCGAACCGATATGGGCTCCGAAGATATAGGCGTTTTTGAAAATAAAGCCGCGATTGACCAGTTGATCGAGATTGGGGGATTTAATATCAGGATTTCCCAGGGCAGCCAGGCCATCGGGCCTCAGATCATCGGCCAGCAGAAAGAGGACGTTGGGTTTTTTACCGGAAGCGGCCGGCTGATCCTGCGCGGCGGTCAGGGAAGTGGTCAGGTGGACGAGACAAAAGACCGCCAGAGGCAGCCAGCGGACCAGGCGGGAACTCCCTGCGGCTGGCCGGGGAGCAGGATCAGGTGAGCCGTCCTGGCGGGAGATTTCAATCTGGAAAAATGGAGGCATGATAGTGCGCGGCTGGTTGAATTTTTCAAACGTAAGGGCAGGGTTCCAACGGGAAGGACTGGGATGTCCTTTCAACCCTTCAGGCCAGGATACCCTTCACGACTTCCCCGTGGACATCGGTCAGACGGAAGTCGCGCCCAGCGTAGCGGTAGGTCAGCTTTTCATGATCCATACCGAGCAGGTGGAGGATGGTGGCGTGGAGATCGTGATAGTGCACGGGGTTTTCCTGGGCGAAATAACCGAAGTCATCGGTGGCACCGAACTGGGTGCCGGCCCGGGTGCCGCCGCCGGCCATGAACATGGTGAAGCCGTGCGGGTTGTGGTCGCGGCCATCCTTGCCCTGGGCGGTGGGGGTGCGGCCGAATTCCCCGCCCCAGAGCACGAGGGTATCTTCCAGGAGGCCGCGTTGTTTCAGGTCGGAGATGAGGCCGGCGACTGGTTTGTCCATTTCGGCGGCCAGCCTGGCGTGATCCCGGCGGAGGTCGCCATGGGAGTCCCAATAACGGTGAGTGACCTGGACGAAGCGCACCCCGGCCTCACTGAAGCGGCGCGCCATCAGGCATTGCTCTGCAAAGCTGCGGGTGGGATCCACATCGGCTCCGTAGAGTTTTTTGATGGAGTCAGGCTCGCCGGAAATGTCCTGCACGCCGGGCACCTCGCGCTGCATGCGGAAGGCGAGTTCGTAGGACGCGATGCGGGATTCCAGTTCGGGATCCGGGCCGCGCTGGGCGAGGTGATCCTGGTTAAATGCTGCGAGAAGATCGAGTTCGCGGCGCTGGTCTGAGGGGTTGGCCAGCGGGCTGTGGATGAAGGGGACATGCAGCCCGCCGGCCCCGCCGCCGATGCGGGTGCCACTGAAGCGTGCGGGCAGAAAGGCGGAGGACCATGCTCCGGCTCCGCCGTGGCTGCCGCTGGGATTGATGGTGATGAAGCCGGGCAGGTTATCGTTTTCACTGCCCAGGCCGTAGTTGATCCAGGAACCCATGGAAGGGCGGGTGAAGGTGTCAGAACCGGTGTGCAATTCCAGAAGGGCCCCGCCGTGGCGGGAATTCGAGCAGCGCATGGAGCGGATGAAGCACAGGTCGTCGGCGATTGATGCAATATTAGGAAGCAAGGTGCTGACGGAGGCCCCGCTGGCACCGTGCTGTTGGAATTCCCAGGGGGAGCCCAGCAGATTTCCCGGAGCAGCGGAGACGATGCGGGGTCCGGTGATGGGCAGGGGCTTTCCGTTATCGCGCCGGAGCAGCGGCTTGGGATCGAAGAGGTCCAGGGTGGAGGGGCCCCCGTGCATGAAGAGGAAAATGACGCGTTTGGCGCGGGCGGGCAGGCGGGGGGGGGTGAGGGCGGTGGCTTCCCTGCCCAGCAGGGCATTCAGGGCCAGCGCCCCGAAACCAGCACCAGCCCGTTGCAGCATGGCGCGCCGGGTCAGGAGAAGGGGCGTGGGAACGGGGCGGTGGTTCATGAGTTATTCAATGTAGAGAAATTCATTGCTGGCAAAAAGGACCCGGGCCATGGCAGCCCAGGCGGCTGCTTTTCCATCCGGCGGAGCGCTATCCAAAAACGCTTCGCCCCGGAGGCGTTCGGCCGGGGTGGCTTCCCGGGCAAAAAGATGGCGGATCAGCCATGCCACACGGTCGCTGGTGGAAAGGTCAGGAGTGGCGCTGAGGAGGAGCCCGGCCAGGGCGCTGGAGGATTGGTGGACGAGGGGACTGTTCATCAGATAGAGCGCCTGCGGGCTCACCGTGGAGCTGCGCCGGTCGCCTTCGATCACGGCCGGATCGGGGAAGTCGAAGGCATTCAATCCATCATAGCCGGAACTCCGGAAGACGGGCAGATACAGGGTCCGGCGTGGTTTCTTCTCATATTCCGGCAGCATGCCGATATCCACATACTGTTTGGCGGCCACTTCCAGCAGGGATCCTCCCATGCTGGGATCGAGGCGGCCGGATGCCATCAGAATGGAGTCCCGCAGCACTTCGGCCTCCATCCGGCGGGGCTGCCAGCGGGCGTAGAGTTGGTTCTCCGGATCGGCCTGTTTCACGCCCGGGCTGGCCGCAGCGGATTGCTGCCAGGTGGCAGATCCCATGATTTCCCGGTGCAGGGCTTTGAGGGACCAGTGGGACTGGACCAACCGGGTGGCAAAATGGTCCAGCAGTTCCGGGTGGGTGGGGGGCACGCCGAGTTGTCCGAAGTTATCCGGGGTGGGCACCAGGCCTCTCCCGAAGTGCCAGCGCCAGATCCGGTTGGCGATGACGCGGGCCGTCAGGGGATTGTCAGGAGAGCCGATCCACCGGGCCAGTTCCAGCCGGCCGCTGGAGGTTTTGGGCATCGGCGCCTGTTGCGGTCCTGCCAAAACCAAGGGGAGCCGGCGGGGGACCATTTCGCCGAGGGTCAAATAGTTCCCGCGCAAATGCACCGGGGCGTCTTCGGTAGGAGATTCCGTGACGCCAAGGACTTTGACCAGTGGTGGCAGTTCCCGGCCGAGACTGGCGATCAGCGTCTCCAGGCAGGCCTTTTCCTCTTCGGGGGTTTCCTTGCGGTTTTTATCCTGCTGCAGGCTGGCAATCTGCTGGTGCCTCGCCACCAGGGACGGATTCGATACAAGGTGCTCATGCATTTCGGCCACCACGTTGTATTTCGTCAGGGTCCGGGTGGACATGAAGATGCCCGCCAGACCGTAGTAATCCTTGGCGGAAATGGGGTCGAATTTGTGATCGTGGCAGCGGGCGCAGCCCAGAGTCATGCCGAGAAAGGCCCGTCCGGTGGTATCGATCTGCTCATCGGCAATGTCGCGCCGCATTTTATCCGGGTCATCGCAGGCCAGCATTTTCGGGCCCACGGAGAGGAACCCCAGGGCGGTGAGTTGGCTCTGGCGTTGCTCCGGGCTGGCGGCGGGCAGGAGGTCACCGGCCAATTGCTCGGTGATAAATTGATCGAAGGGTTTGTCCCGGTTGAAGGCATCGACCACGTAGTCCCGGTAACGCCAGGCCTCGGGGTGGGAAATGTTCTCATCCATCCCATTCGAGTCGGCGTAACGGGCAACGTCCAGCCAATGGCGGCCCCAGCGCTCGCCATAACGGGGCGAGTCCAGCAGTGCATCGATCAGCCGTGGCCAGGCGTCCAGCCGCTCATCGTGCAGAAAGGCCCCGGTTTGCTCCTCCGTCGGCGGCAGGCCATGCAGATCCAGATAAGCCCGGCGCACCAGGGTGCGGCGATCTGCGGGCGGGGCTGGAGTGTGCCCAGCCTCCCGGATCTTGGCCAGGATAAAATAATCCATCGGCTGAAGGGGCCAGTCCGGCGGAGCCGCGGCAGGGAGTGCGGCGGCTTTCACCGGCTGCAGCGACCACAAGGACGCGGCACCGGACTCGTTGCTTTCCCCGGCATGGAGGAAAGAAGTCAGGAGCAAAGCCAGGGGGAGAAGGCGGCACACGGGAGGAGCAACGGGCTGGAGGGCGTCACGCTTTCAGGCAGGAGGCGTGCCAGAACCAGTTGGCGGGGGCCTTTTAGCGCTTCCTCTCCTGCCAGCATCCCGTTCCCACAGAAGCCGTTGCGCAGGCTGCGGGCTTGTTTTAGAAAACCGTAGTATTTTTATGACGACTCCTCCTCAAGTTACCCTGCCGGTCATCCCGGTGGGTCCCCTGTCCATGGACGGGATCCAACCGCTCTTCATTCTGGGACCCTGCGTCATGGAGTCGGAGGCCTTTGTCTTGGATATGGCCCGGGCCATTCAGAAAATCACGTCTGAAATGGGAGTTAAGTTCGTCTTCAAAGCCTCTTACGACAAGGCGAACCGCACGTCTGGAGGCTCCTACCGGGGACCAGGTTGTGAGGCTGGTTGCGCCCTCCTCGCAGAAGTCGGCAAGGAATTGGGTGTTCCTGTGACTACCGATGTTCACTCGCCGGAGGAGGCGAAGATTGCCGGCAAATACATTGATGTGCTGCAAATCCCCGCCTTCCTTTGCCGGCAAACAGACCTGATTCTCGCCGCTGCGGAGACGGGGCGGGTGGTGAATGTGAAAAAAGGACAATTCCTCGCCCCGTGGGACGTTCAAAACATTGCGGACAAACTGAAAGCGGCCGGAAATGAAAATTTCTTTTTTACTGAGCGCGGAGCCAGTTTTGGGTATAATGCCCTCGTGGCTGATATGCGATCACTCTACTGGATCCGCGAACAAGGGTATCGTGTGGTCTTTGATGCCACCCACTCTGTGCAGCGCCCTGGGGGCCTGGGCGGCAGCACCGGAGGGGATGGGCACCTCGCTCCGGTCCTGGCCCGGGCGGCGGTGGCGGCGGGCTGTGATGGCATTTTCATGGAAACCCACGTGGATCCTTCCAAGGCTCTCTCCGATGGCCCCAACCAGGTGCCCCTGGCGGATCTCTGCAAGGTCCTGCGCACCCTGGGGGCGATTCATGATCTCGTCACCCCTGACTAAAATCCACCACGTCATGCGCCGCATCCTGATTCCCCTTACCAGCACGCTCCTGGCCGTGACCGCCCTGGCCCAGGCTCCCGCCGGGACTGATCCGGACTCCCCTGCCGCCAAGGCGGTCAAGGCCATGGAAGCGATGGATGCTCTGACAGAAGAAGCGCCTGCAGCCCCAGCGCCTCCTGGCGAAAAGTCCTCCAGGCCTATCAAGTCCGGGGCGGGGGAAGCAGGAAAGGATCCCGCCCTGCCTTTGCTCCCGGCCGCTGGCGGGGCCAGCCAGGGCATGGACCTGATGAGCCGGGCTAAATTGGATATGCTGATGCCTTCCGGCCGCAGCCACCGGGGGGTGCACTATCCGATGTATCGCCCGATGGAGCGTGCTCCCGAAAATCCTGCGGTGGCGCTATCGGCTTCTACGGTGGCGGTGGTGGGAGTCACGCCGCCTTTGGAATCTCTTTTTGAAAGTGATATTGTGACCCGGCTCGATGATGATCACGTGCAGTTCGACCGCGCCAGGTGGGTCCAATATGAAGCCAAACCCGAAGGGGATGCCACGCTTACCCCTTCCATGACGCTGGAGATGGAGCGCGGCGTCTATGATCTGAAAAGCCAGATTCTGATGACCAGTCAGCCGGTGAAAATTGAAAACCAACAATTTGTGATTACTGGCGATACCATGCTGCATGACCGCGCCTCCGGCCTCACCCGGCTCACCGGACGCGTCAAAATGACATTCTTTAACGAAGAACCGGAAACCGCTGCGCCCAAAATTAAACCGGCCCCGGCCCCATCTGCTGCTCCTGCCGTCTCTCCGGCGACCCGGACAAGCACCCCTGCGGTCACCCCCAAACCGCTTCCTGCACCCACCGCCAAGCCTAAAAAATCATGAAATCAGTGCCACTTTCCCGTAAGATCACCGCCGCAGGCCTGGCCCTGATGGCCGCCCCGGTCATCGCTCTGGCCCAGGCTCCGCAGGCCCCCAAGCCCGCTCCGGAAGCGCCCAAGCCACCGGTGCACAAGCCGGAGCAATCCATTCTCAACCGGCTCAAGCAGGATGACCGGTCAAAGGCGACCCTGAAGGAAACCGTGGCCAAGCTGAGGGAGGCTGCCAAAAGTAACGAAACCGCCGAAAAGGAACTCAAGCGCCTGGATCTCAAAAACCTGAAGGAGGATCCTGCCAAAGTGCTGGACTCCATCAAGGACCAGTTCTCCCCGGAAGAGACTGCCGAATTGAAGGCCACCTTGGAAAAATTCAAGCTGAGCCTCAACAGTGAAGAAGCCAAAAGGATGATTGAAGAGGCCAAAAAAAAGGCGGCCGCCTCCATCAAACCCAAATCAGCCACCACCACCACGCCACCGGCGAAGTTTGCTCCCTCCACCTTCGACCAGGTCCCCGCTCCCGTCCCGGTCGCGCCGGAAGTAATCGCCAAACCCAGGACACCGGCCTTTTTTGTTAGTGGCGACTCCGTGATTTTCCCGCCCACTCAGGATCCGGCCAATCCCAAGCGGGCTCTGCCTCCTGGCGATGTCCGCAGCCGCACCTACGTCATCACCGGCAACGCCCAGGTGAAGACCCCAACGATGGTGCTTGAAGGCGACCGCATCGAAATGATCGCCAGCCCCCAGGGGAATGCAGGAGGCCTGCGTGGACCAATTCCGGAAAAACCAAAAGCCACCCCCCAAGGCAATCAGGTCGATCCCGTGCAGCCAGGATTGAATGCGGACGATGAGGAAAAAAAAGACGCGCCGTTTGACCGGGTGATTGCAACCGGCCGGGTCAATATCGTGCAGATCCAAAACGGTAAAACCCAGTCCGGCAAAGGTGGATCCATGATCTATGACAAAAAAACGGGAAACATGATCCTGACTGATTGGCCGGAAGCCCAGGATGGCAAAAATATTATCACCGGCACCCGCAAGGACGCCCGCATCGTGCTCGTGCCCAATGGGAAAAGCTATGGAGAAGGCTGCACCGTCCGCGACCTCGGTGAAGCCAAAGCCGGGAAAACCGACAAGCCTGCCAATCCTGCCGGAGCCCCGGGGTCCGACCCGGCATCCCCACCCAAGGCACAACGCGTCCCTTGAACCGTCCCTGCGCCGTCAGTCCGTCCGCTTTCCTTTTCGACAATTTTCCCTCACATGCCCGCCCCGTCTCCTGCTACCGCTCCCGCACCCCCCCGCCGCGTGGAGGAAAAACTGCTCCTTTCCACCCACGGATTGCGCAAAGTCTATGACGGCCGCGCCGTCGTCAACGGAGTGGACATCAACGTCAAGCCGGGGGAAATCGTTGGCCTGCTGGGACCGAATGGGGCCGGCAAAACCACCACCTTTTACATGATCGTCGGCCTCGTGCCGCCAAATGATGGCACCGTGCTCTTTGATGGCGAGGACGCCACCCGCCTGCCCATGTATAAGCGCGCCCGCCTCGGCATGGGCTATCTACCCCAGGAGGAATCCATCTTCCGCAAGCTCACCGTCGAGCAAAATATCATGGCCGTGATGGAGACCATGGACCTGCCCAAAGCCGAAAAACGGGAGCGTTGTGATGGCCTCCTCGTGCGCTTCGGTATCCATCACATCCGCAAAAACATGGCCCTCACCCTTTCCGGCGGGGAAAAACGCCGCCTCACCATCGCCCGCAGCCTCGTTACCGAGCCCAGTTTATTAATGCTGGACGAACCCTTCAGTGGCGTCGATCCTATTGCCGTGAGTGAGATCCAGGAAATCGTCCGCAGCCTCAGTGAGGCAGGACTGGCCATTCTCATCACCGACCACAACGTCCGCGAAACCCTCTCCATCGTGGACCGGGCCTATCTGATCTTCGAAGGCCAGGTGCGCCGCGAAGGCACCCAGGACTTTTTGGTTAATGACCCCCTCAGCCGCCAGCTTTATCTAGGCGAAGGCTTCACCATGTAATGCTGCATCCGTATCGCCCACACCCACTCTCCCACCCCGTCCGGTTCCCTCCGGGCGGATTGTCAGAAAACCACGAACCCAAGCCCACGAGTCCCATGCAAACCGTCAATGTCGATCTGAACATCACCGTCACCGGCCGCCATATGGAAGTCACCGACGCGATCCGCGATTATGCCATCAAAAAAGTCGAAAGCCTCCGCCTCGACTACCCGCGCATCATCGAGGTCAAAGTCATCCTCGACGTCCAGACGCACCAGCGTCAGTTTGCCGAAATCGTTCTTTTCTGCGCCAACCACATCACCATCGAGGCCAGCAGCACCTCTGAGGTGCTTTACGCCGCCATTGATGAAACCATTAGCAAAATCGCGCGCCGCATGCGCAAACACCAAACCCGGCTGCTCAAAAACAACCGGCCCCGCTACGGCTCCATCCGGCACATGGATGAATCCGTCTATCACTCCGAAGCCGTGGACAACCACGAGGTGGAGGAAGTCGAGCCCCTCATCATCCACAAGGAAAACTACCGCATCCGCCCGCTCTATCCCGATGAAGCTATCACCGAACTTGAAATCGGCGAGCGTCCCTTCATCGTTTTTGAAAATCAGAAAACCCATCAGCTCAACATCGTCTTCCGCCGCAAGGACGGTGACTACGGCATGATGGAACTCCCCGTCGGCAGCCCCGCTTCGACCGCCGCCGCCTGAGCGATCCATCCGCCCCGGAGCCGCACCCAGGACCGGGTGCGGCTCTTTTTCGTTGAGGGGCTGGCGCTGCGCTGTGGAGAGTGAAGAATCTGCCATTGGTCTGCCTCTGCTTCATGCCTGCCGTCCGCATAAAGCCGTCAGGACTACCGGGCAGCTTCCAATTCCTTCACTTTGGCAGCCAGCTTTTCGAAGCTCAGGCGGTCCCCATTGTTTTTTCCCACGTAGCGAAACACCTCTTTGCCATCCGGTCCCAGCAGCAGCGTGGCCGGGTAATGGACGGTTTGTCCATGGAACGCATATCCATCCGGAATATGATAAGCGGACGCCAGCGCCGCACCGGCATCCCGGTAAAGCGGCAGGGCCGGGGCGGTTGAGGCAGGCAGGTGACTGGTCCAGGTCCTGATTTCCGCTTCACTGTCCGGTTTCAGAAAAAGCTGGATCACGCCCGGCAGGGAGCTGGCTTTGGCCGTATAGTCGGCGGTGTGACGCAGGCAAAACGGGCACTCCGTCTTTAACAGAAAATGCACCGCCACATATTTCCCCTTCGCCCCAGCCAGCGTGAAGTGTCCGCCCCCCACCACGGCAGGCACCGTAAAATTGGAAGGGTTGGCCACCGCAGCCGGCTCAGCTGGACAGCGGGTTCCGCAAAATAACAACATGCCAGAGAGCAACAGGAGAGGAGAAGGTCGGGCGGGATTCATGAGATTGAAAATGAAATGAAATGAACTGGTTTATCCGGAAAACAGCGGTCTTCCACCCAACAGGAGCCTCAAACCGGGTCTTTTATTCCCAACAATCTGACAACCGCTGCCGGAGGAGCTGAACCATGGAAAACTGCATGGTCCGCTGCCGTAAGCCTTCGAATGCGGGCAGAGCCTATTTTTTTATTTATTTAGCGATAACATCCACCACCCGCCGCCGGTTCACCCGCTGGATAGGCACGCAATTTGCCAGTTTCGAGGCAAAATTCTGCCGCCATCCGGCGGATGAGCCGCATTGTGCGGGTGAATATCCCGGCGGGGCAGGATGTTTTCAGGGTGGCGTGCTTTTTATTCCCCTGATTACCAAGAGGTTGTGGCCACCTTGATCTGGTGGGCACCATTCATGCAACACGTTTGGGCTGGTATCCCTCTTCCTGAATTTTTAAAACCCGTCCGTCCTGAACCCGACTCCTATGAAACCCTCCCTGTTCCTCTCCCGTGGCCTCTCCTTTACCTTGGCCCCACTGGCTGCCCTCTCGCTGCTTTTGTTCGTTCCCGGAAGCTTGGTGGTTCCAGTCCTGTCCTACGCTCAGGCGGCGGACGAAAGCGCCGAGGTCCTGACCCGGGGACCGGTGCATGAGGCCTTTGCCGCCACCATATCCTTCAAATCGACGCCAGGGATTCTGGTGCCCAAGGCCCCTCCGGCGGCTATCGCAGAACTTCCTCCGGACCAACGCCCGGATGGGGCGAATATCACTTGGATTCCCGGTTACTGGGCCTGGGATGAGGATACGATCGGGTTTGTCTGGGTGAGCGGGATTTGGCGCAATCTGCTTCCCGGGCGTCAATGGATGCCCGGTTACTGGTCGGAGTCCGGGCAGGAGTATCAATGGATCTCCGGCTACTGGGCGGATGAAGCCGTGGAGGAAGTGGAGTATTTGGATGCCCCGCCCGCCAGCTTGGAAGCCGGTCCCAATTCCGAAGCCCCGTCGCGGAGTCACTCCTGGATTCCCGGGACCTGGCGCTGGCGGGGGGCGGATTACGCATGGCAGGGCGGGTATTGGGATGAGGTGCAGCCGGATTGGGTCTGGATGCCTTCCTATTATACCAGCACGCCCCGCGGTTATATTTATGTGGATGGTTATTATGATTACGACGTGCCCCGCCGGGGTCTGCTCTTCGCCCCAGTAAGGTTCCGCGGGGACCGGTATTCCCAGCCGGATTATTCCTACCGTCCCTCGGTAGTCATCAGCTTCGGGGCGGTGCTGGATCATCTCTTCCTCCGTCCCCGCAGCCGTCATTATTATTTCGGCGATTACTATGCGCCGGAATACCGCCGCTCCGGCTATTATTCCTCTTATAACTACTATTCAGGTGGCCATGGCTATGATCCTCTTTATGCCCACGAACGCTGGAGGCACCGTGATGATACCGGCTGGGACCGGCGCAACGAGGACAACTTCGCCTTTTACCGGGACCACCAGAACGAGCGTCCTCCGCGCACTTTTGCCGCTTTCGCCGGATTTCTGTCCAAGCCGGACCGGAACCGGCGGGTGCAACAGGGGTTTGCCAGCCGGCTTAATGACTATGCAGACCGCAAGGACAACAAATTGCGGTTCAAGGCCTTGGATGACGGGGAGAAGCAACGGTTTACCAGGAATGGAAGTGAACTGAGGAAGTTTGCCGAAACGAGGAAGAATGACGGAAGGCGGGACCGCGACCAGGAAGTCCGGAATGAGGGGGGACGCGGCAATGATAAGGATAAGGACAAGGACAAGGATAAGGACGGCAATGGGCCCCGCAGGCAGGGACCTTCCAAATCCAAGGCGCTGAAATCACCAGTCGCCTCCGTTAGGAACACGGAAAATCGTGATCGGGGCGACACTCCGCCGAAGCGACCGGATACAGGCAGGACCGATGACCGCTCCAAGGCCAAAAAAGACACTTCCGAAGGTCCCGATCGTAAGGGCGGAGCACCTGACCGCCAAGCCGATAACAATAAACCACGGCAGGAACCGGATACCCCGGGCAAAGGAAAACCGGACAAGAATAACCGGCCCCAAGGCGGACCGGACCGGCCGGATTCCAAGGACACGCCAAAAGGTAAATCCAAAGAAGAACCCCGGCCCGAAACCCCGAAGAAGAATCCAAAGGGCAATGGGAAAGGAAGCGACAACAATCAACCGGAAGAAAAGGGAAATCCCCGCAAAGACAATCCGCGTCAGAAACCCAAGGCAGAGCCCAAACGTGAACCCAAGGCAGAGCCCAGGCGCGAACCCAAGCCGGAAAAAAAGCCTGAGACACCCCGTGCGGCGCCGAAGTCAGAACCCAAAGGCAAATCCGCACCCAAACGCGACTCCAAGCCCAAGGCTGAGCCGCGCCGTGAAGCGCCACGGCAGGAGCCAAAGGCCCAGCCAAAACGTGAACCCAAGCAGGATGAGCCCAAGCCGCCGGAAGAGAAACGTCAACCCAAAGCCCAGCCCCGTCCCCAGCAGCCAAAGCCACCGCCGCAGACTTCCGATTCCCCGAAAAAGAGCAATCGGGGAGATAGCGGCGGTGATGGAAGCGGCAAGGAAAAGAATAAAAAGGCCAAAGACTGAGGCCACTGGGCCGTTCCCAATAATCATGCCACAGGTGCACTCTGCTGAAACTCTTCGCGCGGGAGGGGGATTGCGGCTCCCCTGGCCAATCCCAACTGCCCATGGGGCTATCAGCTTTACCTGGTGGATCATACAATGCCCAATCCGTTTTCCCGCACCACTCTGCGGAATTTGGTTTCATGTTCCACCGGCACGGCGAGGCCCCGCTCCCCGAGGCGGAAACACAGATTGCGCAATTCCTTGAGGCTGCTCAAATGTCCGGCGGTTTCCCCGTCCCGGCATTCGAATGTCAGGGCGTTGCCGGCACGCCGCAATGCGGTGCCATTGTTTGCGGCGTGGCGCAGGAAGGCGTCCACCGGCTGCGGCAAAACCATAATACCGCAAGCCTCGAGGAAGTCGGTTAGTTCCCTCATGCTCCGTCCCCGTTCTACCGCCTGAAGGGCCCGCTCCGCATCCAGCCGCCAGGCCATCGCCCCTTCGGGCTGCGCCCAGGTTTCCAGACTCATGCGTTCGGCAGGAGTGGGCTGGCCGGAGATCACGCCGATGCCGAGGTCCGGGGACAGCGCCAGAACCAGCGAGGAGGCGGGACGGGATGGCTGGAAGTCGTTCGTCAGGCCGAGGACGTAGGCTCCCAGCGGGTTGATGCGGAAGGCCCGCAGCCCGTCATAGCGAGAAAGCCATTTCATGTCGTCTGTGCCCCATTGGTCGCGGAAATCATTCCGCGCTCCTGCCGGAGGCACATAGGCAATATCAATCAGTCCGAGGGTGGCGGCGTATTCAAAAAGCAGCACCAGCAGATAGCGGAACTGCATAACCGGCCATCCGCCAGAGCCAGAATTACCAAAGTGCCCATAGCGCGCCTCGCACAGATAGAGCCGCTCCGGGGAGTGGGAAATGAGGAATTCGCGGCCTGAGGCCACCATGAAATCAGAGAACGCGTCCACGGGGATCCATTGGCCTGCGGGACAGTCCGACAAGGCCTGCACCACGGCTTCCCGGCGCGGTGGTTTGGCCGTCATATGGCTTTTGGCGGATTGCTGCCCCTTGATATCATTCACCCGGTTGAACTCGTCGCAGGTGGTGTTGCCCAGCCACTTTTGCCAGAGAGTGCGGATCGTGAGGTGCGGTGCCTGCCCCAGGGCCTTGAGCCCAGCTGCAGACAATTTCGATCCTGTGCCGCCCGCAACGGTCAATTTTGCATGCTGCAGCAGCCGCGCCCAGGCCAGCGGCTTGATCTGTCCGATCTGCTGTTCATGGCTCCACTTTTTCGGGGCCAGGGCCACCTCCGTTGGATAGAAGTCCCCGCCGGACAGGCTGGCAAGAATTTTCTGACTGGTGGCAGCAGAGGGGATGCCGGTTTTGATGCCCACGGACAGATCCCCCTTTTCCGCGAGATGCAGCAGGGCCATCAGGTCGGCCAGCGCCTCCGGTTCAGTCAGACGCACCGTCAGCCCATTTTCCTCCGGGGGGACCTCCAGGGTGCGGACGCTGGCCCCGGCGGGTTCCGGCAGCAGGGTCCGCAGCCGCTCCAGAAAATCCTCCGGAATCATGTATCCCAGATGCGCCACGGGAAAAAACAGCAGATTCAGGCGGGTGGCAAATTCCGCCTTGTTCTGGTAGCGCCAGGCCTCAAAGCGGTTTTTATCGGGAATGTTGTAAAACGGGGGAGCCGCTCCATATTTGGCCTTGAGGCGCGCCTGGTCGTATTGGCCCCCGGTCTCATGGACGGCCTCCGCGACCGCCTGCCGCCCGGGGTCGTCGAGAGAGGCCACGATTCCGGCGAGGCCACCGCCCGCATAGCATTTTTCCACCGCCTCCATCAATTCGCCCTTCCTCGTGCCCGCCGGTTTCACCTTGAGCAGTTGGAGCCGGAATTGGAGAATTTCCGTGGTCTGGGTCAAAAGGATTTCGTGGAGGGTGGACATGTCCGGAAGGTGGGATGATGGAAGGATGGGGGCAGCGTCTTTCAAGGCACTGGCCATGGGTCAGAAATGCGTTGCAAAGGGGAATTGGGGAGGCCTTCGGGACCGTCGACACCTTCGCAGGTGCCGTGACACGGTGGTGGAGGACCTTCACGCTGTAGTTCTAAGCGGAAGGGCCAAGCCTGCAAATCCTGTTTTTTCCGGGAATAGGAATGGGGGTAATGTCTCCGAATCCTGAGTCCTCCGTGGTGCGAGGACCACGCGGATGCTGCGGCCTGACGCCCAGACCTGGGGCATCAGCCGCATTTCAATCGGCCCGGAGCGCATCGATTGGCTCTACCGGGAGGAAATGCCGGACTTGGAAGGACCGCCGGTGGACCATGTCACCCATCTGCCTCTAACTTCCCGATGATGGACGTTGCCGCGACCCTTCTGGAGCAGGCAGGCCATGCCGCGGTGGACCATCCCGGCCTTGCGGTGCTGCTGCTGGCAGCCGGCACCCTGGTGAGCGCGGACCTCGCCTGCATCACGGTGGGACTCCTCGCGGCGGGAGGAAAGCTGGGCTTGCCTGAGGGCATCATCGCCTGCGCCCAGGGGATCTGGTTGGGAGATCTGGGGCTTTAAGGACTGGGGGCCGCCGCGCGTCAAGGCAGCACCCGCTGGGCCTGGCTGGCTCGCCGGGTCAAGCCGGCGCAGCTCCTGGCGGGGGAGCGGCATTTCAAAAAGCACGGCACCGCGTTTCACGCCATCGTGGAGCGTGCCGATGCTGGCCTGGCATTTCAGCGCTTTTCCCTGAGTGAAGTAGCTGACAGGATCATAACCCTGGAGGGCGATTTTTTCCTTGTCGAGGTTGTAGGCCCCGGGATTGGTTTTTGCGGGAACCGGGGCAGCAACTGCCGGAGCCTGGGCGTATCCGGTGGTGCCCGTCAGCCCCTAACTGGAGGCCGCAGGCAGGGTGAAGCGCAGGCGGACCTGGTTTTCGAGGAGGGTGAGGCTGCCGCCGATTTGTCCGGCGAGGAGTTGGATGATCCGGTGGGAAAAGCTTTCCTCGCGCTGGGCCCGCTGCTCCGGGCCGGGGGTGCTTCCGTTTTCACTGAGAATCAGGGTTCCTTCGTTTTCGCTCAGGGTGAGGGTGATGCGGATGTGGCCACTGTCATTTTGGTGGGGGAAGGACCAGATCAGACACCCGGTGATCAATTCTTCCACGATCAGCCCCAGCGTGATCGCCATGCGTTGAGGCAGCAGGACGCCGATAAACAGGGGCTCCAGGGAAATGGCCGTGACGGAGCGACCGTGGGTATCGAGGATAACCCGTCCGATTTCACGGCAGAACCGGGCGAAATCGACCGGGTCCTGCTCGTGCTGGATCATGCGGTAAATCAGGGCGATGGCGGAGAGACGGTCCTGATTGGCCCGGAGGGCCTGGCGGGTGCCGGGGTCTCCGGTGTGGTCCAGTTGCAGCGAGATCAGGCTGGTGAGCACCTGGAGGTCATTGCGGGCGCGGTGCAGCGTGAGCGAGGCAGGTGGGGACATGGGGGCCACCGGAGGGGCTGGGGTGATTTCAGCACTGCCCACTGCGGCAGCCATCGCGGCAGCCTCCGGACGGAACAGGAGGATGAAGCCGCAGGAGTCCGAGGCTTCATCAAAAGCAGCGGTTAGTTCGACCATGCCCTTGGTCACGGTGCCATCCTTGCTGGTCATGCTGGTGGAGGCGTGCCAGCCGCGGTGGGCTTGGAGGTGTGAGGTTAATTCAGCGCTGAATCCCTTGGGCGAATCCGGGCGGAACAGGCGATACAAGCCGCCCTCGCGCAATTCGGAGGTGGTGTAGCCGGTGAGGGCTTCCGCCGCAGGATTCAGGTGCAGGATGCGGCCGCGCTGATTTGTCAGGATCGCAGGACTGCGCAGGTGCTCAAGCAGGGTGGCATTGAATCCACCGGGGCTGGTCGCCTGACGGGCCCGGGTGACATCCCGGAAGGTTAGGCCAAAGCGGTGGGGCGTGCCGCCGGGCACGAGCAGCAGGCGGGCTTCGATGCGGCGCGGCGCTGATTGATCATGTGAGGAAAAGGTATATTCGCAGCGGGTTTCCAGTTCCGGGGTGTCCAGCACCCGTTCCATCATCACCTCCAGCGGCAGGGCGGCGGTGAGTTCTGGCAGGACGGATTCAAGGGGCTCGCCTTTCAAAGCGCGGGCTGCAGTTTGCAGAGTGGCAAAATCACGCGTTGTGGTGTGGTCCAGCACGACGCCATCCGCGTCCAGCAGGAAAAGCCAATCCGGTGTGATATTTTCCCACGCGGCAGGAGACCCTGCGGTTTCTGCCCCGGCTGTGGCCGCGGCAGTGGTCACGGCCGCCGGCTCCGGGATAGGGGCGAGAAGACAGGCGGTGAAGGCAGGCTGCCCTTGGTCATTGCGGATGACGGCCAAGCTGAGGTAGACCGGCGTCAAGGAGCCGGAGCGGTGATACAGGACGGTGCGGAAGCCTTCGGCCGCGCCACCTGCCAGGGTGGCATCGCGCAGGTGGGTGATGGTTGTCGCCGGCAGAAAATCCGTGAGGGCGGCACGCCGGGCTTCCTGCCGGGGCCAGCCGGTGAGGGTTTCAAAGGCAGGATTCACTTCCGTCAGGTTGCCGGCCGGATTGATCATCAGCAAGGCGGCGGAAGCCTGTTGGAAGAGGCCACGGTAGCGGGCTTCGCTGGTGCGCACCGCCTGTTCATCCAGCCGGGCATCGGTGACGTCAAAAATCGTGAGGAGCAGCCGGTCCCCGGAGAGGGCCGCCGGGCGGAATTCGATATCCTTCACCAGGCCTTCCGCATTGCGCAGGGAACAGGTCAGGGCGGTGCGGCGGCGCCAGACACTTTCCCACCACTCATCAAGCGCACGCTTTTGAAAAACGGTATCGCCTGCGCAGGCGCGTTCCAGCCAGGATTGGACCGGCTCGTCCTCCGTGACCGCAAAACCGAGGACGGAGCGGTGCTGGGGATTCGCGTATATCACATGCGCCTCATCGTCCAGCAGGATCATGCCGAAAGGGGCCGCCTCTGCCATTTCGCGGAAGGATTCATCACTGGCGGCCTGTCGGGCGGGCGGGGCCTGCACAGGGGCCCCGGGCGGCCCGCTGGCCGCAGAAACCGGTGGGGGTTCCACCGCCGCGCAGGTCAGGACCAACCCACCGACTGCCCCTGCGGTATCATGCCAAGGCTGGATTTCCCAATGCACCAGGCTTTCCGAGCCGTCCGGCCGGGGCATCAGGTCATCAATCACCTGTTTTTCGTCCCCCGCAAGGCAGCGCTCATAGAGCCCAAGCCAGTCCGGATGGAGATCCGGGAAAATATCGTAGTGCAGCGCTCCGGTGAGAGAGTTGGTCGGGATTTGAAATTCCGTGATCCAGCGCTGGTTCACCGACAGGTATTTCATCGAGCGGTCCAGGATCGCCACCGCCGCCGGGAAATGCTCCAGCAGCACATGCGCCGAGGCCCCATCCCAGGCGGGCGCAACGGACACCGCCGGGGCTGTTGTCCGGGTGCGCTGATAGGATGGCGGGGCAGGCAAAGCCGGACGGGCGGTGCGCCCCAGGCCTATCGCCTCCAGACGCCCCACCAGCGTGGCCGTATCCATGGGGCCGGTAAATAAGTCGTTCACTCCATAATGGGCTGGCGTTTCCCCGGGGCCCAACTCGTGCTTTTCCCCCACCGCGATGATCCAGGGCTGGCTGACGCCGGCCTCTGCCCGCACCCAAGCTACAAACTCCTTCATCGCGGAGTTATCCCCATTCAGGGGGGCCATGACCAGCCGTTGGTCTGCAAAGAGTTCACGTCCCTCCGCGACATCGGCACAGTCCACCACCTCCATCCCGTGCTCCCTCAAAAGCCGGCACAATCGCACCCGGCGGTCGCGGTCCGGTTCAACAACCAAGGCACTTTGGCGTGGCGGAGAAGTTATCAAGGTTTTTGGCATGGTGGGATTTCTTTTTAACTACGGAAATTAAAAACAGAGCAGCAGTAATATTCAAGAATTAACGCCGATGAATCGCAAGTTCGAGATTGGTATCTATTTCGAGAAGATAATCAATGCCGATTAAGGATAAGACCCAAAATTCCTCAAGGGCGGACAGAAACCACTCGATTCCCCACCCGTCCTTCATTATTTTTTAATCAGACTCAAGTAAAGCAAAATTCTTCATGGGAAACCGGACGCACCCCTCGTTGGAGTTTAACTGCCCTGCCCTCCCGTTGCAACCAGCGATGCCCAGCTTAGTGCGATTCTTTTGCAATTAGGGGCGTTGCATTTTCCTGCAATGGTGGCAAATCGTGGGTGCTTTTCCTGCTCATGCCGTCCCACGCCTTCCCGACTACTCTGACGCCTCAGCGCCTCAGCCTGGCATGGGTGTGCCCGCCACCCGTCAGGGCTGATTTAAATCCCTGGCTGGCCGGCACGAATGGATTGGCCCTCGTCTTTGTGGTGGCGGCCTTTCTCCCGCCCCTGGTCTCCTCTTTGCCCCAGGCCAAACAGCCACCGCCTCCCGACGCCATCGCGGTGGTAGTGGAATCCACGGCCTCTGCCTCCGGTGCCACCCTCAATCCGCCTGCAGTCTCCCCCTTGGAGGCGGCATCCGGAAAGGCAGACCCAGCGCCAACACCAGAGCCCGCCGCGTCCCCCGGGCCCAGTCCCTGGCGGGAGATGCCGGAATTAATCGCTCCCCGGCCCATCGTGGAGCCGCCGCCCCCACGCCCGATCCCTGCTCCGCCGGGGGGAAACCGCCGGCCCCTCCCCATCCGCGCCACGGTCCCTGCGCCGGTGCCGCCGGCCCGTGCTGCCCCCGGCGCAGATCCAGCGCCGGCCAATCAAGGCAAGAGCCGTCCCGCCGCAGGCAGCGGCCCCGCCGGGGTTCCCAGGTCCATGGGCAGCGGCAAAGGCCCCGCCCGGGGCAATACCCCGGACCCGCCCTATCCGATTCAGGCCAAACGGAATAACATCCAAGGCACCCTGGAACTTTTCCTGACCGTGGTGAACGGCCGTGTGGCCAGCGTGCGGCTCGTCCGGAGCAGCGGTTCCCCCCTGCTGGATGGGCCGGCCCTCAGCTTCATCCAGCGCGTCTGGAAATGGCCTCCTGGCACCGACGATCAATTCACCCGCAAAATCACCTTCCGTTTGAAATAACTTCCCCACGGCCCACCACCACCACCGCCACCACGCCCCATTCCTGGCTCTTTTTCCCATGCCTGACTCCCTGACTCTTCTTCCTGTTCCTGTTGCGGCCCATGCAGTCATGGATTTCATGCACCGTGGCGGCCCCATCATGATCCCGGTGGCCCTCACCGCCCTGTTTGCCGTGGCGGTCGTCTCCGAACGCATCGTCTGGTGGATCAGCCACTACCGTCAGCGCGACCCTGGCCGCCAATCGGCCATTTTCCAGGCTCTGGCAGACCGGCAGCCTGACAAAGCCGGGCAATTGGCCTCGGACTCCCGCGATCCGATCATTCAAATGATCCACCACGGGCTGGGCCAGCCTCCTCACGCCCTGACAGGCCTCCTTCAGCTCGCCGCCGGTCAGGAACTGCAGAAAGCCGGGCGCTTCATGGGTGCCATGGATACCATTGTCACGCTCGCGCCCCTGCTGGGATTGCTGGGCACCGTCACCGGAATCATGGGGGCTTTTGCCAGCATTGGCGGCACGGAATTGGCTGTGGAAAAAGTCACCGGCGGCATTGGTGAGGCCCTCATCGCCACCGCTGCCGGGCTGGGCATCGCCATCTTCACCCTCATCCCGCTGAATTTTTTCCACGCCCGGCTGGCGCGGCTCCAGTTCGACCTCGAAAGCGCGGCCACTACCCTGGAGACCCTAAGCAAAACCGATGGTTCCGCTGCCCCCGCGCCCACCACCGCAGCCCCCGTCCCAGCATGAAAATCCGCTCTCCGCTCCCCGCCCGGAAGACCCGGCTGGAAATCGTGCCGCTGATTGATATCATGTTTTTCCTGCTGGCTTCCTTCATGCTGGTCAGCCTCACCCTGAGCCGGCAGCAGACCATCAAAGTGAACCTGCCCAGCGCCGTCAGTGCCCAGCCCGGCGTCAGCCCCGGGCAGATCCACCTCGCGGTGGATGCCAACGGTCTGCTCTACCTCGACCAGCAAAACATCACCCTGCCCGCCCTCGCTACCGCCCTCGCCGGGCGCCACCGCACTGCCCCGGACACCCCCGTCTATATCAGCGGCGACCAAAACGCCCGCCACGGCGGCATCATCACCCTCCTCGACACCATCCAGCGCGCCGGCTTCCAAAAAGTAGCCTTCCAGGTCGAACCCAATAGCCAATAATCACATAATCCAATAATCCATTCCCCCCGCCTGATGCGCGGGCAGAAGCGCAGGCAGCAGACCCGTCCCGGCCTTAAGCGATGCCCGGACCCTGCCCAGGGCCGGGACGGGCCTTGCTCCAGTTAACACTCCTCATCCTCCCGAAACAAGCCATGTCCCGCGCCCTGCAAATCTCCCTCATGCTGCTTACCGCGATGCTGTGCAGCATCTGCTTGAGGCAGTGGCACCAGGGGAGCCTGGCATCTGAAAAAATCCGCACCCTTGCGGCCGGTTTGCAGGAGGCCGGGGAGACGATGCAAAACCAAACCCTGACCCTTCAGCGCTGGGAGACAGAGATCACCCGCCTCAACGCTGCCCTCGCCGCCCAGACGACGGCAGTGCAGGAACAAGCCGCCCTCCACGCCGAAGCTGCCACGGCCACCCAAAGCCTGAGCGGCCACCAGAAAGTCCTGACGGAACACCAGACCCTGACAGAAACCCTGCGCACCCAGTTGCAGCAGGCCCTGACGGAAAGGGATACTCTCGCCACCCGCCTGAACGAACGCACCCGGGAATTCAACGTCCTCGCTGAAAAATACCGGAAAAAGCAGTAGCTGTCCTGCCATGGCCGGTTCCAGCCCCGGGCGGGGGCAGCTCCTACGGCTGGGGTTTCAGGAGTGGATCGCGCAGGCGGTAGAAGCTGCGGAGAATGGAGGGGCCGGTGCGGGCGGGGGCGGTGTCCGTCCAGGTGCCGCTGCCATTCGCGCCCGGCACAAAGGCGTTATTCGCGTTGGTCCAGGTTTGCAGGTCGGTGGAGTAATCGATGGCATACACCTTGGAAGCGGTGCCAGTGGCGGTGAGGGTGACCCCGCCCGGGAGGCGGGAGATGCCAGTAATGGCTTTGAGATCAACGGCGGGAACGCCCAGAATTTCGAGAGTGCCGCCGTTGAGAGTGGGATTGCGGTCATTGATGGACGAATCCGCGATATTCACAGTCGAGAGCTGGATATTGAGAGCGTTATCCGCTGCGGTGAATTCATAGGTGATGACCACTCCACGGTCCGCCACCGACCCACCGACCCCTCCCAGCACGACAGCGGGGAGGAAATCGTTCAGGACCAGCACCCCTTCCGCCAGGATGTCAAATCCCCGGCCCGCACAGCAGGATTCCGTGAAGAAGAGCTGGAGTTTGTATTTTGTGCCGGGGACGAGGCCGGCCAGGTTCACCCCGACGGGATTTGGACCGATAGACCACCGGATGGACTGCATGACTTTTTCCATGGCGTCATCAAATTCTGTTTCGCCAAACTGGGGGTTGGACCAATTCGAAATTTCATTGGCGGCACTCCAGGTAATGCCTGCAGCGGTATCGGAGGTAAAGTTGGCATTTCTCACCAGACCGGCGGCGCCATTCGTGCCGAAATTAAAGGCGTAGCGGAAGTTGCCATCCAGATCCAGCCCTTCCCCTTCGTCTCCGCCGGTGAAGATATTGACCTCGGAGAGCCCATTGGCGGTGAAGTTCGTGCTGTTGGGGCCGATGGGGTTCAGGTTGGTTTTGGCGTCCGTGACCCCCTGAATACTCATGGTATAACTTTGCCCCCGGGCCATCCCGGCGATCGTGACTTCATACACTCCGGCATCGGGGGTGGGGACGATGCGCTCCGCGACGACGCCGCCGCTGAACAGATAATTTTCAGGAAGCAGCAGCGCGTCCGGGGACATGAAGCTGTCAAAGGTGACCCTGAGGATATTCAGGGCCTTGGAGGTGACGGAGAGCACCTGTGGAGGCGTGGTATCCAAGGCAACACTGACCACGGCATCCGGGGTATCGGCCGAGACCAGGGGATTGCTCACCCGCAGGACATAGGTGCCGGAATCCTGCGGCAGGGACTGGGATACGGTGAGGGAGGGACCATTGACGTTATTGGGATACTTCCGGCTATTGTCAGGATTCCGTTCATTGTAGTCCAGGGGGTTGCCGTCGCGCAGCCACTCGTAGGTATTGGGGAAACCGCTGACATTGGCCGTGAGGGTGATGGTGGAGCCTTCCTCCGTATTGGTCAGGGGCGCAGGAGGAGTCACGATAACTGCGCCAACGTAGGTGATGCTGAAATGGGCTGCGATCTGGTCCGGGGTCAGCTCATAGTTATAATAGGCGACTTCATCCAGGGAGCCGGGCCATGGCAGGGTGCCGCCGGAGCGGCTGCCAAATTCCAGGGCGGCCGCTTCATTATTCCTGAAGGGCAGCACCAGGTTGACCGTCTTTTCGAGGAACCCATTGATATAAAGGTTGGCCGTCTGGAGTCCCACCGGCTCCTCCACGCTGGGAGTGGAAACCGTGAGGACGATGTGATCCCAGCGGCCGGCCACAATGGGCGTCCGGCTGGTCAGAGCGACAAAGCTGCCCCCGCTGCCCAGATGCGCGTCCCAGTAGTTGCCTCCATTTCCCTGGTAAATGACATATCCGGCACGGCCGGCGCTGCGGTTTTGGGTGGAGAGCACCGCCTTGCCGGTATTGCCGCTGACATCCGGCTTGACCCAGCATTCCAGAGAGAAGGCTCCGGGGGCATTGATGGTCGGGTTGTAAGGCACACTGGCCGATATTCCATCTGTCGTCGCTTTGAACCGGGTCGCCGGATCCGGCGTGATCCCGGTGGTGGCGGCGATATTACGCTCGATCCGCGTGGCATTGCACGAGGCGTTCAGGCCGCCTGCGACTTCGAAGATCGTGTTGCCGCTGGCTTCATTGAATCTCCAGAAGGCAGAAGGCCCATCGGCCATGACGTTGGTGGCAGAGCGGTCCGTGGATGGTGGACTGGTGAAATTCAAAGTAAAGGACGCCGAGGTCACCGGGCCCGTCAGGTCGGTCACGGTTACGGTATAATTGCCCGAGGAGGCTGCCGAAGCGCTCTGAATGGTCAGGCCATCGGTGGTGGCGGATGGATTGCCGGAAATGGCAGCGCCCGATTTTTTCCATTCATAACTAAAGGGAGGGGTGCCCGTGGCCTTGACCCGGAAGGTTGGGGAGCCTCCTGCCAGCAGGTTCAGGGTGCCGGTCGGGACGGAAACAATCACTGGGGCGGCGGTGACGGCGGGAAGCAGCAGGGCCAACAGGGTTGCTCCCAGCGCATTTAACAAACAATTGGAAGACTTTTTCATAAATACATTAAGTTTTGACCATGTTTGAACGCAAAATTCCAGGGTTGGCAATCATTTTTCCCGGAGGAACGCCTTAAAGACATCGGAACTGGCGTGGTATTCATCCCTGATGCACAAATCCTCTTTTCAGGTCAGCCATTTCTTTCTATTTCATGGCCCCGGCTTTACGGTTTGAGCCTTCCCTCCTTCACCCATGTTTTCTGCTATTTACCGCACCCTCCTGATTGCCTCCCTGACCGGACTCTGCCCGCGCCTTGCCGAGGCGGGAGTTGACTCGGTCGTCACCTTCAATGAACTGCACTACCACCCCGCCGCCGTGACGGATGGGGAGTGGATTGAACTTAAAAACCAGAACTCTACCGACGTCGACATGTCAGGCTGGCGGCTCGATGGCGGAGTGGATTTTGTCTTTCCGGCAGGCACCGTGATCCGGGGAGGCCGCTATCTTTTGATCGCGCAAAATCCCGCGCAATTGATGGCCCAGCGTGGCATCACTGGAGTGCTGGGGCCCTTCAGCAATACCCTCAACAACGCCGGCGAAACAGTCAGCCTGAAGAATAATAACAGCCGCCGGATGGATGAAATCACCTGGATGGACTCGTATCCCTGGCCGGTGGCTGCGGACGGATCGGGTGCCACCCTGGCCAAAATCAATGAAATACGTGACACGGAAAGCCCGGAGAACTGGCGGGCCAGCACTTTGACCGGGGGCACGCCTGGGGACTTCAACTTTGAGGCAACATCCTACAGCGGAGCAGCCGGGCAGGTGGCGGCGACCGGGGTGCCGGGAGAAGTGAAACGCTACTACAACTTTGACGGCGATGTTCTGGACAGCTCCGGCAGCAACGTCACGGCCATCCGGGCGGGCGGTGGGCTGTTCGATCCGGATTTTGCCCCCGCCGCCATCAGTGGGCAGAGTCTCGACTTCAATGGCAGCAGTCAGTCGGTCAGCTTTGCGGACAGCTTTGCCGCCACCAGTTATACCATCTCGGTCTGGGTGAAGCCTGACACCATCCGTGCCCAGTCGATCCTGTTGCGCACCAATACCAGTGGCCAGGCTTCGGTTTATCATCACCAGCTCCGCATGACGGCCAACGGCCGCTTTGAGCACTACACCAACGATGGCTCTGCCCGCACTGTAACCAGCACCACCATCGCCGTGGCCGGCCAGTGGTATCACTTGGCCGGGGTAGCCCGCACCAATGGCCAACTGCGGCTATACGTGAACGGCTCCGAGGAAGGCACCCCGGCAGCCATCGGCTCGCTGTTCTCCACCGGCACCCGTTGGCTGGTCGGATCGAACTCAGGGGGCGGGATGACCTACTTTGATGGCAGGATCGATGAAGTCGCCGTGTGGCAGGGGCCGATGGATGCCTCCCAGATCGGGCACCTTGCCACAGGATTCCGGAAACCTAACGAACCCGCCCTGGTCAATCTGGCGCTGGGCCGCGCCGTGATCTCCGGCAGTGGGGCGTGGCCGGATCTGGCCTTTGATGGAGGCAGTGGCGGGGTGAATGATTTTTCGGCGCAGAATGTCACCGATGGTTCGGCCAGTGATGTCACAGGATCCAACTACTGGCTGGGGCGTCAGGGCATCACCCCGGAGCACTTCATCCTTGATCTGGGCAGCGAGACTGTGCTTTCCCGGATCCTCCTGCGCAACACCCATCATGGCGCAGCCAACGACCGGGGCACGGCCGGTTTCCGGCTCTCTGCGGCGAATGAAGTCGATGGCTTGCAGCAGTTGGTCAATCCTGCGGTCATCCTCGAAGGGACCCTGGGTGCCCGTCCGGTGCTGGCACCCACCCCATCCAATGCCCCCGTGCCGGCAGAAAGCTTCACCTCAGCGAATGGTCTCAGCGCGGCCACGGCCCGCTATCTGAAATTTGAAGCCATCACCGGCACGGATTCCGCCAATGTTGGACTGAATGAAATTGAGGTGTTCGGCACCCCTGGGGCCAATACCGCCACCGGGCCGCCCACTCTTGTCATCAACGAAATCACCGCCGCCAGCGCCAGCAACCCCTGGCTCGAACTGCTGAACTATGGCAGCACTGCCTACCCTCTGTCAGGCTGTGTCCTCACCACCAGCCGGGGGGCCGTCTACCGCCTGCCTTCCGCCCTCCTGCCCGCCGGAGGCTTTTTGCTGGTGGAAAACAGCGTCTCCAAATTGAACCCCCAGGCAGACGACAAGGTATTTTTGTATAACGATAGTGGAAGGGGAGTGCTGGATGCGGTGGAGGTGTCCGGCCCGGTGCATCTGCTGCGCCCCGCCGCGCCGTCCGGCGGGGTGCCCGGGGCCTTTCTGGCTACCCTGTCCCCGGCGGAGCAATCCCCCGGAACGGTCAACCGGATCACTCTGAACACCGCTGTGGTCATCAATGAAATCATGTATCACCACCGTCCCCAATTCCTGCCCTATCAGGACAACGGCTTGGAATGGATCGAATTGTATAACAAATCTACCGCTGCGGTGGATCTGGGCGGCTGGCGGCTGGACGATGCCATTTCCTGGACCTTTCCGGCCGGCACCGTGATTCCCCCTGGCGGCTATCTCTGCGTCTCCAATGACGCCACCGCCTTCTCTGCCGCCCATCCCGGCGTGCCGGTGACAGGCAATTTCTCCGGCGTGCTCAGCAACCGGGGCGAGCACGTGGTGCTCCAGGATGGGCTGCGCAATCCGGTGGATGAAGTCTTTTACCGCGACAAGGAACCCTGGCCCATCTACACCGACGGCCTGGGTTCCAGCATCGAACTCCGGAATCCCGAAGCCGACAACGCCGTGCCGGAAAGCTGGGCGGCCAGCGATGAAAGCCAGCGCTCCCAGTGGAAATCCTTTAGCTATACGGCCACCGCAAAGACTCCCCTCTATTCCCCGCAAATCGATAGCTCTGTCAATTTCCAGGAACTGCGCATGGGGCTGCTGGAAGAGGGTGAAGTGCTGGTGGACGACGTCTCCGTCAAGGAAATCACCACCACCAACACGCGGGAACTGATGCAAAATGGCAGCTTCAATGCCGGCACCACTGCGGCATGGCGGCTCCTGGGCAATCACAGCACCTCCGGCATTTTCAATGATGGGGGGAATCCCGTGCTGCAACTCCGTGCTTCCGGACCGCTCCTCTACATGCATAACCAGTTGGAGACCACGTTCAAGTTTGGCACTGCCATCGTGCCTGTGGTCAATAACCGCCAATACACCGTGTCCCTGCGGGCCAAATGGCTGAAAGGCTGCCCGTGGCTTCACACCCAGTTCTACTACAACAAACTAGCCAAAACCTTCCTGCTCGACCTGCCTGCGGAAAGCGGCACCCCCGGAGCCCGGAATTCCACCTGGCTGGAAAACCCGGGGCCCACTTTCGCCGAAACCCTGCATGCGCCGCCCCTGCCTGCCGTGGGCCAGGCCGTCACCGTGCGCAGTCGCGTGTCCGATCCCCAGGGCCTGGGCAGCGTGGCCCTCCGTTACAGCGTCAATGGAGCGGTGGTGTTCCAATCCGTGCCCATGACCGCCGACGCTGACGGCTTCCACCGCGGCACCATCCCTGGACAGTCCGGCAATGCCATCACCCAATTTTATGTCGAAGCCAGCGATGCTGCTGCCGTGCCCGCCACCGCCGCCTGGCCGGCGGCCGGCCCGAACTCGCGGGCCCTGTTCCGGGTCAACGATGGCGGTTCCACCCCTTCCAAACAAAATTTCCGGGTCATCACCACCAACGCCGACGCCACCGCCATTGCCAGACCGGAGGACATCATGAGCAACCGCCGCCGGGGCTGCACCATCATCCATAATGAACAGGAAATCTTCTACGACAGCCGGATCCGCCTGCGTGGCAGCATGTTCAGCCGGGGCGACCTGACCACATCCGGCGAAAGCATCACCTTTCCCGCTGACAAACTCTTCCGCGGCACCCAGCGCACCGTTTCCGTGCGGCGGGGCGGCATTGAGGAGATCGTGGTGAAGCATGCCATCAATGCCGGCGGCGGCCTCCCGGACAACTATAACGACATCATCCACCTGATCGGCTTCCGCAGTGATATCCGGGGACCCGCCCGGATGGAAATGGAGCGTTTCAGCAACAGTTGGCTGGACGAGTTTTATCCTGGCGGATCGGACGGCACCCAGTTCAAAATGGAAGGCATCCGCTATCCCACCCAAACCTTTGCCAACGGCACCATCCCCGCCGGCAATGCGGAAGGCATTAAAAACCTCACCACCAACGGCATTGGCTGGGTCGGCGCCCTCGACATTGCGGATCTGGGACCGGATGGCGAGCAATACCGCCACTCCTTCCGCTGGTTGAATAACTTTTCCAAAAACGACAACGCCCGCTTCGTCCAGATGAGCCGGGCCATGAGCCTGCCCGTGGCCACCGCCGCGCAGGGAATCGCCTTCGAAGCCGCCATCGAGCCGCTGATGGATGTGGATGAATGGATGCGCTGCTTTGCCATGATGTCCCTCTTTGGCATCAATGACACTTACTCCCAGGGGAATCCCCACAATCTGAATTTCTACATGCCGCCCACCCCGGATGGCAAAATCTCGGCTATTCCCTGGGATTGGAATTTTGTTTTCAGCCTGGACCCCAGTGCCCCCCTGACAGGCAATGGAAACATTCAGAAAGTCATCAACCGCCCGCGCTTCAAAAGGCTCTTCCTCGGTCACCTCAGAAACCTGATGGACACCGTCTTCACCCCCGCCTACATGACGCCCTGGTTCAACCACTATGGAGCCATGGCCGGGGCCAGCTATTCCGGATACGTCAGCAATCTGAACACCCGCCGGACCACCGTCACTTCCCTCATCCGCAGTCAGGTTCCGGTCGTGAATTTCTTCATCAGCACCAATGCCGGGGCCGATTTCACCACCCCCGCCACCAGTGCCGTGCTGGAGGGCGATGGTTGGGTGGACGTGCGGGACATCCGGCTCAATGGAGCCAGCCCTGCCCTGCCCGTCACCTGGCTGGACCAGAATTCCTGGCGCGTCACCGTGCCCGTCGGGCTCGGGAACAATCTTATCACCCTCACCGCTTTTGACCGGCGCGGGGTGCAGGTGGGAACCGACAGCCTGACCATCACGAACAACTCCGTGCCCGTGCCCGCCAGCCCGGCCAACACCGTCATCAGTAAAATTCACTATCACCCCGTGACCGGCGGTGGGGATGAGTTTATCGAGATCATGAATATCTCCCCGCTCCAGTTTGTGGAACTGACCGGCTGCCAGTTCAGTGCGGGCATCGCCTACACCTTTCCCGCCGGCCGCATCATGGCTCCCGGGGAGCGCCTCATCCTCACCGGTGGCGCGTTTCTTAATGGCAGCGCCCTCAGCAATGGTGGGGAACGCCTTACCCTGGAAGGACCCGGAGGCCTCATTCTGAAAAACTTTGTCTACGACGATGCGCCGCCCTGGCCCAGCGCAGCGGACGGTGATGGTCCCTGCCTCGTGCTCATCGCCCCCCTGACCAATCCCGATCCCGCCAACCCCGCCAACTGGCGCCTCAGCCGCCTCTCCGGCGGAAACCCCGGTGTGGACGATGCCATCCGCTTCACCGGTGACCCCGCCGGCGATCAGAATGGCAATGGCTGGTCCAATCTCCTCGAATACGCCCTCGGCCCGAACCCCGTGCCCACCGCCGCTGCTGGCCTCTACACCATCCCCCGCGTCCCCTACACCGACGACGCGGAAGTCCGCGGCGAAGTCAGCCTCAACCTCACGGATTGGACGCCTGCCGAGCTGGTCTCCAGCACTCCCACCAGCCAAACCTGGCGCACTCCCCAGGACATCCGCGCCGGCAAAACCCGTTTCTTCCGGGCCCGGGTGCAGCTCAGGCAGCCCTGACAGGAACGGGCTTGATGGGCCCATTTCAGCGATGAAATACATCCTGCCCCACCCCTGCCGTTGCTGTGGCTATCTCACCTATCCCGCGCCTTATCCGGAAGGAGGGATATGCGAGGTCTGTGGTTGGATCAGCCTCACCCGGCAGGAATGGCATTCCCAGGGTGGTCCGCCCGCCGCTTTGGCGGAAGCGACCAGTTACTTCCTGCGCACCGGAGCCAGCGATCCCAGTTTCCAATCCAGCGTGCGGCCCCCGCTTCCCTGGGAAATTCCACCAGAGGGCTGGGAGACATTTCAGAATCAGTTGGAGCGCGAAGTTCAAACCGTTATGGCAACGATCAACTCCGCCTTTTCAGAAGTTGAACTTGACGAAAATGTGATCGGTCTCGAACAGAGCCGTATCATGGATGATTATTGGTATAACGATCCTCCGCAGGAATACCTTGATGCGATGGAAGTCAACCACGCTACGCACTGGACGCAGGTATTGCCTTCCTTGCTCATGCATTACAACGAGTTCTTTTGTTTCACAAATTCCGGAGGCTTCCGTTATTTTGCGCCCGCCCATGCCACGGCTGCCCTCCAGTCCATGCGGTGCGGCGGTGACTTTGATACGGAAATCATCCTCTCTGCCCTCTGCGCCCCACGCAGCGATCTTTGGCAACATCTGAGCTCTGCCCAGCAAAACGCCCTGGCAGCCTTCCTTGCCTGCGTCTTCCGGTTCTCCGGCCACGAGGATCATGTGGCTGCTGCGGGAGAAGCCCTCGCTGGATACTGGGGCCGCTTTCCAAATTCAGCACTGATGTGGGACTGAGGCCTCCGGGTAAATGCCAGGCATTCCCGGCAAAGCCGGTTCCCCCCTGCTAAGGCAAATCATCATCCGTGCTGGAGGCGGTTTTCCCGCGCAGTTTGGCTTCGATGAAGGGATCGAGGTCGCCGTCCATCACGCCGGCGACGGTGCCGGTGCTTTGACCGGTGCGGTGGTCCTTGACGAGTTGATAGGGCTGGAAGACGTAGGAGCGGATCTGGCTGCCCCAGGCGATTTCGCCCTTTTCGCTGTAAAGCCGGTCGCCCTCGCGGCGCTTGGCGTCCTGCTGCATTTGATAGAGCTTGGCGCGGAGCATGTTCATGGCCATCTCCTGGTTCTTGCCCTGGGAGCGGGCGACCTGACAGGCGACGATGATGCCGGTGGGAAGGTGGGTGAGCCGCACGGCGGTTTCCACTTTGTTGACGTTTTGACCGCCCTTGCCGCCGGAACGGTAGGTATCCCGCTTCAAATCGGCATCTTTAATCACGATTTCCCCATCGTCCTCCACCTCGGGCACCACATCCACGCTGCAAAAGGAGGTGTGGCGGCGGCTTTGGGAATCGAATGGGGAAATGCGCACGAGGCGGTGCACACCGCGCTCGTTTTGCAGATAACCATAGGCGTAGTCGCCCGTGATCTTCATGGTCACGGAGCGGAAGCCGGCCCCATCGCCTTCGGTGAAATCCATCATTTCAACCTCCATGCCTTTGCGGTCGGCCCAGCGGCTGAACATGCGGTAGAGCATCTCCGCCCAGTCCTGCGACTCGGTGCCACCGGCCCCGGCGTGGACAGTGAGAAAAGCGTTGGAGCCGTCCTGGGAACCGGAGAGGAGGGTCACCAGTTCGAAGTCATTCAGGGCCTGGGTGATGCCATGGAATTCGTTATGCGCTTCCACGCGCAGGCCAGGATCCTCGTCCTCGGCGGCGATTTCCATCAGCACTTCAAAGTTGGCGACGCGTTCCCCGATGCTGCGGTAGGTCTCCAGTTTGCGCTGGATCGCGGCGCGCTCACTGATGAATCCACGGCCGGCGCTGGTCCGGTAGGAGAAATCCGGAGACATCATTTTTGCCTCCAGCTCAGCGGAGCGGGCTTCAAGGGCTGGCAAGTCAAAGATACCTCCGGAGATCGCTCAGCCGGCTTTTCAGCGGGGCAGGAGCGAGCGCCTGGAGGTCGATCGGTTTGGGTTTATGTTGTTCGTCCATGGGGAAGGTCCTGTTATTAATGGAGAATCCAGCACATGCAAGCCTTGATCCATGCCCGGGCCGCGCATATGGGAGACCATCGAGAAATCCACCGCCATCCTGCTCCGGAAGACCCTGCTCACCGAGTCCAGCCTCATCGTGCACTGGTGTTCGCGGGAGCATGGCTTCATCCGCACCGTGGCCAAGGGAGCGCGGCGCCCGGCCAGTGCGTTTGCGGGAAAGCTGGATCTCTTTTACACGGCGGACCTGGTGTGGGTGCCGGCCAAAAAGTCCGACCTCCATACCTTGAAGGAAGTGGACGTGAGCGACTTCCGCCTCGGCCTGCAATCCACCTGGCTGCGCGTGCTGGCGGCGTCTTATTTTGTCAAACTGCTGGAGTCCGTGGCGGAAACGGAAACGCCGGTGGAATCCCTCTATGACCTGCTGCGCCGTGCCTTGGACTACCTGACTTCCCACGAGCCCAACCGCAAGGCTGTGCTCCATTTTGAACGGGAACTGGCCCACGATCTGGGCGTGGCCGAAACAGATACCGCGCCCATCCACGCCCTGCGCCAGATGCTCCACCGCGTGCCGGAACAACGGGCCACCCTCTGGGAGCAATTGCCAGGCTGACACCCCGTCCCGAACCGGAGTAACGTCCGGACCGGCAGGAATATTTCCCGCTTTCCGTGCCGGAAAGGTTGCAGAACCTCCCAGGATTGACTATCCGGCACCATGCCCGAATCCGATACGCCATCCCCCGTCATTGAGCCCTGCCCGGCTTGCACGGTATTGATGGACGTTAGTGCCCAGGAACCATTGTCCACCGTGATCTGCTCCGCCTGCGAACAAACCGTGCAGGTCCGGCGCAGCTTCCACCATTACACCATCCACCGGGAAGTCGGTCTCGGCGGCATGAGCCGCGTCTTCGGGGCCAAGGACGAGTCCCTCGGCCGCGACCTCGCCCTGAAAATCCTCAATCCCGGTCTCAGCCACGATGACAAACGGCTGCGCCAATTTGAAAAAGAAGCGCAGATCACCGCCAGCATCAGCCACCCGAACGTCGTCAAAGTTTACACCGCAGGGCGGGACCAAGGCTACTTTTACATCGCCATGGAGCTGGTGGAAGGCGGCAGCCTGGATGACAAAATCCGCCGATACGGCAAGCTCCCCGAAGCGGAGGTCCTGGAACTGGCCGAACACCTCGTCCAAGGCCTCAAGGCCGCCAGCGACGCCGGCCTGATCCACCGCGATATCAAGCCTGGCAATATCCTGCTTTCCCCCTCCGGCACGCCGAAAATCGTGGACTTCGGCTTGGCGGTTTTCGCGAGGGATGGCATCGACGACTCTGAAATCTGGGCTACGCCCTACTACGTTCCGCCGGAGACCCTGTTCGGCGAGCCCGAGGACTTCCGTAGCGACATCTACGCTCTGGGCTCCACCCTCTACCACACGCTAACCGGCAAGCCACTCTTCGATTCCGACACCAATTCCCTCGCCCAGCTCAAAGCCCTCAAGTCCAAAACCCCTGACATCAAAGCCGCCACCGCCTTCCTGTCCCAGGAATCCGCGGCCATGCTCACCCGCACCCTGCGCCGCAAGCCAACCGAACGCTATAGCAGCTATGATGAGTTCCTCGACCACCTGCGCTACGCCCGGCGGCGCCTGCTCCGGGGCGGGCGCGGCACCCCGTGGCCGGGCCGGCAGGGGCTGAAGCCGGTCCAATGGGCCGGCATCGCGGCAGCCATCGCCCTCGGCGGCTTTGGGTTATGGAAAACGATGGGCCACCGCCCGGCCGCGGACCCGGGCGGCAGCGGCCTCATGGCTGATAGCGACCCCACCACCGGCACGGATAGTTCCATCTCCACCAAATTCCTCACCGCCCGCGAAACCCTGCTGCGCGGGGATTTTGCCAATGCCCGCCAGCAATTCACCGCCCTCGCCACCGATCCCGCCACCCGTCAGCCGACCCTCAACTGGGCGCACTACAACGCAGGCCTCGCCGCGCTCTTTGCCGCCGACCTTGCCGCCGCCAGGCCCCCTTTCGCCGCTATCCTCCAGGCCGGCCAGGCCGCCATCCCTAACGATCCGGAAGCAGCCGCCTTCTTCGAGGCCAGCACCACCACCCTGACCAGCCCGGAGCCCACGCCGCCCAGCCATGCCGCAGAATGCCCGCCCGATTCCATCCGCGCCATTGGCTTGCTCGCCGCCGGCCTGAAAAACTGGCACCTCGGCGATCCATCCGCCTTTCCCCTGCTCCGCGCCTTTGCCTCTTCCACTCCACCACGCTCCGCCAGTTGGATCGACCGCTACAAACAGCTCGCCCAGCCCTATCTCGAGGTAATCAAAACCATCGACGCCCTGCCCACCCTGCCGCTGGCCGACACCACCGCAGAGGCCGCCCTCGCCACTGTCACCCGCACCCGCAGCCTCGTCGCCTCCATCACCCTTTCCGGGGCCGGACAAGCCGCCGCCCTTTCCCGCCTCTCGGAAATAGAAACTGCCGCCACCGCCATCCAAAACGCCGTCGGCGATGCGGAATCCAACGCCCTCAAGGCCAAGACCAACCTCGAACTCGCGGAACTCGCGAAACTGGATAGCGAAGCCGCCCCCCTCGGCCTCAAATGCTCCTTTGGGGAAGCCGCCGCCCGCCTCCGGCAGGCCAAACCCACC
The DNA here is from genome assembly GCA_945900785.1 of Akkermansia muciniphila. GTDB lineage: Bacteria > Verrucomicrobiota > Verrucomicrobiia > Verrucomicrobiales > V1-33 > CAIZWU01. The sequence goes on from CAMDJM010000044.1 coordinate 36,300, forward strand.
ACCCCCGGAGCCAAGGAAGCGCTAGGCGACCGCCTCCACTGGTGGGAAAACGCGGACTCCTTTCTCGATACTCTCACCCATGATCTCAGCGCTCCCCTTGAAGCCACCATTGACCGCCATGAAGGCCCAGCCGTGAAGGGCCTTGTCACCAGCTCCCCGGTTGGCCTCCGCATCAAATCCGCCGCCGCCGCTGAAACCACCCTCCCCTTCACCGCCTGCAATCCAACCTCCCTCATCTCCCTGGCCGAGCGCATTCTTGAGCGCACCGCCGACTCCGATGAATACTACCGCCGCCGCGAACTTCTCATCGCCTATGCCCTCCGCAGTGGCCTGAAAACCTACGCTGCGGTCGCCGGTCAGGAACTCGCCCGCGAGCACCCCCCTTTCCGGACCCGCTGGTTACGGCTTCCCGCCCTGCCCTGAGGTCATGAGTCAGGACGCCCGGCGCACTACCTCCGGCTTCAAAATCTGCCTCCGGTAGTCCAGAGGACTGCGCCCTGTGATCCGCAAAAAGCTCCGGTTAAATTGCGAGAGGGATTGATAACCCACCTCAAAGGCCACTTCTGAGACCCGCGCATCCGCCTTCAGCAACAACTGCCGCGCTGCCTCGATCCGGCTCCGGTTGATGTAATCCGTCAGGGTCAGCCCGGTTGCCGCCCGGAAAATTCTCGAAAAATGGTGCTGGCTCAGTCCCGCATGCTGCGCGATTTCCTCCAAGGTCATGCGGTCGCCCAGATGATCCCGGATATAACGCCTCGCGCGGCGGATCGTCTCCGGTTCCTGCGGGGATGCCGCCAACAACAAGCCTGCCGCCTTGTCCCCCAACTGCCGTGCAAACACCCGCAGCAAAGTCACGATGCTATCATACCGCTCCTGGGTGAATTCAGGCGTCGCCTCCCACAACAGATGCAAACGCTCGACCTCCTCCACGCCCGCGCCCGCGCGCCGCAATAGTTTTTCCACCGACCCAAATCCTGTCTCCCGCACGCCCGGCGCAAAACACTGGCCGCTGCTCCCTTCCTCACCACAGCGCATCTTGATGGCAGAACGGCTGGCGGAGCAAGCCTCGTGGTTATACCCCGCCCCCAGCATCGCCTGACAAAACGCATTTTGCTCCAGCCGCTCATTCGCCGCTGGAATCTCATCCGTTTCGGGAAGCCGCAGCAGCATCGAAAGCCCCGTCGCATGCCGGAAGGCCTGCTGGTATTGCCGGTAGAGTGGCGTGGCCTGGAGGGCTTCCACCAGACGTCGGATGGAGGAAGCGCCGGGGGATTTCATGCAGGAAAAGTAAGGGAAATAACCAAGTGAAAGAGAGTGTAGCGGGAATTCTCCACTAAACTGCCCCGGATTCCCCCGATGCCAAGCGGGAAGCGCAAGATCCGCGCAGCAATGCGCACCAAATGCGAAGCACCTCCCACAGGGCTCCTTAAGCTGACTTCACCGGACCCAACTGGCTCCCGGCCCCCGGAAAACCACCCGCATGAACGTGCTCAGCGTCACCCTCCTCGTCAGTCTTTGCCTGACTGGCATCTTCGTGACCGCCTTCCTCTTTGAGCACCTCCGCCGCCGCGAGAGCGGGCCGGAACACGACTCCCTGCTGCCGCTGGACGACAACGATACCACCCGCCGTCCCGCTGAAGCCCCTACCAAACCATGAACTCCACTGCGCATAAAACCACCATCGAATTCGATGACCGCACCGTGCGGCATTTCGTCATCGCCTCCCTCATCTGGGGCTTTGTCGGCATGCTCGTCGGCCTCATCGCCGCCACCCAGCTCAGCTTCTGGCAGACCAATGGCCTGAAATTCATCGAAGGTATCACCTTCGGCGCGGTCAAAATCCCCACCGATGGCATCAGCTGGCTCAGCTTCGGCCGCCTGCGCCCGCTGCACACCAATGCCGTCATCTTCGCCTTCGTCGGCAACATGATCTTTGCCGGCGTCTACTACTCCACCCAGCGGCTTTGCAAAGTGCGCACCGCCTCCGATCTGCTATCAAAAATTCACTTCTGGGGCTGGCAGCTCATTATCGTCGCCGCCGCCATCACCCTGCCTCTGGGCTTCACCCGCGGCAAGGAATACGCAGAACTCATCTGGCCGATCAACATCGCGGTAGCTCTGATCTGGGTCGTCTTTGGCTGGAATTTCTTCTGGACCTTGAAGCGCCGCAATGAACCCAGCCTCTACGTCGCGCTCTGGTTTTACATTGCCACCATCATCACCGTGGCTATGTTATACATTGTCAATCACCTCTCCATCCCCACCAGCTGGGTCCACAGCTATCCGATCTTCGGCAGCGTGCAGGATGGTCTGGTCCAATGGTGGTATGGGCATAACGCCGTCGCCTTCTTCCTCACTACTCCCATCCTCGGCATCATGTATTACTTCCTGCCGAAGGCCGCCGGGCGTCCCGTTTACAGCTACCGCCTGTCCATCATCCACTTCTGGTCCCTCGTCTTCATCTACATCTGGGCCGGTCCCCACCACCTGCTGAACACCTCCCTGCCCCGCTGGCTCCAGATGCTCGGCATGCTGTTCTCCCTCATGTTATGGGCTCCCAGCTGGGGTGGCATGCTGAATGGACTCCTCACCCTCCGCGGCGCATGGGAGAAGCTCCGCACCGATCCTGTCATCAAATTCTACGTCGCCGCCATCACGTTTTACGGCATGTCCACTTTTGAGGGCCCGCTCCTTTCCATCCGCGCCGTCAATGCCCTCTCCCACTACACGGACTGGACCATCGCCCACGTCCACGCCGGCACGCTAGGCTGGAATGGCTTCATGGCCGCCGGCATGTTCTACTGGATCATCCCCCGGCTCTGGGGCACCAAATTGCATAGCACCGCCATGGCCAACATGCACTTCTGGATTGGCCTTACCGGCATCCTGTTATACGTCTCCTCCCTCTGGGCCGCCGGCATCACCCAGGGCCTCATGCTCAATGCCACCAACGCCAGCGGCACCCTGCCCAAATATGAATTCGTGGAAACCCTCGAACGCATCAAGCCGCTCATGCTGGCCCGCACCTTCGGCGGAGCCCTCTACCTCGCCGGCTACGTCATCATGCTGGTGAATCTCACCAAAACCATCCGCGCCGGCCAGCCCGCCTCCGAAACCCGCGAGGTCTACATCGAACCCAAAGCGGCCTCCAGCACCATGACCTGGGGCGAAGTCTTCCGCAGTGAGCCTATCATCTATTTCACGCTTGGTCTCGCCCTCTGCCTTCTCTGGT